>NZ_JBIAIU010000008.1:0-369252 GCF_042871565.1 Streptomyces sp. NPDC005775 | reverse complement strand
CCTGGCGTGGGCCCCCCGGGGGGGGGTCGACCGGCCCCACGCCCCGCGGCCGGGGGGGGGGGGGGGCCCCCGGGGGGGGCGGCCCCGGGGGGGGGGGCCCCCCCCGGCCGCCCCCCCCCCCCCCCCTTCGGGGTACGTGCGTGTGCCGGCGCGGGGTGGCGTCAGCCGTTCTTGATGCGGTTGGTGAGTTCGGTGACCTGGTTGTAGATCGAGCGTCGTTCCGCCATCAGCGCACGGATCTTGCGGTCGGCGTGCATCACCGTCGTGTGGTCCCGGCCGCCGAACTGCGCACCGATCTTCGGCAGCGACAGATCCGTCAGCTCGCGGCACAGGTACATGGCGATCTGGCGAGCCGTCACCAGCACGCGGCTGCGCGAGGACCCGCAGAGGTCCTCCACCGTCAGACCGAAGTAGTCGGCGGTCGCCGCCATGATGGCCGGCGCCGTGATCTCCGGGGCGGAGTCCTCGCCGCCCGGGATCAGGTCCTTCAGCACGATCTCGGTCAGGCCGAGGTCCACCGGCTGACGGTTGAGGCTGGCGAAGGCCGTGACCCGGATGAGGGCGCCCTCCAGCTCACGGATGTTGCGGGAGATACGGGAGGCGATGAACTCCAGGACCTCCGGCGGGGCGTTGAGCTGCTCCTGCACCGCCTTCTTGCGCAGGATCGCGATGCGCGTCTCCAGCTCCGGAGGCTGCACGTCGGTGGTCAGGCCCCACTCGAAACGATTCCGCAGCCGGTCCTCCAGGGTCACCAGCTGCTTGGGCGGGCGGTCCGAGGACAGCACGATCTGCTTGTTGGCGTTGTGGAGCGTATTGAAGGTGTGGAAGAACTCCTCCTGCGTCGACTCCTTGCTCGCCAGGAACTGGATGTCGTCCACCAGCAGGATGTCGACGTCGCGGTACCGCTTGCGGAAGGTGTCGCCCTTCCCGTCGCGGATCGAGTTGATGAACTCGTTGGTGAACTCCTCCGAGCTCACGTACCGCACCCGGGTGCCCGGATAGAGGCTGCGGGCGTAGTGCCCGATGGCATGGAGCAGGTGCGTCTTGCCGAGCCCCGACTCCCCGTAGATGAAGAGAGGGTTGTACGCCTTCGCGGGCGCTTCGGCCACCGCGACGGCCGCGGCGTGCGCGAACCGGTTCGAGGCCCCGATGACGAAGGTGTCGAAGAGGTACTTCGGGTTCAGCCGGGCGTGCGGTTCACCGGGGCCGGGTGCCGGCGCGGGCTGTGCGCCCATCGGGCCGGTACCGCCGCCGGGACGTCCCGTGCCGCCGCCCTGGCGGTGCTGGGGCTCCTGCATGGCGTGGCGCTCGGAGCGCTGCGACTCGTATTGCTGGCGCTCGGGAGGCTGCGGACGGTAGTCGTGCTGCGGCTGCTGGGAGCGGCCGCCGCCGTACGGCTCGCGCCACTGCTCGGCGGAGGGGTCGCGGTCCTGGAAGCCGCCGAGGCGGGGCTGCTGCCAGGAAAGGTCCTCCTGGGTGCGCGGCCACGCACCGGGTTCGGGGCGCTGCTGCTGGTAGTCGGGGTAGGCGGGCCGGGCCGTCGGCATGCCGTCGTCCGAGGGCCGGTGGCCGTATCCGTCATACCCGTCGTTGTGCTGTCGCTCGTCGTGCTGAGGCCCCTGGTAGCGGTGCTGCTGCGGCTGCGGGGACTGGTGCATGGGGGGCGCCGGCGGATTCGGCGGTTCGCCCGCGGAGTCGTCGACCGTGATCGCGATCCGGATCGTCCGGCCGCACTCGCGGCTCAGCGTCTCGCTGATGAGAGGGGCGAGCCGGCCCTCCAGGACGCGCTTGCCCCATTCATTGGGGACGGCGAGCAGCGCGGTGTCGGCAACCAGCGCGAGCGGCTGACAGCGCTCGATCCACTGCTTGTCCTTCGGTTCGATGCCCTGCTGGCCCTCCCCGAGGAGTTGCTCCAGCACGCGTGGCCACACTGCGGCAAGATCGGCAGGTACGTCAGCCACAAGGCACGCTCTCTCGCTGGTCCCACGAATGTGTGGTTCTCGGGACGTATGGGTCGGGATGGGTGAGGACCGGCAGGCGGGAAGAAAAAGAACCGGGGTTCAGCCACGGTAGGCGGGCCGACCCGTGCGGTTCAAGTCGTTGTCCACAGGCTGTGCACAATGGGGGGTCCGGCAGGGTCGGTTTGACCGGATGGCGTAGCCGCGCGTACCGTGACCAGGTCGAGTTGTCGATGGCTGCTGCCGCCTGCCTCCGATGGGCAAAGATCACGATCTGTGATTGTGAAGCGGTGCAACTAGGGCGTTTACGCGAGTCTCTCGTGGGCGCACGGTGACAGCCAGGCGATGTCCCGCCAATACACGATCATTACTGGAGCCCCCGAGTGAGCAAGCGCACCTTCCAGCCGAACAACCGTCGTCGCGCGAAGACCCACGGTTTCCGTCTGCGTATGCGGACCCGTGCCGGCCGCGCGATTCTCGCGTCCCGCCGTGGCAAGGGCCGCGCCAGCCTGTCCGCCTGATCGCGTACAGGTCGTCATGACGTGCTGCCTACCGAGAATCGGCTGAGGCGGCGCGAGGACTTCGCGACCGCAGTCCGGCGAGGACGCAGGGCCGGCCGCCCTCTACTCGTCGTTCATCTACGCAGCGGTGCAACGGACCCGCACGTGACTGGGGAGACTGCTCCCCCGCCGCGTGCGGGTTTCGTTGTCAGCAAAGCAGTGGGTGGCGCGGTCGTCCGCACAGCGGTGAAGCGAAGGCTTCGCCATCTGGTCCGCGAGCGGCTCGCCCTGCTGCCCCCCGGTAGCCTGGTTGTCGTACGCGCGTTGCCCGGTTCGGGTGACGCCGACCATGAACAGCTGGCCCGAGACCTGGATGCCGCCCTTCAGCGGCTGCTGGGAGGGGGCGCGCGATGAAGTACCCGCTGCTGGCTCTCATCAAGCTGTACCAGTGGACGATCAGCCCACTTCTCGGGCCTGTCTGCCGTTACTACCCGTCGTGTTCCCACTATGGATATACGGCGATCGACCGGCACGGAGCGATCAAGGGAACGGCGCTGACAGCCTGGCGCATCCTGCGGTGCAATCCGTGGTCACCCGGCGGCGTGGATCACGTTCCACCGCGCAAACGTCCGCGTTGGCACGAACTGCTGCGCAGTGCCATACGCGGCAGCAAGGGCGGGGACTCCGCCGCTGATGTGCCTCCCGGGGGGTCGGCCACCGATCTCCCGAGTCCGGCCGCAGAGACTTCGCCCAATGCTCAAGGAGCCTGATTAGTGGACACGATTGCCAGTCTGTTCAGCTTCATCACGTGGCCCGTTTCCTGGGTCATCGTCCAGTTCCACAAGTTGTACGGGGCCATCTTCGGCCCTGACACGGGATGGGCCTGGGGTCTTTCCATCGTGTCCCTCGTGGTGCTGATCCGTATCTGTCTGATCCCGCTGTTCGTCAAGCAGATCAAGTCGACGCGGAACATGCAGGTGCTCCAGCCGAAGATGAAGGCGATCCAGGAGCGCTACAAGAGCGACAAGCAGCGCCAGTCCGAAGAGATGATGAAGCTGTACAAGGAGACGGGCACCAACCCGCTCTCCTCGTGCCTGCCGATCATCGCGCAGTCGCCGTTCTTCTTCGCCCTGTACCACGTGCTCTCGGCCATCGCGTCGAACAAGAAGATCGGCGTCATCGACCAGTCGCTGCTCGACAGCGCTCGTCAGGCACACATCTTCGGTGCTCCGCTGGCCGCCAAGTTCATGGACAGCGCCGACAAGGTCGAGGCGCTCGGCGCCTCGCTGACCGACGTGCGTGTCGTCACCGCGGTCATGATCGTGATGATGTCGGCCTCGCAGTTCTTCACGCAGCGCCAGCTGATGACGAAGAACGTCGACCTCACGGTCAAGACGCCGTACATGCAGCAGCAGAAGATGCTCATGTACATCTTCCCGCTGATCTTCGCCGTCATGGGCATCAACTTCCCCGTCGGTGTCCTCGTCTACTGGCTCACCACGAACGTCTGGACCATGGGTCAGCAGATGTACGTGATCAACCAGAACCCCACCCCGGGCAGCAAGGCGCAGGACGCCTACCTCGGTCGCCTCCTGAAGAGCGTCACCGCGCACGGTGAGGTGAAGGGCCGCACCCGGCGCAACATGGTCAAGCGCATCGTGGCCAAGGGCCCGGACCGCAATGACATCGAGCGGAAGTTCGTGACCGGGCTGGCCAAGCTCGGTTTCGCTCCCCAGGAGGACGGCACGGTGGTCAAGAGCGACACCGCCGTCGCCGAGGCCGAGGGCGGAGCCGCACAGCGGCGCCAGCAGCCCAAGCGTCAGACGAAGGCGAAGCGCCAGACCGCTACGGGCCAACCGGGCGGAGCCAAGGACGCCGACTCCGGCGAGCCGGAGCCCAAGACCTCCCTGCAGAAGAACGCCCCGCAGGACGACAAGTCCAAGCCGGCGGGCAAGCCCGCGTCCGGCTCCTCACGCCAAGCCAAGTCCGGACAGCGCAAGGGCCCGCAGCGGCCCAAGCACCCGTCCAAGAAGTAAGAAGGAGTCCATCCGTGACGGAAGGCACCACCTCCACGGCCGCTGAGGGCAGCGACACCTTGACCCGCCTCGAGCAGGAAGGGGAGATCGCAGCGGACTACCTCGAGGGCCTGCTCGACATCGCCGACCTGGACGGCGACATCGACATGGACGTCGAGGCGGACCGGGCCGCAGTCTCGATCATCAGTGAATCGGCAGGTGAACTGCAGAAGCTCGTGGGCCGCGACGGTGAGGTGATGGAGGCACTCCAGGAGCTGACGCGGCTGGCCGTGCACCGGGAGACCGGCGACCGCAGCCGTCTGATGCTGGACATCGCCGGTTTCCGGGCCAAGAAGCGCACGGAACTCGCCGAGCTGGGTGCCAAGGCCGCGGACGAGGTCAAGAGCACCGGTGAGCCGATGAAGCTCGACCCGATGACGCCGTTCGAGCGCAAGGTTGTGCACGATGCGGTAGCGGCCGCAGGTCTGCGCAGCGAATCGGAGGGCGAGGAGCCGCAGCGCTTCGTCGTCGTCCTTCCGGCCTGACCGGATCCTCTCCTGTCGGCCCCGTCTGTGTTCGCAGACGGGGCCGATCTTTGTCAGCCTGATAGTCAGCCACCCATGGTGCGGTAATGCGGTATGGAAGGACGGTTCCCGTGACGGAGGAAGTAGCGCTTCCCCAGGCGCCCGACGAGGCCCGGGAGGTGTTCGGCGAGTGTTTTCCCGAGGCCGTCCGGTACGCGGAACTGCTGGCCGACGCAGGGGTCAAACGAGGGCTGATCGGCCCGCGCGAGGTACCGCGTCTGTGGGAAAGGCATTTGCTGAACTGTGCGGTGCTCTCCGAGGTCGTCCCGGAGGGCGTCACGGTCTGCGATGTGGGATCCGGCGCCGGCCTTCCGGGGATCCCGCTGGCGTTGGTGCGCCCGGACCTGAAGATCACCCTGCTTGAGCCCTTGCTGCGGCGTACGAATTTCCTTCAGGAGGTCGTCGAACTGCTGGGGCTGGACCATGTGACGGTCGTCCGCGGCCGGGCCGAGGAGGTGCTGGGGACGCTCCAGCCGGTGCACGTGGTGACGGCACGGGCGGTCGCCCCGCTGGATCGCCTGGCGGGCTGGGGAGTGCCCTTGCTTCGCCCCTACGGGGAGATGCTGGCGCTCAAGGGGGACACCGCCGAGGAGGAGATCAACGGGGCACGAGCCGCCCTCAGCAAGCTCGGCGTGGTGGAGACCGAGGTGCTCCATGTGGGCGAAGGCGTGGTCGATCCGATGTCCACCGTGGTCCGTGTGGTGGTCGGGGAGAGCCCTGGCGGTGTGAGGTTCGCCGCAAAGCGCGCCAAGGCCGCGAGAGTCAGTCGGACACGTCGTCGTCGCTGAGCGCGTCCGTACGCACCCGGAGGGCAGCTGTACGTACCCTGCGCGGAGTGTCGTGCCCCTGTAGCTACGCTGCAGGGGCATCGTGTTTCACGTGAAACGTCGCTCTCTGCTGCATGGAATCATCGGCCGCGGTCGTGTGGCCGCCACCCCTCGCCATCGCAGGCCCGTTAGGGCTACGGAGTTGTCCACAGAAGTGGATTCATCCACAGAAGAGCGGGCCTCGCTGGTTCGCGACCCCGAAACCATGGCAGGCTCTGTTCATTGCGAGCCTGAAGTCGAGGAGAGTGAATCCTTGCGGTCCGACGCCAACATCGCGGGACCGATGACCGACCCGGTCCCCGGTCCCCGAACCGAATCGGCGGGGGACGGTGTTTCACGTGAAACACCGCCGCCGATGGATGACACACCCATCGGTCGTGCCGCCCAACTGGCGGTGGAGGCCCTCGGCCGTGCCGGCGAGGGGCTGCCGCGGCCTGACCAGACACGGGTCATGGTGGTGGCCAACCAGAAGGGCGGGGTGGGTAAAACCACTTCGACGGTGAACCTTGCCGCGTCGCTTGCACTTCACGGTGCACGTGTTCTGGTGGTCGATCTCGACCCCCAGGGGAACGCCTCGACGGCTCTGGGTATCGATCACCATGCCGAAGTTCCCTCGATCTATGACGTCCTGGTGGAGAGCAAGCCGCTCTCCGACGTGGTCCAGCCGGTCCCGGACGTCGAAGGTCTCTTCTGTGCCCCGGCCACCATCGATCTCGCCGGTGCGGAGATCGAGCTGGTGTCGCTGGTGGCACGGGAGAGCCGACTGCAGCGGGCCATCCAGGCGTACGAGCAGCCGCTCGACTACATCCTGATCGACTGCCCGCCCTCGCTCGGCCTGCTGACGGTCAACGCTCTGGTGGCCGGTGCGGAGGTGCTGATCCCGATTCAGTGCGAGTACTACGCGCTGGAAGGGCTGGGGCAGCTGCTGCGCAACGTCGATCTGGTGCGGGGGCATCTCAACCCCGATCTCCACGTGTCGACGATCCTGCTCACCATGTACGACGGCCGGACCAGGCTCGCGTCACAGGTTGCGGAGGAGGTGCGCAGCCACTTCGGCAAGGAGGTGCTGCGGACCAGCATTCCTCGTTCGGTGCGCATCTCGGAGGCGCCGAGCTACGGGCAGACCGTGCTGACCTATGACCCGGGTTCGAGCGGATCCCTGTCCTACCTCGAAGCGGCTCGTGAGATCGCGTTGCGCGGGGCCGGGGTCCAGTACGAGGCCCAGCATGCCCGGTCGGGCAGCCGGAACAGCCAGCAGAATACTTCGGAGGGGATCCAGTGAGTGAGCGTCGTAGAGGGTTGGGGCGAGGGCTGGGTGCCCTGATCCCTGCCGCTCCGCAGGAGAAGCAGGTGCCGCCCGCCGGGATGGGCACGTCCTCGCCCGGGACGGCGCCGGTCCTGACGTCCGAGCGGGGTGTGGCCGTCGCGAAGGTGACCACTCTTGGCTCGGGTGGTCCTGTGGTGCCGGAGCCAAGTGCACCTGTCTCGGTGTCCGACGGCAGTCCGGCCGAGGTGGCCGGGGCGTACTTCGCCGAGCTGCCCATCGATTCGATCACGCCGAACCCGCGTCAGCCCCGCGAGGTGTTCGACGAGGACGCGCTTGCCGAGCTGGTTACCTCCATCAAGGAGGTCGGCCTCCTCCAGCCCGTCGTCGTGCGGAAGGCGGCGTCCGGGCGCTTCGAGCTCATCATGGGTGAGCGGCGCTGGAGAGCCTGCCGTGAGGCCGATCTGAAGCAGATTCCGGCGATCGTCCGGGCCACGGACGACGAGAAGCTCCTCCTGGACGCGCTCCTGGAGAACCTTCACCGGGCTCAGCTGAACCCCTTGGAGGAGGCGGCCGCGTACGACCAGCTGCTCAAGGACTTCAAGTGCACCCACGACCAGCTGGCCGACCGGATCGGGCGTTCGCGGCCGCAGGTGTCCAACACCTTGCGCCTGCTGCGGCTGTCGCCGCCGGTGCAGCGCCGGGTGGCGGCCGGGGTGCTGTCCGCAGGCCATGCGCGGGCGCTGCTGTCGGTGGACGACTCCGATGAGCAGGACAAGTTGGCGCATCGCATCGTCGCTGAGGGGCTCTCGGTGCGTGCGGTCGAAGAGATCGTGACGCTCATGAGCTCCAGGCCCACGAGTGCCACGAAGGCCAAGGGGCCGCGGGCCGGCGGCCGACTGTCGCCTGCGCTGACCGACCTGGCGTCCCGGCTGTCCGACCGGTTCGAGACCCGAGTGAAGGTCGACCTCGGGCAGAAGAAGGGCAAGATCGTCGTCGAGTTCGCCTCGATGGAGGATCTGGACCGCATCCTCGGGAGTCTCGCCCCGGGCGAGGGCCGTGTGCTGGACCGGGCCCAGCCGTCGGAGGAGACGGCCGGGGACGACGAGGGCTGAGGCTCTGAGCAGTGAGTGGCGGGTTGTGCTCCGGTGGGTGACGGAGAGCAGCCCGCCTTCTGCTTTCCGTACCGGACGGAAGCCGGGAGACGGCTTTCCCTTTGCTCATTCACGGTGTCGGCTTGATCCCTCGGTGGATACGATGCGTTCTGGTAGGGCGCATCCAATTGATCCACCTCCGCGAACGGAGTGCACCGACCGTCAGGCGATGCGGTGGGCGAGGAAGTGAGGAACAGCCTTCATGGGGCGTCGGCTCGTACCGCTCACGCTGGACAACCTGTCTGATCTCCCCCAGCGCTGCCGCTCGTGTGTGTTCTGGGAGCTCGACCCGGTGAGGGGCAACGCCGCGGTCGACAGCGGCAGGGCCGAGCAGGAGAAGGAGGCCTGGATCTCCGCCGTTCTGCTGGAGTGGGGGTCCTGCGGCCGGGTGGTCCATGTCGACGATGTGCCGGTCGGCTTCGTCCTCTACGCTCCGCCCGCCTATGTGCCGAGGGCGACGGCCTTCCCGACAAGTCCCGTTTCCCCCGACGCGGTCCAGCTGATGACGGCGTTGATCCTGCCGGGATACCAGGGCCAGGGGCTGGGCCGGGTGATGGTGCAGACGGTGGCCAAGGACCTGCTCCGCCGGGGGTTCAAGGCGATCGAGGCCTTCGGGGACGCCCGCTGGAAGGAACCCGCATGTGTACTGCCGGCAGACCATCTGCTGGCAGTGGGCTTCAAGACGGTCAGGCCCCACCCGGTGCACCCACGGATGCGGCTGGAGCTGCGTACGACGCTTTCGTGGAAGGAAGACGTCGAGATGGCCCTGGACCGCTTGCTGGGCGCCGTACAGAAGGAACCCGCCCTGCGGCCGTTGTGAGCAGGTATGTGAAACGGGCCCATCCCGGAGGGATGGGCCCGTTTCACGTGAAACAGCGGTTCTGGAGCTATGCCTTCTCGACGATGAAGCCTTCGAGGTCGCGGATGATCGCGGCCTTCGGCTTGGCACCAACGATGGTCTTGGCGACCTCGCCACCCTGGTAGACGTTCAGCGTCGGGATGGACATGACGCCGTACTTGGCAGCGGTGGCCGGGTTCTCGTCGATGTTGAGTTTGACGATCTCGATCTCGCCGTGCTCGGCGGCAATCGCCTCCAGGGAGGGGGCGATCTGACGGCACGGGCCGCACCAGGCGGCCCAGAAGTCCACCAGCACGGGCTTGTCGCTCTTCAGGACGACCTCGTCGAACGAGTCGTCGGTTACGGCCTTCAGGGCCACGGCGGCCTCCTTGACATCTCGGGGTGTGGGGTGAGGCGTGGATCAGACGGTGGCTGCGGTGGCCTTCTCGTCGTCGGCGAGCGCGGCCAGGAAGCGCTCGGCGTCGAGGGCGGCCGAGCAACCGGTGCCGGCAGCGGTGATGGCCTGCCGGTAGGTGTGGTCAACAACGTCCCCGGCGCCGAAGACGCCGGTGAGGCTGGTGCGCGTCGAGGGGGCTGCGACCTTGAGGTAGCCCTCGTCGTCGAGGTCGAGCTGGCCCTTGAAGAGTTCCGTGCGCGGGTCGTGGCCGACGGCGATGAACAGGCCGGTCACGGGGAGCTCGGACGTCTCGCCGGTCTTCGTGTTGCGCAGGGTCAGACCGGAGAGCTTCTGCTCGCCGTGGACACCGGCTACCTCGCTGTCCCAGGCGAACTTGATCTTCGGGTCGGCGAACGCCCGGTCCTGCATGGTCTTGGAGGCGCGCAGGGAGTCGCGGCGGTGGACGATGGTGACCGACTTCGCGAAACGGGAGAGGAACGTGGCCTCTTCCATCGCGGTGTCGCCACCGCCGATCACGGCGATGTCCTGGTCCTTGAAGAAGAAGCCGTCGCAGGTCGCACACCAGGAGACGCCGCGTCCGGAGAGAGCGTCCTCGTTGGGCAGGCCGAGCTTGCGGTGCTGCGAGCCGGTGGTGACGATGACGGCCTTGGCGCGGTGCACCGTGCCGGCGGTGTCGGTCACCGTCTTGATGTCACCGGTGAGGTCCACGGAGATGACGTCGTCAGGAATGAGCTCGGCACCGAAGCGCTCGGCCTGGGCGCGCATGTTGTCCATGAGCTCCGGGCCCATGATCCCGTCCTGGAAACCGGGGAAGTTCTCCACGTCGGTGGTGTTCATCAACGCGCCACCTGCGGTGACGGCGCCCTCGAACACCAGCGGCTTCAGAGAGGCGCGCGCGGTGTACAGGGCGGCTGTATAGCCCGCCGGGCCGGAGCCGATGATGATCACATTACGCACGTCGCTCACGGGTTTCTTCCTCGTCTCTGCAGACTGCCTACTGTCCACGCCTACTGGGGGCCGGTTCAACGACTCTCACCCCACCCAACGGATCCTACGGGGGATGCATTCCCGACGTGCCGGGGCTCCATCCGCGTGATTCTCAGGGGCGCGCGTAAGCGTGCGTCAGCAGGAGCTTGCCCTTGGCCGCAGGCTCGGCACCGACACATGCCGCGTCGACGACATAGGCCTGGACCCGGGTGGTGTCCGTGGGGTGCGGCAGCACGACGAGGAAGGCCTCGTCACCCTCGTAGGTTCCCCGTTCGATGGCCAGGGCGGCGGCGTTCCGCCCGATGCCCTGCTCCACGCAGGAGGGGACGCTCACGGCGGGGGCGCGAAGCGGTGCCTGGGGTGAGGAGGATTTCGGGGACATGGATTCCGGCGAGGAATTCTCCGGCGAGGACTTGGTGTCAGCGGACTGCGTCTGCTCTTCACCGCCGGCGTCCTGCGGGCTGGCAGCGTCCGTGCGGGAGCCCAGGAGGCCGTGGACCTGGGCTTCCAGTGTGGACTGCGAGAACGTCTGTGATCCGTCACGGGAGGCGCTGACACCTTGGTCGGCGGCTTTGAGCCCGGCCGAGTCAGGGGACGAGGTGCTGTTCTGCAGGAGTAGAACGCTCACGCTGACCACAGCGGCACCGAGTGCGGTGCCGATCACTGCGTTCCGGCGCCGACGGCGGACAGCAGGGCGACCGGGGCCTGTGGCGGCGCGCGAGCGCCCCGCGGGCCGGTCCGCGAGGTCCTTCACCGCGACAGTCGGCTCCGTTTCACGTGAAACATCTGCGGACGGGGCCGCCGCCGCGGTCGGAAGCGGTCCCCGGGCTTCGTCCGCGAGCGCGGCGTCTATGCGGTCCGCGACGTCGGTGGGCATGGACGCAGCGGCGGGGAGAGCGCTGCCCAGGAGCCCGCGAATCTCCTCAAGTGAGGAAAGGACATCGGAGCAGACCCCGCATCCGGCCAGATGCTCGCGGACATCCTCGGTACGGGAAGGGGAGAGCAGGCCCTCGGTGAGGTCGGAGATCTCCGAGACATCCGGGTGCCGGGCCGTATCGGTCGCCGATGTCATACGCGTCCACCTCCGCCCTTCACTGCCGCTGGATCACTCGTGCCCGCGTCGCTTGGTTCCGCGCCTGCCGGTCCTGTGTCTGCTGGTCCTTGGTCTCTCGGCCCGGCGTCTTTCGGTCCCGCCGCCGGTGGGACGGATGTTCTCGGCGTCCGGTTCCGTTCCGGTCCCCTGCCTTCGCCGTCGACGCTTCCGCTGCGGAGATGGGTGAGCTGAGGGGCCAGCCTCGCGCGTCCCCGCGCACAACGGCTTTTCACGGTGCCGAGGGGTACATCGAGGATGCGGGCCGCCTCCGCCACCGGGTATCCCTGCATGTCGACGAGAACGAGGGCGGCACGTTGTTCGGCGGGGAGGGTGGCCAGTGCCGCGAGCAGTTCGCGCTGAAGGTCCTGGCGCTCGGCCGGCGCCTCGGCGGACTCGTGGGGCTCCATGAGCCGGTCGAGCCGCTCGGGGTCGTCGACCGGTGCGGTCTTCCGCGAGGAGGCCTTGCGGACCCGGTCGAGGCAGGCATTGACCGTGATCCGGTGCAACCAGGTGGTGACGGCGGACTGGCCACGGAAGGTGTGCGCGGCGCGGAACGCGGAGATCAGGGCGTCCTGCACGGCATCGGCCGCTTCCTCGCGGTCCCCCAGGGTCCGCAGCGCCACGGCCCACAACCGGTCGCGATGGCGTCGTACGAGCTCACCGAAAGCGTCGGGTTCACCGGCTACGTGGCGAGCGAGGAGGTCTGAGTCGCTGAGTGGTCCGGACGGCTCGGCGGCCACCTCCCCCTCCCTCCCTCTCCGCGTCAAGGTCCGTCTGTCTATCACGGTTCGGGTGGGCAGGGGGAGGGTCGATCACCCGAGAACGGAGATCTCCGAAATTCCTCCGCGATATCCACTACCGGTGTCGTCCTGGGGGAGCTCCGTGATGTGGATCAGGACGTAGCGGGTCCGGACGGGCTTGGCGAGGGTCTCCTTGAGGCTGCTTCCCGCCGTTCCCAGCTGCGTGAGGCGTTGGGGGAAGTCGGAGAGGGACGAAGGCGCGGAGGCGTTTTCGTCGGCTGCCAGGACCTCTGCCTTCTGCCCACTGCGGTACATGGTGACGTCGAGGCCGGAGACGTCCTGCACACTGCCCAGGTCAACGACTATTCCGCTGCCGTCCTTGCGGTTCGGGTAGTTGCCGAAGTTCGGGAAGCCCACGTAGCGCGGAGTGATCCACGAGGTGCCCGGTTCGCCGTCGGTGGCGTTCGGTGCCTCGTTCTCGCTGATGCCCGAGCCGCTGGGCGTGAATTCCGTGGCATCAACGATCTTCAGGGGTGCGGCGGGCCGGGGCTTCGGCTGGTCGCCGTTCTCCGGGTTGGTCTGGTTGGTTACCGGGTCGTCCGAGCCCTTGTCGTGGTCCAGGAGCGTCTCCGCGAGTTGCCAGCTGCCGAGACCCAGTGCCGCGATGAGCAGCGCCGAAACGGCCCACTTGAGGGCCTTTCCGGTGCGGCTCTGGAGCGGGGCGGGAGGGACGACGACGGGCGGGGTGACGACGGCTCCGGGGACGGCCGGGCGCCCGTAGGTGCCCTGCTGGTACGTGGTCCGCTGGTACTCGGGCGGTGCGGTGAACGTCGGCTCCGGCGGGCGGATGCGCGGCATCGCCGCGACGGCCTTGGCGAGCTCGTCCGGGGTGGTGCACGGCTGTTCCTGGCGGGAGGCCGTCGCCCCGTCGTTGGCGAGTGCCCGCATGGCGATCTCGGAGAGACCGCGGTGGACGCCGGCCCGCACCTGGTCGGGGGCGATCAGCCCCACGCCCTTGGGGAGCCCGGTGAGCCCGTAGGCATCGCTCTCGTACGGCCAGCGCTGGGTCAGCGCGGCGTACAGGAGGGCGCCGATCGCCTCGGTGTCGGCGCGCTGCGGCCCGTCGGAGGTGATCCCGCGCAACGCGGCGTTCACCGCGAGGCCGCGGATGCGGTACTGCCCCGAGGAACTGCGCAACACGGCTCCGGGCGTGAGCCGCAGATGGGCCAGGCCCTCACGGTGTGCGGCGGCCATGGCCTGGGAGATCTGGCTGACGAGCTGATAGGCGTCGTGCGCGTCCATCGGACCCGCGCCCAGGAGGGCGGTCAGCTCGGTTGCATCGGGGAGCCATTCGTGGACGACGTAGACGAGGTCGTTCTCCTCCACGGCGTCGAGGACCTGCACGAAGCGGGGGTCGCCGAGCAAGGCGGAGGAGCGGGCCGCGGCCAGCACGGAGCGGGCCCGCGGATGGTCTGCGGGCAGGAGGTGGACGCCCACCGCCCGGCGCAGCTTCTCGTCGACAGCGCGCCAACTGCTGAACCCGTCCAGACGGGTGACGCACTCCTCGAGCCGGTAGCGCCCGGCAAGCTTGTGACCGCTGTGCAGATCAGGGGTCGACATCGCGGAATCGGAGCCGCTCGGCTCGCTCTCCGCGTCCTTGGAGGTTGTGCCCGTCACATCCTGAGTCTCTGCCGTACCGTCGCTCGTGGCCTCGTCCGCCTTCGCGGCCAGCGGTTCGTCACCACTGTTGTCGGCCACGTCGACGGCAGCCGTACTACGTTCCGCCACCGTCGTCCTGCCTCCCCATCCGTTGGGCGATGCCAGCCAGCCCCGCACAGTCACGCCAATTGTGCCCACACTCCCGCACCCTGCACGACACGCGGAGACCGGTGATGGTTGTGCGGGCCGGTGATCCTCAGCGGCCGAGCCGTCCTCGGACCATGCCGACCATGCCGTTGATCTCTTCGATCCGCATGCGCTTCGCCGCGACGAAGAACACTCCCAGCAGCATGGCACCGCCGCAGACCAAGGCTACGAGTGAGCTGAAGGCGCCGTCACCGAGCACATGGAGCAGGCCGAATCCCACAGCCCCGCCGACGACGGTGGCGGGGAGGGCGGCGAGACACAGCCGAGCATAGGTGCGTACGACGTGGGCGCCGTCCAGGTCGCCGCCCAGGCGGTTGCGCAGCCGGCGCCAGGCGATACCGACCCCGACGGCGTACGCGAGCCCGTAGGAGGCGGCCATGCCCACCACGGCCCACTGGGCGGGCAGTACGACGTAGCAAATGGCCGATGCGGCCGCGTTGACCAGGGCGACGATGACCGTGTTGTAGAAGGGCGTCCGGGTGTCCTCGTACGCGTAGAACCCGCGCAGCACCACGTACTGCACGGAGTAGGGAATCAGTCCGAGGCCGAAGGCCATCAGGATGAATCCCATGGAGCGGGCGGCCTCGGGGCCGCTGGAGGCGTAGAGCAGGGTGCACATCGGTACGCCCAGGGCGAGGAAGGCGAAGGCGACCGGCACGATGGCCACCGCCGAGTTGCGCAGCCCCTGGGAGATGTCGTCGCGGACCGCGCCCGGATCGTTGTCGTGGGCGGCACGGGAGATGCGCGGCAGCAAGGCGGCCATGACCGAGACGGTGATGATCGCCTGCGGCATGCCCCAGATCAGCTGTGCGTTGGAGTAGGCCAGGAAGCCCGCCCCGTTCTGGCCCGACGCCTTGCCGGCGGAGGTGGCGAGCTGAGTGACGACCAGGACACCCGCCTGGTTGGCGAAGACGAACAGCACGGTCCACTTGGCCAGCTTGACCGTCTTGCCGAGCCCGTGGCCCCTCCAGTCGAAGCGCGGACGGAAGCGGAACCCGGCCTCACGCAGGTACGGAATCATGGCCAGGGCCTGGACGACCAGGCCGAGGAGGGTGCCGATGCCCAGCAGCCGGACACCCTCCGGCGGGATCGTCTGGACGCCCATCTGGGACTCGTGCGAGGTGCCGTACACCCAGATGAACAGGCCGAACGTGACGATCATGACGATGTTGTTGAGGACCGGGGTCCACATCATCGCGCCGAACTTCCCGCGGGCGTTGAGGATCTGGCCCATCACGACGTGCACACCCATGAAGAAGATGGTGGGCAGGCAGTAGCGGGCGAAAGTCGTGGCCACGTTGTTGGCCGCCGGATCGCCGGCGATCGTCGACGACATCAGGCGAATCAGGAAGGGCGCGGCGAAGACCGCGACGGCGACGATCAGTCCGAGCGCCACCATCACGAGGGTCAGCAGCCGGTTCGCGTACGCCTCGCCGCCGTCCTCGTCGTCCTTCATCGAGCGGACGAGCTGGGGGACGAAGACCGAGTTGAGGCCGCCGCCCACGGTGAGGATGTAGATCATGGTCGGCAGCGTGTAGGCGATGGTGAAGCTGTCACCGAGCAGGGCCGCGCCGAGCGCCGCGGTGATCACCAGGCTGCGGACGAAACCGGTGAGCCGTGAGACGAGCGTGCCGGCGGCCATGATCGCGCTGGACTTCAGCAGCCCGGAGGCGCGCCCGCCGCCCGACTTCGGCGGCGCGGGAGCGGGGGCCGGGGCCGGCTCCGGCTGGCCCGGGGCCGGGGGCCCGGCCGGGCCCTCCTGGTCCCGGAAGAGATGGGCGAACGCGTCCGGCTCCTCGCGGTTCGTGGACGCCTGGGTGACGAGATCGTCCACGCCCACGAACTGGGTGGTCGCGGCGTTGTCCCCGTACGGCAGGTGGCGCGACGGGCCGTCCGGCTCGGGAGGCGGGGTCTGCGCCCAGATCCGGGGGTCCGGTGGGTACTGGGCGGCCGGCGGCTGCTGGTAGAGCGGCTGAGGCTCCTGGTAGGTGCCCGGGGGCGGCGGTGGGTGTGCGGCGCGGTCGTACAACGCCTCACTCACCGGGTCCTGGGCGGAAAGGTCCTGGGCCCGGTAAGGGTCGTAGTCGTAGGCGGTCTGCAGATACGGGTCCGGGGCCGGGGGCACCTGCTCCGGGTCGGGCGGCACCGGCGGCCCGCCGGGATACCCGGCTCCGCCGGTACCCTGACCGCGGTCACCGTCGTACGGCGCGTTCATCGAAACCCCACCTCATCGTCCCCGGCCGACCGGCCCCGACAGACATCGCTCAACGGTCCACTTTCTCACCCGTGCCCGACGGCTCCGTGCTTTCAGGACCGGTGTCCGGCGTCGGGTCACTCGGCTGCTCGGGTTCACTGCCGCCGTCGTCCGCCGCGCCGCCCGCGTTGGCACGCTTGCGATGTGCATACATCCGGATTCCGGCGAGGACCAGGAGCAGGAGCCCGCCGGCGATGACGAGCAGCACGGTCGGAGTGAGCTCGGACACCTTCACGGTGAAGGCCATCTCCGCTCCGTACGGCCTGCCGTCCTCCGTGTAGAGCTGCGCCGTCACCTGGACCTGACCGTTGATGTTGGCCGCGGCGTCGAACTTCACGGACTGGCTGTGGCCGGCGCCGAGCTGGATCGGCTGCTCCGCCACGGCGCCGCCGTCGTTCAGTTCAAGACGCGTCGCGTTCTCCGACCTCAGCCGGAGCACCAGGTGATCGACGTCCTGGAGCAGCCTGTTCTGCACCGTCACGGGAATCGTGGCACTGCGCCCGGACAGGGTGACATCCGACTTCGAGATGAGCTGGACCTCGTTGCTGAGGCCCTGGAGGTAGGTGCGCACCGAGTCCCGGTACTTCTGGGCCTCCAGGGGCCTGCCCCGCCATGACGTCGACATGGATCGGTTGATGGCATTGCCGAAGGGGGTCACGACCCGCTCGGGCTGGGTCAGGATGACCTGGAAGTCGTCGAGGGAGGCCTGGGTGGACTTGATGTCCTGGAAGGCCTGAGTGGGCAGCTCCTGGCTGCGCAGCTTCTTCGGGTACTGGGACGTCCGGGGGACGGTGGTGGTCGCCTCCGCGTCCGGCTTCGCGGCCGCCGCCTGCATCAGGTTCTGGGACTGCGTCCAGCGGCCGTCATCGAGAGCGTGAAGGGCTCGGGCCATCGACTGGGCCTGGGCGATGGTCGGCATGCGCTGGGGCGCCACGACGATGCTTCGGCCCTTGTCCGTGTCCTGCTGCGTCAGGGCGAGGGTGAGGGCGAGGAACTTCTGCACGGCGAGCGTGGAGTCGCCGGCCTTCGCCATGTCGCCCTGGAAGGCCGTGGAGAGCCGGGCGTCGGAGACCACCGCGGTGGTGCCGCCGCCGATGGGGCGGGCGGCGGTCGGCGTGTACGACAGACCGGCGGTCTCCTGGAGGCTGTCGCTGCGGGCGATCACGTTGTGGGCACCGGTCGAGGTGGCGACATCCACGATGGACGGGTCGATCGCACCGTCGACGGGCCAGGCGAAGTCGGTCGACGGCTTGAGGTGGAGGATGGTCTCCACCGTCATCCCGGCTACCGCGCTGGCCGTCTGAAGGTGGCTGAGCGTGCCCGACACGTTCTTGCCGCGGTGCGCGATGGAGGCCAGGTCGGGATCCCCGAAGGGCAGCGCGACGACTTTGCCGTCGGCCACGGCGGCTTCCAGTGAGCTGAGCCACTTCTTGGCCACGGCCTGGTTCGTCCCGGCGACCGTGGTGTCACCCGCCTTGACGCGATAGCTCTTGGTCATGGCGTCGACACTGGCGAGCAGATCCGGGTCGACGACCCAGGTCACGGGCAGCTGGCTGCCGAGCGACACCATCCGTTCGAGGCGGCCGCCCGGAGCGATCTCCGCGGCCAGGTCGTCGTCGGCGAACACCGGGGTCTGCTGCTCGTCGGAGCCGGTCTCCGCGGTGAGGTGTGCCGAGGCGATCAGCGGCCAGAGGTAACTGATGCCGGTCCTGGAGTCACTGTCCTCGTTCTGCCAGGGCAGGAAGGTCCGCTTGATGCCGAGCACGTGGTCGTACGGGGCGCGAGCTGTCTGGCCCGAGAGGGAGACGCCCAGCTGGTAGACACCGTCGTCGCCGAGATCCAGCTTGCTGACCGGCACGGACAGAGTGAAGTCCTGGCTGATGCCCGAAGGAAGCTTGGCGATTTTGACCGTGTACTTGCCCCCGACCGGGTACGGGTCCGCCCCCGGGGCGTACCCGGTGCGCTGAGCCGCCGTGTCGATGGAGGTCCTGCCGTAGAGCCGCGGTCCCACGCGCAGATCGACCTGGGCGTCCGTGACGGCGCTCTTGCCCTTGTTGGTCAGGGTGCCGGAGACGGTGAGCGTGTCCCCCTTCACAGGGGCGCTCGGTGTCAGGGTGTCCAGGGAGACCGCGACGGTGCTCGATTCCGCCGGAGCCTTGGTCGTTCCGCCTGCCTGGGCCTGCGGGGCGGCCACTCCGGCCAGCAGGGCGGCGACGAGCGGAGCCCCGGCAAGTGCGGTGGCTGTGCGCCGTAGCCACCGGCGGGCAGGAGAATCACTCATCCCCTGGATGTCTGCCGCCTCGGCCACGCGTATCCGTCCCTCGTCGTCATCAGCTGCTGTGCTTCGTTGTCCGTTGCTGCGTCCCCGCATGGTAACGATGTGCGCCGCGACCAAGTGCCGGGGTGTCCGCCACATGATCGGCAGAGTCTCGCAGGGCGAGCGGAAACCATGACGCCCGGGCCGGTCCGGGCACGTACCCTTTTCTGTTGTGCCGAACGCCAACGAAGACAACTCCAGCGCCCTGACCCAGGTGCAGCTCCGCGCAGTCAGCGAACGGCTGCGGGTGTCCCCGGTCGCCGACGCTCTCGCCCGCCGATTCCAGGATGCCGGATTCAGTCTCGCCCTGGTCGGCGGCTCGGTCCGGGACGCGCTCCTCGGCAGGCTGGGGAACGACCTGGACTTCACGACCGACGCGCGTCCCGAGGACGTGCTGAAGATCGTCAGGCCATGGGCGGACTCGGTGTGGGAGGTCGGAATCGCCTTCGGCACGGTCGGAGCCCAGAAGGACGGCTACCAGATCGAAGTCACCACATACCGGTCCGAGGCGTACGACAGGACCTCACGGAAGCCCGAGGTTTCCTACGGCGACTCCATCGAGGAAGACCTTGTCCGCCGCGATTTCACGGTGAACGCCATGGCGGTCGCACTGCCGCAGAAGGAGTTCATCGACCCTCACGGCGGTCTCGCGGACCTGGCGGAGCGAGTGCTGCGCACCCCCGGAACGCCTGAGGAGTCCTTCTCCGACGATCCCCTGCGCATGCTGCGGGCCGCGCGGTTTGCCGCTCAGCTGGACTTCGAGGTCGCTCCGGATGTCGTCGTCGCGATGACGGAGATGGCGGCCCGGATCGAGATCGTCTCCGCCGAGCGGGTGAGGGAGGAGCTCAACAAGCTCCTGCTCTCCGCGCACCCCCGCAAGGGGCTCGCGCTGCTCGTGGACACGGGACTGGCCGAGCAGGTCCTTCCCGAGCTTCCCGCGCTGCGGCTGGAAAGTGACGAGCATCACCGCCACAAGGACGTCTACGAGCACTCCCTGACCGTCCTGGAGCAGGCGATCGCCCTGGAGGAGGACGGTCCGGACCTCGTGCTGCGCCTCGCCGCCCTTCTCCACGACATCGGCAAGCCGCGGACTCGGCGCTTCGAGAAGGACGGGCGCGTCTCGTTCCATCACCACGAGGTGGTGGGCGCCAAGATGGTCAAGAAGCGAATGACCGAGCTCAAGTACTCCAATGACTTGGTCAAGGACGTCGCGAAGCTGGTGGAGCTGCACCTGCGCTTCCACGGGTACGGCGACGGCGAATGGACCGACTCGGCGGTCCGCCGTTATGTACGCGATGCGGGCCCCCTGCTGGAGAGGCTGCACAAGCTGACCCGCTCGGACTGCACCACGCGGAACAAGCGCAAAGCCAGTGCTCTCTCGCGGACCTACGACGGGCTGGAGGAGCGCATCGCCCAGTTGCAGGACCAGGAGGAACTGGATTCGATCCGGCCCGACCTGGACGGCAACGAGATCATGCAGATCCTGGACGTCGGACCGGGGCCGGTCATCGGCAAGGCCTACGCGTTCCTGCTTGAGCTTCGTCTGGAGAACGGGCCGATGGAGCATGACGCGGCCGTGGCCGAGCTCAAGAAGTGGTGGAAGACGCAGAGCTGAGGTCGCCTGGACCCGCTCACCCGCTGGGCTGCCGGTCATGTTTCACGTGAAACATGACCGGCAGCAGATACGCCGAGGGTGCTGTTTCACGTGAAACAGCACCTCATTCGGTCTTGCTCCACCGCCACAGCAACCCGGCCACGACGGCGTAGAGCAGAGCGACCCCGATCACCACCGTTGCCGACCTCCCGTCTGCGGGCAGGAGCAGCGCGGAAGCTGCGGCGGCGCCCACGAAGGCCACGTTGAACAGCACGTCATAGAGCGCGAAGATCCTGCCGCGGTAGGAGTCATCCACAGCGGTCTGCACCACGGTGTCAGTCGCGATCTTCGCTCCCTGCGTGACCAGTCCGAGGATGAACGCTGCGACGAGCATCGGGGCGGGCGTGAACCAGAGGCCCAGGGCCGGCTCAAGGACAGCGGCCGCCGCCGCGCACACCGTCATCCAGCGGAATCTGCCCAGACGGCCGGCGGCCCAGGGGGTCAGGACGGCGGCCACGAAGAATCCTGCACCGGACACCCCGACCGCCAGGCCGAGCAGCGCCAGCCCGTCGGAATCGTTGTCGGTCCAGGCGTAGCGGCACAGCATCAGGACCATGACCGTCAGTGCCCCGTAACAGAAGCGGATCACCGTCATGGCAGCCAGCGCCCGTGCGGCGTTCCTTCGCTCGGCCAGATGGCGCACTCCGTGGCGCAGGCCGCGTGCGGTGGTGGCGAGGGCCGTTCGGAGACGAAGGTGGCCCTCGCTCCGGTCCGGCCCCAGCAGGCCGGAAGCGAGGCTCAGGGACGCCAGTGCCGAGGCCAGGTAGAGCCCGGCGCCCAGGAGTACCACCGCCGCATCGGAGTCCGCGAGGAGCAGCCGAACGGCGAAGGCGAGGCCGCCACCCGCCGTGGCGGCGAGGGTGCCCGCGGTCGGCGAAAGGGAGTTGGCCAGCACCAGGAGGTCCCGCTCGACGACGCGTGGCAGCGCTGCGGAGAGGCCGGCCAGGACGAAGCGGTTCACCGCGGTGACACAGAGGGCGGAGGCGTAGAAGAGCCAGTCGGGGGCGGAGCCGAGGATCAGGAGTGCGGTGCAGCAGGCGAGTGCGGCGCGCAGCAGATTGCCGTAGAGGAAGATCTGGCGGCGCGGCCAGCGGTCCAGCAGTACGCCGGCGAACGGGCCGATGAGCGAGTAGGGCAGCAGCAGTACGGCCATCGCGGAGGCGATCGCACCGGCGGACGCCTGCTTCTCCGGGGAGAAGACGACATGCGCCGCGAGGGCGACCTGGTAGACGCCGTCGGCCGACTGGGACAGGATCCGCACGGCCAGCAGGCGGCGGAAGTTCCGAAGGCGCAGGAGTATGCGCAGGTCACGCACGACGGGCATGGGAGCAAGGGTCACATACGTCGAGGGTCCCCGGGCGGATTGCCCGGGGACCCTCAAGGATGCGGCTGTCGAGGAGCGTTGCCGCTCCTCATCGCACCGCGCCGACGCACCGTGTCAGGTGAGTCAGTTGGAGACCTCACCGCGGATGAACTTCTCGACGTTCTCGCGAGCCTCGTCGTCGAAGTACTGAACCGGCGGGGACTTCATGAAGTACGAGGACGCGGAGAGGATCGGGCCGCCGATGCCACGGTCCTTGGCGATCTTCGCGGCGCGGACGGCGTCGATGATGACACCGGCCGAGTTCGGGGAGTCCCAGACCTCGAGCTTGTACTCCAGGTTCAGCGGAACGTCACCGAACGCGCGACCCTCGAGGCGCACGTACGCCCACTTGCGGTCGTCCAGCCAGGCCACGTAGTCCGACGGGCCGATGTGGACGTTGTCCGCACCGAGCTCGCGGTCACGGATCTGCGAGGTGACGGCCTGCGTCTTGGAGATCTTCTTGGACTCCAGGCGCTCACGCTCGAGCATGTTCTTGAAGTCCATGTTGCCGCCGACGTTCAGCTGCATCGTGCGGTCCAGGACGACGCCGCGGTCCTCGAACAGCTTCGCCATCACGCGGTGCGTGATGGTGGCGCCGACCTGCGACTTGATGTCGTCACCGACGATCGGGACACCGGCCTCGGTGAACTTGTCAGCCCACTCCTTGGTGCCGGCGATGAAGACCGGAAGGGCGTTGACGAACGCGACCTTGGCGTCGATGGCGCACTGCGCGTAGAACTTCGCAGCGACCTCGGAGCCGACCGGCAGGTAGCAGACCAGGACGTCGACCTTGCGGTCCTTGAGGATCTGGACGATGTCGACCGGGGCCTCGGTCGACTCCTCGATGGTCTCGCGGTAGTACTTGCCCAGGCCGTCGTGCGTGTGGCCGCGCTGGACGGTGACGCCGGCGCTCGGCACGTCGCAGAGCTTGATGGTGTTGTTCTCGCTGGCGCCGATGGCGTCCGAGAGGTCGAGGCCGACCTTCTTCGCGTCGACGTCGAAGGCGGCGACGAACTCGACGTCCCGCACGTGGTACTCGCCGAACTGGACGTGCATCAGACCGGGCACCTTGCCGGCCGGATCGGCGTCCTTGTAGAACTCGACGCCCTGGACCAGCGAGGCGGCGCAGTTGCCCACGCCGACGATGGCTACGCGAACCGAACCCATTCCGGTTGCTCCCTGTGTGTAATGGATGTTCCTGATGAGGCCCCGCGGATCTGCGGGAACCTCACTTGGCGGTGTCGCCGGACGGATCCGGCGGGTTGTTACCCCGCCGGGGCAGGCCGTCCGGCTCTCCTGCGGTGTCCTGCTGAGCTGAGCCCTCGGGCGAGGATCGTCGCTGATCCCGTCCCGACCGCTCGCTCTCGATGAGCTCGTTCAGCCAGCGCACTTCGCGCTCCACGGACTCCATGCCGTGTCGCTGCAGCTCAAGTGTGTAGTCGTCGAGGCGCTCGCGGGTGCGGGCCAGAGAGGCGCTCATCTTCTCGAGACGCTCCTCCAGCCGGCTGCGACGGCCTTCCAGCACCCGCATCCGCACGTCGTGCTCCGTCTGTCCGAAGAAGGCGAAACGAGCAGCGAAGTGCTCGTCCTCCCAAGAGTCGGGGCCGGTGTGCGAGAGCAGTTCCTCGAAGTGCTCCTTACCTTCTGCCGTCAGCCGGTAGACGATCTTGGCGCGGCGCCCCGTCAGTGAAGAGGAGGGGGCGACCGCACGGCCGGCGCCGGACGGAAGGTCTGCCGGAGGATTCCCCGGCTCCTCGATCAACCAGCCGCTGGCGACCAGCGTCTTGAGGCAGGGATAGAGGGTTCCGTAGCTGAAAGCACGGAAGATCCCCAACGAGGTGTTGAGGCGCTTGCGGAGCTCGTAGCCGTGCATCGGGGACTCGCGGAGCAGTCCGAGGACGGCGAACTCGAGGATGCCTGAGCGTCTGCTCAACCTCGCCTCCTCCTTCTCCGAGTGCTCTCGCGTGGCCCTGTGCCGAGCCGATGTGCCGAGTCGATGTACCGAGCTGATGTATCGACTCGATACATCAGCACGATAGATCGGACTCGGGGCTGCGACAAGGGGGGCCTTAGTGAGCGGCGTCACATCGACGATTCATAGCAACCGACTTGCGTAATTTGGGGTGAAGTTCGGCCCCGGGAGGGTTTTGACCGTGCGTAGTCTGTGCGGCATGCAGACCACCGGGAACCGTGTGACGTCCGAGCACGTCAGTCTTCGCGGACTGACCGGATGCACTGCGGATGAGCCTTTCGCAGGGCTCGTCCGTAATTCGGGGGACCGGATCTCAACTGCCGCTTCCAGGCGCTCTCGCCTGCCCGAGGAGTAGTCGTTCGATGAGCGAGCACCGTCGCAAGATGCCGCAACCGCAAGGTGGCGGACGTGCCGCGGCCAGACGAGCCGCCCAGCAGTCCCCCGGACGCCGCGCAGCGCCGTCACGCGGAGTAACTGCTGAATCACCTTCCGGTCCGTACGAGGAAGAGACCCCGTACGGCGGGCGTGCCGAGGCCAGACGGGCCGCACAGCGCGGCGGCGGTGGCCGCGGTGGCTCCGACGGCGGCGGTGGCCGACGTCGTGGAGGCGGGGACGGCGGCCAGGAGGGCCCGGGCCGCGGGCGCGGGCGTGGCAGTCAGCGCCCGGTCAAGAAGCGCTTCATCGACTACCCGCGCGCCGGCAAGCAGGGCCTGCGGCGCTGGACGCCGTCGTGGAAGCTGGTCTCCGGGTTGTGCGTCGGTTTCCTCGGCCTCCTGATGGGGCTCGCCGGCCTCGCGTACGCGATGGTGGCCAAGCCCGAGATCCAGGCGGCCGCGAAGGCGGAGAACAACGTCTACTTCTGGAACGACGGCTCGCAGATGGTCGCCACCGGTGGTGAGACCAACCGGCAGATCATCGACTACGCCCAGATTCCCGAGGCGATGCGCAACGCCGTCATCTCCGCGGAGAACAAGACCTT
Organism: Streptomyces sp. NPDC005775; assembly: GCF_042871565.1. Taxonomy (NCBI): domain Bacteria; kingdom Bacillati; phylum Actinomycetota; class Actinomycetes; order Kitasatosporales; family Streptomycetaceae; genus Streptomyces; species Streptomyces sp. NPDC005775. The sequence continues at coordinate 344,469 of NZ_JBIAIU010000008.1, read as the reverse complement.
CAACAGCGACCACGGCATCGACCCGATGGGCATCGCCCGGGCCGTGTTCAACATGGCCAAGGGCGGTCAGACCCAGGGTGGCTCGACGATCACCCAGCAGTACGTGAAGAACTCCCGGCTCTCCCAGGAACAGACCCTGAGCCGTAAGTTCGAGGAGCTCTTCATCACGCTGAAGGTCGGCGAGCAGGAGAGCAAGAAGACGATCATGGCCGGGTACCTCAACGTCTCGTACTACGGACGTGGGGCCTCGGGTATCCAGGCGGCGGCTCGTACGTACTACGGCAAGGATGCCAAGGAGCTGAATCCCAGCGAGTGCGCCTTCCTGGCCACCCTGCTCAAGGGGGCCAGCTACTACGACCCCGCGGGTGCCACGGAGGTCGACCCGGTGCAGGCGACTCCGGAGAAGAACACGGACCGGGCCATCAAGCGCTGGAAGTGGATCCTTGACGAGGAGGTGAAGGACGGCCGGATGAAGCAGTCGGAACGCGACAAGTACACCGAGTTCCCGATGCCCGACAAGCCGAAGAAGGACGCTCAGCTGGGCGGCCAGATCGGCTACCTCGTCGCGATGGCCAGGTCCAACTTCCTCAGCAACTACGACATCACCCGTGACCAGCTGGACCAGGGTGGCTACGAGATCCACACGACCTTCGACAAGAATAAGGTCGATCAGCTCAACAAGGCCGTCAAGAGGGTCTACGACGAGAAGATCGACCCCAAGAAGCGCCCCGACACGGACACCCACGTCCAGTTCGGCGGCTCGTCGGTCAATCCGAAGACCGGCGCCATCGAAGCCATCTACGGCGGTGTGGACGCGACGAAGCACTACACCAGCAACGCCGACCCCACCGGCGCCGCGGTCGGGTCGACCTTCAAGCCGTTCGTGCTGGCTGCGGCGATGGAGTACGGCAAGCGGGACCCCTCGGGCGGTCCCGAGCAGGACGAGTCGCAGCGTACGAAGGTCTCGCCCCTGAGCATCTACAACGGCAACAACAAGCTGAAGATCAAGAAGTACAACGGCGACGTCTGGACCGACGAGGACGGCAAGGAGTGGCTGCAGGTCAACGACGGGGACGACTCGCTGGGCCCTGTCACTCTTCGTGAAGCGATGCGGGTGTCCGCCAACTCGCCCTACGTGCAACTGGGCATGGACGTCGGCACCGACAAGGTGAAGGACGTGGCGCTCGCCGCGGGCCTGAAGGACGACCAGTACATGGCGAACGCGACCGTCCCGTCGTTCTCCATCGGCACCTCATCGCCCAGCGCGACCCGCATGGCCGGGGCGTACGCCACCTTCGCGGCCGGCGGGCAGCAGCGTGAGCCCTACTCGGTGACGGAGGTGAAGAAGCGCGGCGAGCCGGTCTACCGGCACAAGGAGGTTGCCAAGAGCGCCTTCTCCAACGTCATCGCCGACAACGTCACCGACGTCCTCAAGAACGTCGTCGACAAGGGAACCGGCACGCCCGCCAAGCTTCCCGGGCGGGACGTCGCGGGCAAGACGGGTACGACGGACGACAACCTGTCCGCCTGGTTCGTGGGCTACACCCCGCAGTTGTCGACCGCGATCAGCATGTACCGGCTGGACGACAACGAGAAGAACAAGGGCCGCAAGTTCCTGAAGATGTACGGCACGGGTAACGAGACATCGATCCACGGTGCGTCGTTCCCCGCGCAGATCTGGCACGACTACATGGCCGAGGCGCTGGAGGGCCAGGAGAAGCTCTCCTTCCCGGAGCCGGAGCCGATCGGCGAGAAGGTCTACGGCGGCGGCGCGAAGAGCAAGGCGCCCACCCCCACCCCGACTCCGACTCCGACGCCGACCAAGACGGAGACCGTCAAGCCGACGCCCACCCCCCAGGACCCGACGCCCGACCCGTCCCAGACGACCTGCGGTGCGTGGGACATGAACTGCCAGAACAACAACGGCGGCAACTCCAACGGCTGGACCGACGGGGGCGCCGACACGGGAACGACCGAGGGGACCACCGGCGAAACGGACGCCGGGGCCACTACCGGGACCACCGAAGGTGAGAGCGACGGAGGCACCAGTCCCTCACCCGACACAGGTGGCAACAACGGGCAAGGGAACGGCGACATCTTCGGTGGCCCGCCCGGGTAGCGCCCGGCAGGCTGCACATCCCGCGCGTCCGGCAGACCGGGCGGGATGAACCGAGCAGGAGCAGTACGACGAGGGCCGCGGCACCACGGGGTGCGGCGGCCCTCATCGTTTCCACACGTCGGTACGGCAGGATGTGCGGCATGCCAAGCGCAGAGGACACGAGCGTGCACCAGGAACGGTCCGTCGTACGGCCCACGCACCAGGACGAGATCGCCGCGGCCGGCAGCGAGCTGATTGGCGGGAGGTCGGGGCGCTGGGCGCGGCTCGGCAGCGCCGCGCTCACCCCCGTGGGCGCCGTCGCGCTGGTGGCCATCGGGATGTTCGCGCTCGGCATGGTGCAGAAGCTGCCCTGCTACAACTGGGCCTGGTTCAGGGGCGCCGGCTCCCAGTACACCCACGCCTGCTACTCCGACATTCCGCATCTGTACGCGGGACGCGGTTTCGCCGAGGGCCTGGTGCCATACTTCGACCGGCTGCCGGGCGACATGCAGTTCCTGGAGTACCCGGTCCTCACCGGCGTGTTCATGCAGATCGCCGCCTGGCTGACACCGGGCGGCTCCATCCAGCACCAGGAACAGGCCTACTGGCTGGTCAACGCGGGCATGCTGATGATCTGCACCGCCGTCATCGCCGTGTGTGTCGCGCGTACACACCGGCGTCGCCCCTGGGACGGTCTGCTGATGGCCCTGGCGCCCGCATTCGCCCTCACGGCGACGATCAACTGGGACCTGCTGGCCGTCGCCCTCACGGCCGCGGCGATGCTCATGTGGTCCCGCAGCCGCCCGCTCGCGTTCGGCATCCTGATCGGGCTGGCCACGGCCGCCAAGCTCTACCCCGTGTTCCTGCTGGGCCCGGCCTTCGTACTGTGCTGGCGGGCCGGGAAGTGGCGTGAGTTCTCGGTGGCGACGCTCGGAGCCGTCGGCTCCTGGCTGGTGGTCAACCTGCCGGTGATGGTCTTCGCGCCCGAGGGCTGGAAGAAGTTCTACACCTTCAGCCAGGAGCGCTCGATCGACTTCGGCTCCTTCTGGCTGGTCATCACGCAGCGCACCGGCGAATCGATCGAGGTCTCCACGGTCAACACCGTCTCCACGCTGGCGACGGTCGGGCTGTGCGCCGCGATCGGGGCGCTGACGCTGATGGCCCCGCGCAGGCCGCGGTTCGCCCAGCTCGCGTTCCTCGTCGTCGCCGTGTTCATCCTCGTCAACAAGGTCTACTCACCGCAGTACGTGCTGTGGCTGATCCCGCTCGCCGTGCTGGCCAGGCCGCGCTGGCGGGACTTCCTGATCTGGCAGGCGTGCGAGGTCATGTACTTCCTGGGGATCTGGATGTACCTCGCCTACACGACGAGCGGGGACAAGCACCAGGGGCTGCCGACGGAGGGCTATCAACTGGCGATCGTCCTGCACCTGCTGGGCACGCTGTACCTCTGCACCGTGGTCGTACGGGACATCCTGATGCCGGAGCGCGACGTGGTGCGCCGCGACGGCTCGGACGATCCGTCGGGCGGGGTGCTCGACGGCGCCGAGGACGTCTTCGTACTGGGACACGCGGCGGCGCATCCGCCGCGCCACGCCGCGTTCGCCGAGGCGGGGCCGCGGGTGGAGTGGGGCACGCCGGCCGCCGACTGAGCGACGGGCGGCCCCGGGCGCCCCGGCGAGTCCCTCAGCGGTCGACGAGCCGGTCGAACTGTGTGGTCGTGTGGCGCAGATGCGCCACCAGTTCGTCGCCCACCCGCGGCTCCTCGGCGTCCGAGGGCACGAACAGGATCGACACCTGCATGTGCGGCGGCTCGGCGAACCAGCGCTGCTTGCCGGCCCAGACGAACGGCGACAGATTGCGGTTGACGGTGGCCAGCCCCGCCCGGGCGACCCCCTTGGCACGTGGCATCACGCCGTGCAGGGCCTTCGGGGCCTCCAGGCCCACGCCGTGCGACGTACCGCCCGCGACGACGACCAGCCAGCCGTCCGACGCCGCCTTCTGCTGCCGGTAGCCGAACCGGTCGCCCTTGACGACGCGGGTGACGTCCAGCACGGCGCCCCGGTACTCCGTCGCCTCGTGGTCACCGAGCCACAGCCGGGTACCGATGCGGGCGCGGAACCGGGTCTGCGGGAACTGCTGCTGGAGCCGGCCCAGTTCCTCGGCCCGCAGATGGCTCACGAACATCGTGTGCAGCGGCAGCCGGGCCGCCCGGAGACGGTCCATCCAGGCGATGACCTCTTCGACAGCGTCCGAGCCGTCCGTGCGGTCCAGCGGGAGGTGCAGGGCGAAACCTTCGAGGCGTACGTCCTCGATGGCGGCGTGCAGCTGCCCGAGCTCCTCCTCCTTGACGCCATGGCGCTTCATCGAGCTCATGCACTCGATCACGACACGGGCGCCCACCAGGGCGTGCACGCCGTCCACGGACGAGACGGAGCGGATCACCCGGTCGGGCAGCGGCACCGGCTCCTCGCCCCGCCGGAACGGTGTGAGTACCAGCAGATCACCGCTGAACCAGTCCTTGATGCGGGCCGCTTCGTAGGTGGTGCCGACCGCGAGGATGTCGGAGCCGAAGCGGATCGCCTCGTCGGCCAGCCTCTCGTGGCCGAAGCCGTACCCGTTGCCCTTGCAGACCGGTACGAGGCCGGGGAACTGGTCGAGCACGGATTTCTGGTGCGCCCGCCAGCGCGCGGTGTCGACGTACAGGGAGAGCGCCATGGCCGGTCCGGAACCTTTCTGGTGGCTGCGGTGGTGTCAGTGGAGGAGGGCAGTGCTTCCGGGAGTCCTTCCGGAAGAGCCCATTGAAACGAATAAAGCCGGTTTCGTCAGCCTTGCATGGCGGATCAGCGCCGGATCAGCGGCGGGACATGTAGATGTCGAGGGCCTTGTGCAGCAGCTTGTTGAGCGGGAAGTCCCACTCGCCGAGGTACTCCGCGGCCTGGCCGCCGGTGCCCACCTTGAACTGGATCAGGCCGAAGAGGTGATCGGTCTCGTCCAGCGAGTCGGAGATGCCGCGCAGGTCGTAGACGGTGGCGCCCATCGCGTACGCGTCACGGAGCATCCGCCACTGCATCGCGTTCGAGGGCCGGACCTCGCGCTTGTGGTTGGCCGAGGCGCCGTAGGAGTACCAGACGTGTCCGCCGACGATCAGCATGGTCGCGGCCGCGACGTTCTCGCCCTCGTGACGGGCGAAGTAGAGCCGCATCCGGTTGGGGTCCTCGTTGTTGAGGGCCGTCCACATGCGCTGGAAGTAGCCGAGCGGACGCGGCCGGAAGTGGTCGCGCTCCGCCGTGATCTCGTACAGCCGCTGCCACTCGGCGAGCTCCGCGTAGCTGCCCTGGACGACCTCGACGCCCGCCTTCTCGGCCTTCTTGATGTTGCGTCGCCAGAGCTGGTTGAAGCCCTTGTGCACGTCCTCGAGCGAACGGTTCGCCAGCGGCACCTGGAAGATGTAGCGGGGCTGTACGTCGCCGAATCCGGCGCCGCCGTCCTCGCCCTGCTGCCAGCCCATCTTCCGCAGCCGGTCCGCGACTTCGAAGGCGCGGGGCTCGATGTGGGTGGCCTCGACGTCGCGCAGGCGCTTCACGTCGGGGTCCTGGATGCCCGCCTTGATGGCGTGGGCGTCCCAGCGGCGGATGACGACGGGCGGGCCCATCTTCACCGAGAAGGCCCCCTGCTGCTTGAGGTGGGCCAGCATCGGCTGCAGCCAGTCGTTCAGGTTGGGGGCGTACCAGTTGATGACCGGGCCCTCGGGCAGATACGCGAGGTACCGCTTGATCTTGGGCAGCTGCCGGTAGAGCACCAGACCGGCGCCGACGAGCTGGCCGCCCTTGTCGAACCAGCCCAGACTTTCCGAGCGCCACTCGGCCTTCACATCCGCCCATGCCGGGACCTGCATGTGACTGGCCGCGGGCAGACTCTGGATGTACGCCAGATGCTGCTCTCGGCTGATGGTCCTCAGGGTCAGGCTCATGCGGGGCGCTCCTCGGCAGGTGTGTCCCCATGGGTCAGGGGCTCCGGCTCTCGCGCCGAAGCCTACTGTGACCGGGAAGCGCGCGGTCTGGCCCCGTCGTACCTGTGCGGTCCCGGCACGGCGTACAGGCGGCCCCGTCCGTGGACGGGGCCGCCCCGCAGGCTGCCGAGGCCGTGCTGCGCGGCAGTCAGCTGATCACGCCGCCGAAGAGCCCGCCGTGGGCCATGCCGAGGAAGAACCCGAGGCCGGCGGCGCCCATGCCGACGAACAGCGGGAACCGCTCCCGTGTGGTCGCGGAGATGTACAGCCCGTAGCCACCCGTGAGGATCCCGATGAGTCCGGCCCACGAGCTGATCAGATGCAGGTGATGGAACATCGCCGTCACGAACGCCAGGACGCCGAGTACCACCGTCACCGCCACCAGGGTGTCCTGGAGCGGGTGGGGCCTGCCGTCCGTCGCGAAGAGGGAGACGGAAGAGCGGGAGCGGGATCGCATTGCTTGTGCCATGGAGTACCTCCTGGCCGAAAGGCGGCGCGTCGTGGCGCCGCTCACACCCGATGTGTACAGATTGCGTCTCCTGACCACCGGATTTCAACCGGAAGCCTGTCTACGGGTACTCTGTACGGTCTGCACCGGTGTCTGCCCAGGCCAGCACAGTCAGCCCCTCCTCGAGGGAGGGCGTTGTCAGTGGCGGCTGTTTTACTCGGAGACACTGTTGCTTACGCATCACGACCCTCCTGCCACGGAACGACCGTGGCCGCTGAGTCCAAAGGAGGTGGGTTCCACATGCGTCACTACGAGGTGATGGTCATCCTCGACCCCGATCTCGAGGAGCGAGCAGTCTCCCCGCTGATCGAGAACTTCCTCTCCGTCGTCCGTGAGGGCGAAGGAAAGGTTGAGAAGGTCGACACCTGGGGCCGTCGTCGGCTCGCTTACGAGATCAAGAAGAAGCCCGAGGGCATCTACTCGGTCATCGACCTGCAGGCCGAGCCTGCGGTCGTCAAGGAGCTCGACCGCCAGATGAACCTGAACGAGTCGGTCCTCCGGACCAAGGTCCTCCGTCCCGAGATCCACTGAGCTTCTAGCTCAGTGGTCATCGGGTTCGAGTAGCAGCAAGCAGCCAGAAGCAATCCCCGCCGAGAGGTTCATCCATGGCAGGCGAGACCGTCATCACGGTCGTCGGCAATCTCGTCGACGACCCCGAGCTGCGCTTCACCCCGTCCGGTGCGGCGGTCGCGAAGTTCCGCGTCGCGTCCACTCCCCGCATCTTCGACCGGCAGACCAATGAGTGGAAGGACGGCGAAGGCCTGTTCCTCACCTGCTCGGTCTGGCGTCAGGCGGCCGAGAACGTCGCCGAATCGCTCACGCGAGGCATGCGCGTTGTCGTGCAGGGCCGGCTGAAGCAGCGGTCGTACGAAGACCGCGAGGGCGTCAAGCGCACGGTCTACGAGCTGGACGTCGAGGAAGTCGGCCCCAGTCTCAAGAGCGCCACTGCCAAGGTCACCAAGACCACCGGTCGCGGTGGCCAGGGTGGCGGCGGCCAGGGTGGATACGGCGGCGGTCAGCAGGGTGGCGGTAACTGGGGCGGCGGTCCCGGTGCTGGTGGCCAGCAGGGTGGTGGCGGCGCTCCCGCCGACGACCCGTGGGCCACGAGCGCGCCGGCCGGCGGCCAGCAGGGCGGGGGCCAGCAGAGCGGCGGAGGCGGTTGGGGCGGAAGCTCCGGCGGCTCCGGCGGTTCTGGCGGCGGCTACTCGGACGAGCCTCCCTTCTAGGGCAGCTCGTACCCCCACTTCTTGATCACACAGGAGAAACACTATGGCGAAGCCGCCTGTGCGCAAGCCTAAGAAGAAGGTCTGCGCGTTCTGCAAGGACAAGACCCAGTACGTGGACTACAAGGACACGAACATGCTGCGGAAGTTCATTTCCGACCGCGGCAAGATCCGTGCCCGCCGCGTCACCGGCAACTGCACGCAGCACCAGCGTGACGTCGCCACGGCTGTCAAGAACAGCCGTGAGATGGCGCTGCTGCCCTACACGTCCACCGCGCGATAAGGGAGGGTGACCGAATCATGAAGATCATCCTCACCCACGAGGTCTCCGGCCTCGGTGCTGCTGGCGACGTCGTTGACGTCAAGGACGGGTACGCCCGTAACTACCTGGTTCCGCGTGGCTTCGCCATTCGCTGGACCAAGGGTGGCGAGAAGGACGTGGCGCAGATCCGCCGCGCCCGCAAGATCCACGAGATCGCCACGATCGAGCAGGCCAACGAGATCAAGTCCAAGCTCGAGGCCGTGAAGGTCCGTCTGGCTGTTCGCTCCGGCGACGCCGGCCGTCTCTTCGGCTCTGTCACCCCGGCCGACATCGCTTCGGCGATCAAGGCTGCCGGTGGCCCGGATGTGGACAAGCGTCGCGTCGAGCTCGGCTCGCCGATCAAGACGCTCGGCGGACACCAGGTGTCCGTGCGTCTGCACCCCGAGGTCGCTGCGAAGCTCGGCGTCGAGGTTGTTGCTGCCTGATTGGGCGCACCTCTGCAGAACAGTGAAGGGCCGCACCCCGAGGGTGCGGCCCTTCGCCGTTGCGGCGTGCCTGTTTCACGTGAAACAGGCACGGTTCACGTGAGACAGGACCGGTGCGGTGGGCTCAGCGGGTGGCGCCGGTGACCATCCATGTGCCGGAGCGGGCGCGAAGCCAGAGCGTGGCCATCCGAACGAGCATCATGAGGGCCATCGCGCCCCACAGCGCGGCCAGGCCGCCACCGAGGGTGGGTACCAGCAGGGCCGCCGGTGCGAAGACGGCCAGGGTGACGAGCATGGCCCAGGCGAGGTAGGTCCCGTCCCCCGCGCCCATCAGCACGCCGTCCAGGACGAAGACGACTCCGGCGACCGGCTGGGTGAGCGCCACCACCAGCAGGGCCGGGAGGAGCGCGTCCTGCACGGACTGATCGCTAGTGAAGAGCGGGACGAACAAGGGCCGTGCCAGAACGATCAGGACGCCGAACACGACACCGGAGACGACGCCCCACTGCACCATGCGGCGGCAGGCCTCGCGTGCGCCTTTGGTGTCGCCGGCTCCCAGGTAGCGCCCGATGATGGCCTGGCCCGCGATGGCGATGGCGTCCAGCGCGAAGGCCATCAGGCTCCACAGCGACAGAACGATCTGGTGTGCCGCGATGTCGGTGTCGCCCAGCCGGGCGGCGACGGCCGTGGCGATGAGCAGGACGGCGCGGAGCGACAGCGTGCGGACCAGCAGGGGCACGCCTGCTCGGGCGCTGGCCTTGATGCCGGCCGCGTCGGGGCGCAGGGAGGCCCCATGGCGCCGGGCGCCGCGGACCACGACCACGAGGTAGGCGATCGCCATGCCGACCTGGGCGATCACCGTGCCCCAGGCCGATCCTGCGATGCCGAGCCCGGCGCCGTAGACGAGACCTGCGTTGAGGGCAGCGTTGGCGGCGAATCCGCCGATGGCGACGTAGAGCGGTGTGCGGGTGTTCTGCAGGCCCCGGAGCACCCCGGTCGCGGCCAGCACCACGAGCATCGCGGGGATGCCGAGACAGGAGATCCGGAGGTAGGTGGTGGCGTACGGGGCCGCGGTGTCCGAGGCGCCGAACACTTCGACGAGCCAGGGGGACAGGGGCAGCGCCAGGGCGATGACGACGAGACCGAGCAGGATCGCCAGCCAGATGCCGTCCATGCCCTGGCGGATGGCGGAGGCCTGATCGCCGGCGCCGACCCGGCGGGCGACAGCCGCGGTGGTGGCATAGGCGAGGAAGACGAAGATGCTCACCGCGGTCGTCAGCAGGGCTGCGGCAACGGCCAGGCCGGCCAGCTGCGGAGTCCCGAGATGGCCGACGATGGCGCTGTCGACCATGACGAAGAGGGGCTCGGCCACGAGGGCGCCGAAGGCGGGGACGGCGAGCGCGACGATCTCGCGGTCGTGGCGCCCGCGGCGAGACGGCGGGGTCGCCGATGCCTGGATCATGGGAGCCAATCTAATCTTCCACAGGTAATGGATGCAAGCGCTTTGTGATCCTTACAGTTGGCACGGAGTGACGTTCTGGCACGGGCTGGTTGCCGCGATGTTGTGCTGACTTGGAAAGTTTTTCTCCCCCACAGCCCGTGGATGGAAAAGGTGCAGGTCAGGCTACTCGTGGTGGCGCGGCTATGAGTTTGTCCACAGTGCTGTCCCCCGGTCCGTGCACAGGTTCTGCGGAGTTCTCCACAGCATCTGGTCCGTCGTCCACATGCCCTGTGGATAACCAGATTGGCGGACGGTGCCTGGGCGCCTACCGTGGTCCGGCGCCCCCACCTCGTTTCGGCCTGGAAACCCGCTGAACCCGACACACCGGAACCGGAGTCGGGCGTCTTGTTTGTCGGTGCCGTGCCGTAAGAAAGAGTGGCACGGCTAGGTCCGCGGAGCGGACGGGAGGAGGTGGCCGGATGAGCATTCCCGAGCCTTTGGACGACCCCTGGGCCGACACCGGGCCCAGCGACCGGCTGCCTGTTTCCCGCCAGCGTCGAGGGGACAACAGGGACCGCGGCGAGCAGCACGATCGAGGCCGGGAAAGCAACGGATGGGAGGGCGGCTCCGGCGGTTCCTCCGGGTTCGAGCGGGTTCCGCCCCAGGACCTGGACGCGGAACAGTCCGTCCTCGGCGGCATGCTCCTGTCCAAGGACGCCATCGCCGACGTCGTGGAGATCATCAAGGGCCACGACTTCTACCGCCCCGCGCACGAGACCGTCTACCAGGCGATCCTCGACCTGTACGCCAAGGGCGAGCCGGCCGACCCGATCACGGTGGCGGCCGAACTGGTCAAGCGCGGTGAGATCACCAAGGTGGGCGGTGCTCCGTATCTCCACACCCTGGTGCAGTCGGTGCCGACCGCGGCCAATGCTTCGTACTACGCGGAGATCGTGCACGAACGTGCCGTCCTGCGGCGGCTCGTCGAGGCCGGCACGAAGATCACGCAGATGGGATACGCGGCCGACGGCGATGTCGACGACATCGTCAACTCCGCGCAGGCCGAGATCTACGCCGTCACCGAGCAGCGGACCAGTGAGGACTACCTGCCGCTGGGCGACATCATGGAGGGCGCGCTCGACGAGATCGAGGCGATCGGTTCGCGCAGTGGCGAGATGACCGGTGTGCCGACCGGCTTCACCGACCTCGACGCCCTGACGAACGGCCTGCACCCGGGCCAGATGGTCGTCATCGCGGCCCGCCCGGCCATGGGTAAGTCCACGCTGGCGCTGGACTTCGCCCGCGCCTGCTCGATCAAGAGCAACCTGCCCAGCGTGATCTTCTCCCTCGAAATGGGACGGAACGAGATCGCGATGCGTCTGCTGTCCGCCGAGGCGCGCGTGGCGCTGCACCACATGCGCTCGGGCACGATGACGGACGAGGACTGGACGCGGCTCGCGCGGCGGATGCCCGATGTCTCCGCGGCCCCCCTCTACATCGACGACTCCCCGAACCTCTCCATGATGGAGATCCGGGCCAAGTGCCGTCGTCTCAAGCAGCGCAACGACCTCAAGCTGGTGGTCATCGACTATCTGCAGCTGATGCAGTCCGGTGGTTCGAAGCGTGCCGAGAGCCGTCAGCAGGAGGTTTCGGACATGTCCCGAAACCTCAAGCTGCTGGCCAAGGAACTCCAACTGCCCGTCATCGCTCTCTCCCAGCTGAACCGTGGCCCCGAGCAGCGCACGGACAAGAAGCCGATGGTCTCCGACCTCCGTGAATCCGGATCGATCGAGCAGGACGCCGACATGGTGATCCTGTTGCACCGTGAGGACGCCTACGAGAAGGAGTCACCGCGAGCGGGCGAGGCGGACCTGATCGTGGCCAAGCACCGTAACGGCCCGACGGCGACGATCACGGTGGCCTTCCAGGGGCACTACTCGCGGTTCGTGGACATGGCTCAGACGTGACGCACCTGATGTGGATGACATCGCTCGAGGGCCCGCGTCCGGGGATCAGCCGGGTGGGGCTGTCCTCGGATCAGCAGGAGCCATGTCCCGTGTGACCTCGAGTGCTGTCAGTCCGAAGAGTTCGATTGCCCGGTTGCCGCCGCCGGATCGCCACATCAGGCCGTATCCGAGGGGCTTGTCGCCCTCCACCGGCACGTAGGAGATGCCGGGCCGGCCGTGGTACAGGGCGACGTGGGCACCGGCCAGCAGGGCGCCGTTGCCGCCCGCGACGAGTGTCAGTGCCTCCTGGAAGTTGGTGACGGCCGGGCCCGGTGTGATCGGCCTGCCGCTGGGGGTGTGAGTCGGCAGTCTGTGCTCCCGCCAGTACTCCGGAATGTCTCCCGCGATCGTCAGCAACGCAACCTCGGCCAGGTCCTCCAGCGTCACCGTGTCCCGCCCGGCGAGATGATGCCCGGCGGCGACCGCCAGCACTCTGTCCTCGGCGAGAAGCGTCGGGCCGCGGGTCAAGTCGTCCTCATGGACCGGGAAATCCGTCAGCTGGAGGTCGAAGTCGCCTCTCCGCAGCATCCCGTACGGATCGGAGAAGGGGACTTCGCATACCTCGACGGCGAGTTCGGGATGGGTGGCGCGCAGCTTCTCGGTGGCCTTCATCACCATCTCTCCGGCCAGCGGCGTCGAGAAGCCGACGTGGAGGACTCCCTCGATACCGCGTGCCGACGTGATGGCCCGCGCCAGGGCGCTCTCGATGCCGCGGTAGTGGGGTTCCAGGTCGTCATGGAGGCGGCTGCCCAGAGCGGTGAGCACCACGCTGCGGCTCGTACGTCTGAACAGCGGCGCTCCCACGCGGCGTTCCAGCTTCTGGATGAGCTGACTCACCCGGGCACGGGAGAGGCGCAGCCGGGCGGCGGTCCGGCCGAAGTGCAGTTCCTCGGCGAGGACGAGAAAGCATTCGAGCTCGTTCTGGTCCATGCACGTCTCCGGGATCGCGTGGGAGATGGATCGGTAAGCCTGGCTGTACGGACGTTGCGATCATCGCTGTTGTTCCCCTCCGGGGTGTGGAGAAGGCTTGAGGCGTCCCCCACACCCACCGCTCCGGAAGGGTTTCCTCGCCATGAGTGCTTTGAGTACGTCGAACGGGCTGGACGCGCGCAAGTGGGGCGTCCTGCTCGTGCTGTGCGGCGCGATCTTCCTCGAAGGCATCGACGTCGCCATGCTCAATGTGGCGCTGCCGGCGATCCGTGCCGACCTCGGGCTCTCCACCGGTGAGCTGCAGTGGGTCATGAGCGCCTACGTCCTCGGCTACGGCGGCTTCATGCTCCTCGGCGGACGGGCGGCCGACCTGTACGGGCGCCGTCAGATGTTCCTCCTCTGGCTCACCGTCTTCCTGCTGTTCTCCGGGCTCGGCGGGTTCGCCACCGAAGGCTGGATGCTGATCGTCGCGCGATTCATCACCGGCGTCGCGGCGGCCTTCATGACCCCGGCCGGTCTGGCCGTCATCACCACGGGCTTCGCCGAGGGGCCGGAACGGAACAAGGCCCTGCTCGTCTATTCGGGCACCGCCGCGGGAGGGTTCACGATCGGCCTGGTCGCCGGCGGGCTGCTCACCGCCGTCGGCTGGCGGTGGGTCTTCTTCGCCCCGGTCGTTCTCTCCTTCCTCATCCTCGTCGCCGCCCTCGCCTTCGTCCCCAAGTCGGAGCGCCCGGACAGAAACGGCAAGCGCATCGACGCCGGCGGGGCGGTCACCGTCACCCTCGCCCTTGTGCTGATCGTGCTGGGTGTGGAGCGTGTGTCCCACGCCGGAATCACCGCCAGTGCCGCAACCTTGCTGGCCGGGCTGGCGTTCCTCGGCGCCTTCCTCGTCATCGAGCGGCGCTCCGCCGCGCCCCTGGTGCGCTTGGGCATCTTCCGCAACGGGCCCCTGGTGCGGGCGAACCTCTCGGCGATGCTGTTCGCTGCCGGGTTCTTCGGCTTCCAGTTCCTGGTGGTGCTCTACCTCCAGGAGCTGCGCGGCTGGTCGTCGCTGCGGACGAGTTTCGCGATGCTGGTCATCGGGGTCGACGCGATTCTCTCGCCGACCCTCACACCACGGCTGGTGAACCGCTTCGGCAACGCAAAGGTGATTTCCGGAGGGCTGCTGCTGGCCGTGTTCTCCTACGCACTGTTCCTGCCGCTGGGAGCGGACTGGAGCTACGCGGCGATGTTCCCGGGCCTGATCGTCCTGGGCCTCGCCTTCTCCCTGGCGTACGGTCCACTCACCATTGCGGCCACGGATGGGATCACCGAGGAGGAACAGGGGCTCGCGGGCGGTCTGCTCTACACCGCCTTCCAGTTCGGCGCCGCACTCGGGCTCTCCGCAGTTACGACAGTCAGCGTGGCTGCCACGCATGGGGAGACCCCTGCCGCACTGCTGGACGGCTACCGGGCCGGGTTGCTGGTGCCCTTCGTGGCCGCGGTGCTAGCTGTCGTCATCAGCGCCTTCGGACTCTCCGCCCGGCGCAACGCTGCGCCGGCAGCCACGAAGGGCACCGCGCCGGACGCCGCCGCGGAGCAGGCCGGCATCCCTCTCTCCTCCCCCTGATCCGGTCGGTCAGGGCCGAGGGGGCTTTGCGTTCGCCCGCGGCGGCTCGGTGGCGCGGGAGCGGACGTGCGGACGCCGGGAAATGAAGTCGCCACGGGCCCCCGCGGAAGGTAGTTGTTGACGATGACTTCTCCTTCTGAACAGTTGCTCCCGGGTACGCAGCGCGCGCTGCTGCACCGCATCGCCACCGCCCAGGCCGAAGGGCGCTCACCCTCACTCGCCGCTGCGGTGCAACGGCAGGGCCAGGTCGTCTGGAACGGCTCCCGCACGTGTGTCGACGGACATGCCCCGGATGCGGACACCCAGTTCAGGATCGGTTCCCTCACCAAGACGTTCACCGCCGTGCTGGTGCTGCGCCTGCGGGACGAGGGCCTGCTGGATCTGGCAGACCCGCTGGAGAAGCACCTGCCCGGTACGGGCGCGGGTGACGTCACCCTTCATCAGTTGCTCGGCCACAGCGCGGGGCTCGGTGCCGAGTCCCCCGCACCCTGGTGGGAGCGGACGCCCGGGAGCCTGCGTCCCGGCCTTGCGGACGTGCTCGGTGACCGGGGCGGGATGCATCCTGCCGGCCGTCGGCATCACTACTCCAACCCTGGTTACACGCTGCTCGGTGCGCTGATCGAAGCGGCACGCGGAGCATCCTGGGCCGAGGTGTTGCGGAACGAGATCCTGGACCCGCTGGGCATGCACCGTACGAGTCCGCAGGCGCAGGCTCCGCATGCGGGCGGCTGGGCCGTCCACCCGTGGGCGGACGTCATGCTGCCCGAGCCCGCCGAGGACCTCGGACTGATGGCACCGGCCGGACAGCTCTGGTCCACCACGGCCGACCTCCTCCGCTTCGCCGCGTTCCTGGCCGAGGGAGATGACCGGGTACTGACGGCCGCCTCCGTGGCGGAGATGAAGGCGCCGGCCGCGCCGCCCGAGTCGGGGGACTGGGACGGCCATTACGGTCTGGGCCTGCAGGTGATCCGGAGGAAGGGCCGCACGCTCATCGGTCACACGGGATCGCTGCCCGGGTTCCTGGCGGCGCTCTGGTTCAGCGCCGAGGACGATGTGGCCGCTGTCGCGTTCGCCAATGTCACATCCGGTGTGGCCGTCGGCGAGGTGGCCGCCGCACTCGTGGACATCGTCGCCGAAGCGGAGCCCCGTATCCCGGAGCCGTGGCGCCCGTTGCCCGAGGTGGACGCTGAGCTTCTTGCGCTGACCGGCCCCTGGTACTGGGGTACGCGTCCGAACATCCTGCGGCTGACCTCCGACCGCGGCCTGGAGTTGCGGCCCCTGAACGGCCCGGGTCGTGGCGCCCGCTTCACCGCCCGCCCGGACGGCACCTGGGTCGGGCTGGACGGCTACTACGCGGGGGAGACGCTGCGGGTCGTACGGAACGGCGACGGCAGCGTGAACCATCTGGATCTCGGTTCGTTCGTCTTCACGCGTGAGCCCTACGACCCCGCGGCGGCGGTTCCGGGCGGCGTGGACGAGGAAGGGTGGCGAGGCCTGGGGAGCTGAAGGTCCCGTTTCACGTGAAACGGCGTGACGGGCCGCTCAGGCCGTCAACTCCCTCTCCAGGGGGGTGCGGAAGCGTGGTGTGATCCGCGCCTCGCCCACCCAGCCCGCCAGCCGGGACGCCTCCGCCTCGATCGCGGCGGAGGCATCCCGGCCGGGGTCGCCGAGTAGTCGCCAGACCGGCTCGCCGTCGGCGCGCAGGGCCCACCCGCCCACGATCAGGCCGTTCCACCACACGGTGGGCCCGATGTTGCCGGAGCGGTCGAAGAGCAGCGCCCGGTGTTCGGCCGGGAGGTGGAATCCGCGATCGGCCCACCCCATGGCGCTCGGGTCGAGCGCGGGGAGCAGGGCCGCCCACGGCTCGGGTGCCGGATCGGGTGCCAGGTCCCGCGGTGCGACCCAGGCCGTGGCACCGCTGTCGAGGCGTACCTCTTCCGCGCCCGCGGTGGCCAGCGCCCTGCGGACCTGTCCGAGCCCCCAGCCCGTCCACCACTTGAGGTCCGCCTCGGTGGCGGGGCCGTACGAACGGAGCCAGCGCAGCGCCAACTCCGCTTGTGCCCGGCCGGTTTCCTGTTCCGGCCGGGGTTCGCATGCCGTCCAGCGGAACTGGCTGGAGGTCCAGGACCCCCGTGGACGGTCCCTGCGCATCCGGCCTTCGGCAGCCAGTACGCGGATGACCCGTGAGGCCACGCCCTGCACCGCCTCCTGCTTCTTGCCGGGAAAGACCGTGATCTTGGTGCGCAGGGCTGGCACGGCGGCGGAGAGTTCGCTGCCCGTGGCGGAACCCCGGGCGGCCAGGGCGGTGAGGGTGGAGGCCTCGGTGTCGGCCAGCCACTGCTCGTCCAGCCCGTTGCCGTCCTCCGCCAAGTGCTTGAGGAGGGTCCGGCGTTCCTTGGCTGCGACGGCGCGCGCATTCGAGGCCTCGACCCGTGGGGCCATCTCCGCGGACACGACGAAGAGGGTGTTGCGCATGGAGAGCAGGCGTACCAGCGAGACGTCCTCGTAGAGGTCCTTCTCCACGGCGGCGACATCGGGCACCCGGAGCCGTGCGCAGGCGGACAGGAAGACGGTGGCCGCGTCGGTCGCGTGCAGGGCGACGACGGCGTCGGCGACGGCCACGGGGGAGTGCGACCGCGCCGACGGGGCCAGGAGGTGGCGTCGGCCGATTCTGATGCGGCGCTGTTCGTCGCTGATGTGGTGCACGGTCGACCCCTTGGATGCCGGGCTGCGGTCAGAGAGCGAGCTTGAAGCCCACATGGCTGGCGACGAAGCCGAGCCGTTCATAGAAGCGGCGCGCGTCGGTCCGGGTCACATCGGACGTCAGCTGGACCAACTGGCAGCCCTGACGCCGTGATTCGTCCACGGCCCACTGGATCATCCGCGTGCCGAGACCGGTTCCGCGCTCGGCCTCGTGGATGCGGACGCCCTCGATCATCGACCGGGTCGAGCCGCGCCTGGAGAGTCCGGGGATCACGGTCAGCTGGAGCGTCCCGACGACGCGGTCGGCACGCACGGCGACCATCACGTGCTGATGGGGATCGTCGGCCAGCCGCCGGAACGCCGCGAGATACGGGGAGAGGTCGTCCGGCGACTCGCGCCGGGCGCCCAGCGGATCGTCGGCGAGCATGGCCACGATCGCGGAGAGATCGCCGACAGCCGCGGGACGGATTTCCAGATCGCTCATGATCGGCAGCCTACGCCGCGCGGCGCCCCGTGGACGGGCCCTCTAAGCAGGGACCTTCAGCTCCTCGACCGCCCGGACGAGCGGGGCCAGTTCGGGGTTCTCGGCGGCATCGTCCAGCGCCGCCCGCAGAGCGGTGTCGTTGGTCGGCCTGGCCTCGGAGAGCAGGGTGAGACCGGCTTCGGTGACATCGGTGTAGATGCCCCTGCGGTCGGTGTCGCAGAGGTACCGGGTCAGCAGGCCCCGGTCCTCGAGGCGGGTGACCAGACGTGTGGTGGCGCTCTGGCTGAGTACGACGGCGTCGGCCACCTGCTTCATCTGCAGGTGCCCGCCGGTCCCGTTGTGCTGCCGGCTCAGGACGTCCAGCAGGGAGTACTCCCGCACGCTGAGACCGTGTCCGGCCTGCAGGGCCCGCTCGATCCGGGCCTCGATCTTCCCGTGGAGCAGGGAGAGCGCGCACCAGCCCTGGGAAAGGGCGGTCAGTGCCGGGTCCGTCGCTGTCATGGGTCTCTCCTCCGTGCCGGAGTTGCTTGCGTCCAGGATAGGCGACGGCTGCAATAGCCCGCGCTTGCAATTAACCAGCGTCTGCAATTATTGTGGACGCTCGTAAGGCGCAGACGCAATCTTCTGGAAAGGTGGAACCCATGCCGCTCGCGCTCCTCGCCCTCGCCATCGGGGCATTCGGTATCGGAACGACCGAGTTCGTGATCATGGGGCTGCTTCCCGAGGTGGCGGCGGACTTCCAGGTCTCGATCCCGACCGCGGGCTTCCTCGTCACCGGCTATGCGCTCGGTGTCGTCATCGGAGCCCCTCTGATGACCCTTCTCGGCACCAGGGTCAGCCGCAAACGCATGCTGATGATCCTCATGGCGCTGTTTGTCGTCGGCAACGTCGTCTCCGCGACCGCCCCGGTCTTCGGAGTGATGCTCGCGGGCCGGGTGATCGCCTCGCTCGCCCACGGCGCCTTCTTCGGCATCGGATCGGTCGTGGCGGCAGACCTCGTCGCCCCGCACAAGAAGGCCGGCGCGATCGCGATGATGTTCACCGGTCTCACCGTCGCCAACGTCATCGGCGTGCCGCTGGGTACCTACATCGGCCAGAGTGCCGGCTGGCGGAGCACGTTCTTCGTCGTCGCCGCCCTCGGCGTCGTCGGTCTGCTCGGTGTGGCGAGGCTCGTTCCCGACCAGCCCCGCCCCGAAGGCGTACGCCTTCGCCACGAGGTCGCCGCGTTCCGCAATGTGCAGGTGCTGCTCGCCATGGCGATGACCGTGCTGGGCTTCGGCGGGGTCTTCGCCGCGATCACGTACATCACGCCGATGATGACCGGGATCGCCGGTTACTCGTCCGCGTCCGTCACCTGGCTGCTGGTGCTCTTCGGCCTCGGCATGGTCGCCGGCAATCTGCTCGGCGGCAAGTTCGCCGACCGTCGTCTGATGCCCCTGCTGTACGTGTCGCTGGGCGGCCTCGCCCTCGTCCTGTCGCTGTTCACGCTGACCGCCCACAACAAGATCGCGGCAGCCGTCACCATCTTCCTGATCGGCGGCCTGGGCTTCGCGACCGTACCCCCGCTGCAGAAGCGGGTGCTCGACCAGGCAGCCGGCGCTCCGACTCTCGCCTCCGCGGTGAACATCGGTGCCTTCAACCTCGGCAACGCCCTGTCCGCCTGGCTCGGCGGCATGGTCATCGCCGCCGGTCTCGGTTACACCGCACCCAACTGGGTCGGCGCGGTCCTCGCCGCCTCCGCCCTGGTCCTCGCCGTCGTCTCCAGCAGCCTGGAGCGGCGCACGGCGTCCCGGAACCGGCCGGTGGTCACCCACGCTCCGGAGCCGGCCGTCGTACCCGCTGCCACCCGGCACTGAGTTCCAGCCCCACCCCACCACCCCCCGCCAAGGAGCCCCCCATGAGCACTCCCACCACTGCTGTAGTTCCGCTGACCACACAGGACGCGGAGGCGCTGATCGAGGCGGCCCGTGCGTCCGCCGAGGCCGCAGGTGTCGCGGCAGCCGTCACGGTCCTGGATGCGGGGGGCCACCTGCTGGCCTTCCGCCGCGACGACCGGGCCGTCCTCATCGCCGGTGAGACCAGCACCCGCAAGGCGTACACGGCGCTGCAGCTCGACACCCCCACGGCCGACCTGGTCGACGCGGTCCGGCCGGGCGGCCTCTTCCACACGCTGCCGACCGCGCTGGACCGGCCGCTGCTCTTCATCGCCGGCGGCGTCCCGGTCCATCGCGACGGCCGGCTGATCGGCGCCATCGGAGTCGGTGGCGGTGCGCCGGAGCAGGACCACGGGTTCGCCACCACCGCTGTCGCCGGTCTCGTCTGAGGCTTGGTACACCCTGGGAACGCAGGGGACGAAGAGCGGGCGGCGGGTTCAGCCCGTCGCCACGCTCAGCGGTGCGAAACGCCGGGTCCAGTCTCCCGGCGGCGGCGTGCTGCCGAGGCGCATGACCGTGGTCGCCGTGCCGGGCTCCAGGCCGCACGCCTCGAACCAGGCCAGCAGCTCCTCGTGACGGGCGTCGACGTCCGCGCGCAGGGGCCGGTCCGTAGCCGCGGCGAGGGAGACGACGAGCCGCTTCGCCGTGGCGGTGTCCCGCGCGATCAGCGGCCCGACCGCATGGCTCTCCGAGCTGGGCCACAGTGCGGCGTACCCGACGAGCTCCCCACCGTCCTCGGCCACCCGCAGATGGTCGGCGAAGGCCGGGAGACGGGTCAGCAGGCGCATGCGGTCGAGGCCGAAGGCCTCCGCGTCCAGACGAATCATCGCCGGTAGGTCCCCCGCTGTCGCGGGGCGGACGGTCGGGCCCGCGCCGCTCGTCGGACCCGGATGCACGCCCGCTCCGCGGCTGCCGGCCTCACCGGGCGGCCGGAAGTGCCCGCTCACCCGCTGGGCCCGGCCCACCGCGCTGAAGCCGAGCTCCTCGTAGAGGGGACGGCCTGCCGACGTCGCGTAGAGACTGAGGGGGATGTCGCCGGTCGCGTCGATCACCCGACGCATCAGGTGTCGTGCGACTCCCTGGCGGCCGTAACGCCCGGCGACCAGGAGCATGCCGATGGTGGCCAGTTCCGGACCGTACGAGGTCACCACGCAGGTAGCCACCAGACCCTTGCCCTCGGGATCGTCGATGCCGTAGGCGGTCCCCGCGGTGAGGAGCAGTCCCCACCGGTGCTCATCGCGCGGCCAGCCACGGTCCTCGCTGAGATCGGCGCACGGGACCAGGTCGTCCCGGGTGAGACGCCGTACGGGTAGGTCGGCGAGGGGGCGGGGCAATGAGCTGGGCATGGGGTCAGGCTGTCCGACTCGGTGATCGCTCGTCCAGCGCTTTAACGGATCTGGCCGAGACCCGCAGACGCCGGCCGCGCCGGGTGGGCCCCCAGGGCTTCAGTACGGAGATCGCGGTGATGAAGAGATAGGTCGCGCCGGCCACGGAAGGAGCGACGACGAGATCGATGTCGGCGGTCCCGCGCTCAGCGGCTCCGTCGATGCCGGGGCGCAGTGAGAAGACGGACAGTCCCGTGGTGACCAGGGTGAGCCAGAACTTCGTCCAGACCCAGCGGTGTCTGGCCAGTCCCCAGGGGGTGCCGAGCGACAGGATCAGGCCGCTGAGCAGGGCGGCCAGGGCGACCGGGACGACAAGCCAGTCGCCGAAGATCTTCATGGCCCGGATGGCGGCCTGCGCGGTGACCGGATCGCCGGTCGCGAAAGCGGTGATGCCGAGCGTCAGCAGGCAGACGGTGAGTCCGAGCCAGCTGACGGATACCGACACGTGGGTGACGAGAAGGCTTCTGCGGAGGCGGCGCTTGAGTGGTTTCACGTGAAACACGGTGCAGCGTGCCGCGCGACGGGACATCTGCCGAGGGGAGTATCTCCACGTACTGGACTCGGCGTACGGCTTGATCAGCCGAGGTCGGGAGCGTGCATCGCCCGGACGCCCTCGATGTTGCCGTCCAGGTAGTGCCTCAGCGACAGCGGAACGAGGTGCACGGCAGCGATGCCGACCCGGCTGAAGGGCACCCGTACGACGTCGTACTCCCCACAGGGGTCGTCGATCTCGGGGCCGTGGCGCAGGGACAGGTCCATGGATTCGAGACGGCAGACGAAGAAGTGCTGGACCTTGACGCCCTTCACACCGCCGCCCTCGATGTGTTCCACGGTGTCGACGAAGCAGGGCACCACGTCGGTGATCTTCGCGCCCAGCTCCTCGTCCAGTTCGCGGTGCAGGGCTTCGACGACGGTCGCGTCCTCGGGCTCCACCCCGCCGCCGGGCGTGAGCCAGTACGGATCCACCCCGGGCTTGGTGCGCTTGATGAGGATCAGGTCATTGCCATCGAGCAGGACGGCGCGTGCGGTGCGCTTGACCACAGGACGTTCGGTCATGGCAAGAGAGTGGCCCGCAGAACCGGTTCTGAAACACCCGACGGCTGCCGGCCCGTCCTGCGGTCACCAGTCGGCTGCGGCTCGCAGTAATACCTCGTGTGCCCGTGCGAGGTGCGGCAGTGCGAGCGTGCCGGTACGTGCGGCGAGGAAGTACGTGCGCAGGGGCGGTACCGGCGGGTCGTGGAGCGCCACCACCTCGCCCCGCTCCAGCGCGCCCTCGCACAGATACCGGGGCAGCACGGCGAGCCCGGCCCCCGCTGCCGTGCACTCCAGGACGGCCCGCAGATCCGGCGTGATGACCGCGCCGGCGGCCGCCGGCCGGCTGTCGAAGACCGCCGCCCAGTAGCGGGAGACAAGGGGGAGACTCTCGTGCACCTCCACCACGGGCAGCTGCTCCAGAACCACCGGGCCGTCGCGCCGCAGCGTTCCCGGCCCCAGACGACCGGCCCACCGGGGCGCCGCGACCAGAACGTGCTCCTCGTCGCAGAGGGGGGCGGCGGTCAGCAGGCCGCCGCGTGGCCGGGCCGTCACTATGGCCAGGTCGTGGTGCCCGGCGGCCAGACCGTCGAGCGTCTCGTCGGTATCGGCGGAGAACGAACTGCGCAGTGCCAGCCCCTGCGCGATGAGCGGGGTGAGCGCGGGCAGGGCCCGCAGGGAGGTGAACTCCGGCGGTCCCGCCAGATGGAGCGTCCGTACGCCCGTCTCCGTGTCGAGCTCGGTCTCGGCTATCTCGACCAGCGCGTCCAGATGGGGAGCCGCCCGGTGCGCGAGTTCGTCGCCGATGGTGGTGGGCGTCACGCCGCGGGCCCGTCGGAGGAAGAGCGGGCGGCCCAGTTGCCGTTCCAGGGTGCGGATCTGCGACGTCACGGCGGGCTGGGAGAGGCCGAGAAGTGCGGCGGCGCGGGTGAACGAGCCCGCGCGGTGCACGGTGAGGAAGGTGCGCAGCAGGGCCAGGTCCATGTCCGTCCCCTCTCGCCCGTGCGGCCCGTAGGACCCGGACAACTATAAATATGTCGATAGGTCGCTGCCGCTACTGTGATTGGACACTGACGCAGAGTCAACTAGCCTTGTCGAGGCGGTTCTTCGGGTGGAGAAGACGGAGAACCGGGACGGTCCGAGCCACGAGGGGGGAGGCTCGGACCGTCCGTACCGCACCGGTGCGGGTCTCAGCTCCCGGTGACGGCCTCGGCCAGCGCACGTTCCACGTCGGCCACCAGGTCGGCGGGGTCCTCGGCCCCGACGGAGAAGCGGATGAAGCCTTCCGGCACGGCGTCCCCTCCCCAGCGGGCCCGGCGCTCGGCGGTGGAACGCACGCCACCGAAGCTGGTGGCGTCCTCGACGAGGCGCAGGGCCAGGAGGAAGCGCTCGGCGGTGCCGCGGTCCGCCAGTACGAAGGACACGACGGAGCCGAAGCGCCGCATCTGGCGCACGGCGTTCGGATGCGAGGGGTCGCTGGGCAGCCCGGGGTAGCGCAGCCCGCTCACTTCCGGGTGCTCGGCAAGGGCCTCGGCGAGCAGGAGGGCGTTCGCGCACTGCCGCTCGATCCGCAGTTCCAGCGTGGCCAGGGAACGGTGGGCGAGCCAGGCCTCCATGGGGCCCGGGATCGCGCCCACCACCTTGCGCCAGCGCCTCACCCCTGCTGCCAGCTCGGGATCCAGGCAGGTCACATGGCCGAGCAGGATGTCGCCGTGGCCGGTCATGCCCTTGGTGTCGCTGGCCACCGAGAAGTCGGCGCCGAGCTCCAGCGGGCGCTGGCCGAGCGGGGTGGCGAGGGTGTTGTCGACGGCCACCAGCGTGCCGCCCGCGTGCGCAGCCTCGACGAGCCGGCGCACGTCACAGACGTCGAGCCCGGGGTTGGACGGGGTCTCGATCCACAGGAGCTTGGCCCCCTCCAGCAGATCCAGCTGAGCGTCACCCGCGGTCGGGGCGGTGCGCACCTCGACGCCGAAGGCCTCAAGCTGCTCCCGTACCAGCACGAGTGCCTGGTAGCCGTCGTCGGGCAGCACGACGACGTCGCCGGCGCTCACCTGGGACAGCAGGACCGCGGAGACCGCCGCCATGCCGGAGGCGAAGACCGTGGTCAGGGCATCCTCGCCCGGCGCTTCGAGTTCGCCGATGGCCCGTTCCAGATGGGTCCACGTCGGGTTGGTGTCCCGGCCGTAGGTGTACGGCCCGGTCGGCTCGCCTGACAGGTGGTAGTGCGCGGCGAAGACGGGGCCGGGGAGAGTGGGCTCGTACTGCTGCGGTTCCGGCAGACCCGCACGTACCGCCCGGGTTCCGTCGCCCATGGTGCTCATTGGGGTGTCCTCGATTCTCTCCCCGGTCTGTCGCCGGTCCTGCCGTCACTGTTTCAGGTGCGGGAGCTTCAGTCCTCGTCGGGCAGGACCACGTTCAGCGCCCAGGACACGATCGAAATGATCAGACCGCCGAGGACGGCGGTCCAGAAGCCGTCGACATGGAAACTCAGGTCCAGCACATCGGCCAGCCAGGAGGTCAGCATCAGCATCAGGGCGTTCACCACCAGGGTGATCAGTCCCAGGGTGAGGATGAAGAGCGGCAGCGTGAGCAGCTTCACCACCGGCTTGACCAGGAAGTTGACGAGACCGAAGATCAGCGCGACCAGGATCAGGGTCAGTATCTTGCGGCCGGTGCTGCCGCCGGTCAGCGTGATGTCGTGGAGCAGCCAGATGGCCACGGCCAGAGCGCCCGCGTTGGCGATCGTCTTGACTACGAAATTCTTCATGTGTCTGATCGTGGCAGACATGATCGGTGGCGGACACCGGCTGGGCAGAGACAAGGAGCGGACGGCCATGAAGGCATTCAGACTGGACGAACTGGAAGCGGAACGGGCCGCCAACGACGGGGCCTACCTCCAGTTCGTCCGCGAACGGAACATGTCTGTCGGTCTGTACGCCCTGGACGCCGGAGCACTCGACCCGCAGCAGCCGCACAACCAGGACGAGGTCTACCTCGTCGTCAGCGGACGTGCGTCGATCACCGTGGGCATGGAAACCACGCAGGTAGGCAGAGGAAGTGTCGTGTACGTGCCTGCCGGCACCGCCCACAAGTTCCACCACATCACGGAGGACCTGCGCGTGATGGTGGTGTTCTCGCCGCCCGAGGGCTGAGTCGTCCATCGCGCCGGGACGGAGTTGTGGCCCCCCGAGGGCCGAGCCGCGTCTCGGGGATCCCTAGGGGATCGATCAGGGGAGTTCAAGGGGTCAGGGCCCCCGCAGCCCGCCCGGACACCTCTAGCATCGAAGCAGGAACTCACAGAGACGAGGTATGGACGATGGCCGTGCGGGAGATATTCGCGGGAATGCCCTGGTGGGTGAAGTGGATCGCGGTGCCCGTCATCGCGATCGTCGTGTTCGGCGGCCTGATCGCCAGCATCGTCGGCTTCGTGATCGGTCTGCTGTTCAAGGTCCTGATCTTCGTGATCCTGATCGGCGGGCTCGTCTTCGTCGTACGGAAGTTCATGTCGTCCTCCTCGCGAGGCGACTGGTAGCGCGACCGGTTACCGCGCGGCCGGCCGGGTGATTAGCCCAGCTGAGCTAAGCGGAAGGTGAAACGGCACCTCGTCCGGATGCTCCCGATACAGTGACAGTCCGCTGCCGCCACCTGGGAAAACACCGTCAGTAGCCACCCTGACCAGTGGTTTGTACGGCATCCGGCCTTCTGGACCCCAGGCCTGCGGCAGATCTGTGGGGGCGGCCCCCACAGGCGGGCTGACCGCCCGTCACCATGCCTGGGGGTGACCGTTGACCACGGCATCGAGTACCGCTGTACCGACGTTGATCGGATCGGTGCAGCGGGCACTGAGGCTGCTGGAGGCTGTGGGCACCCATCGGGACGGGGCTCCGGCCAAACAGCTCGCACGGGAAGCGGGGCTCCCCCTTCCCACCGCCTACCACTTGCTGCGCACGCTGACCCACGAGGGGTATCTGCGCAGGGAGAACGGTGTCTTCCTCTTCGGCGCCGCCGCGGAGCGGCTGGTGGACGACGGCGCGCTGCAGAATCGGCGCAGCAGAATGACCCAGTCCCTGGGGCGGTGGCGGGACATCATCGGCGCCCCGGTGTACTGCGCCGTCTACCGCGACGGTGAGATCGAACTCGTCGCGGTCGCGGACACCCCGGCGGCTCCGGCGGTGGAGGAGTGGGCGGCCTTCGGCGAGACGGGGCACGCCCACGCGATCGGCCAGTGTCTGCTGAGCCAGCTCGACGAGCAGGCCCGCGAGGACCACCTGGACCGGCATCCGGTGCGCCCGCTGACCCGCTACTCCGTGCGCGACCGTCCGGCACTCCTTGAGCGGCTGCGGTCGATCGAGCGTATGGAACCTGTCATCGAACGACAGGAGTACGCCCTCGGCACGGTCTGCGCGGCCATTCCGATCACGGCCGGATTCACGGCAGCCGCGATGGCCATTTCGGTCCCCCTCGACCAGGAAGAACGGTTGCTCCCCGCAGTCGAACGACTACGTGGCGAAGTGGCCAGCCTCTTGCGTTCGTTCGTGTTCTCTATCAGTATCTGAAAAATCACTCCTTGTGATCTGCTATCGCGTGCACCACGATGGCGTCAATAGGGCCATGGGGGATCATTCCTGGCCAGATTCATCTACTGCGGGGTTGAACGATGCGCGAGTCGGTTCAAGCTGAGGTCATGATGAGCTTCCTCGTCTCCGAGGAGCTCTCTTTCCGTATCCCGGTGGAGCTCCGGTACGAAGTGTGCGATCCGTACGCGATCCGGATGACCTTCCATCTGCCCGGCGACGCCCCCGTCACCTGGGCTTTCGGCCGCGAGCTGCTGCTCGACGGCCTCAACAGCCCCAGTGGTGACGGCGATGTACACATCGGGCCGACCGAGCCCGAAGGGCTGTCCGATGTCCACATCAGGCTCCAGGTGGGGGCCGACCGAGCCCTCTTCAGGGCCGGTACGGCACCTCTCGTGGCATTTCTCGACCGGACGGACAAACTCGTGCCGCTCGGGCAGGAGTGCACGCTGGGTGACTTCGAGGGCAATCTGGAAGAGGCACTGGGGCGGATTCTGGCCGAGGAACAGAACGCCGGCTGACGAAGCCCGTGCCCTTGGCCTGCCTGCCGGTCGAACAGCACACCTGCCGAACGGGTGAATCGCTCTCCGTGTTCGGGCACTCAGGACCTCGCCCGACGACGGCGTCCCCTGCCGCTCCGTACGGGAGGCGGAGGTCCTGCGTCCACGCCGGAACCGGCGCGGTCCGCGGAGACAACCAGCGCCGCGAGCGCGGTGGTCACCGGGACCGAGGCGACCAGCCCGATCGAGCCGATCAGTGTGCGCACGATCTCCTCCGCCACCAGTTCGCTGTTGGCCACCGTCCCCACGCCGCTCTGGGCGACCGAGAACAGCAGCAGCAACGGAAGCGCCGCGCCCGCGTAGGCGAGCACCAGGGTGTTGACCACCGAGGCGATGTGGTCGCGTCCGATCCTGATCCCTGCCCGGTAGAGCTTCTTCGCACTCATCGTCGGGTCCGCCTGGTGCAGTTCCCAGACCGCCGAGGTCTGGGTGACCGTCACGTCGTCGAGCACTCCCAGCGAACCGATGATGACGCCGGCCAGCAGCAGCCCGCTCATGTCGATGTGCGGATACAGGCCGTGGATGAGACCGGTGTTGTCATCGGTGTTCCCGCTCAGGCTCGCCCAGCCGATGAAGAGCGAGCCGAGCAGTCCGATGAGCAGCAGTGAGATCAGGGTGCCGATGACGGCGACCGAGGTGCGGGCCGTCAGCCCGTGGCAGATGTAGAGCGCGATCAGCATGATCGCGCTCGCTCCGACGACCGCCACGACCAGCGGGTTGGAGCCCTGCAGGATGGCCGGAAGGATGAAGAGGGTCAGCACGGCGAACGACAGGGCGAGCGCCACCAGGGCCATCACCCCGCGCATTCGGCCCACGGCGACCACCACCAGCGCGAAGATCCCCGCCAGCAGCATCAACGGGAACTTCCGGTTCACATCGGTGACGGAGTACTGGAGGTCATGGGGTGCGTCCGGGGCGTACGCGACCACCACCCCCTGACCGTCCCGCAGCTGCCGGGGTGCGTCGGGCTGGACGACCTCGACGAACTTCCGGCCGTCGTCCTTCCCGCTCGTGATCTCGACGGTCGCCTTCTTGCAGAGGGCGGCCCCGTCGTCGCCCTCGGCCTGGTCGCCGGTGGGCGGGGCGTTCTCGCCGCTGACGGGCAGCTGCGAGGCGTTCACGTCCTTGCAGTCGACCTTGTCGATGTTCACCACCTTGCCCTGTTGGGTCTGCCGGTCGAAGCCGACGCCGGTGCGCTCGTGCGCCGGCGCACCACCGGGCCAGAGGACCACGAGCCCGACGACTACCGCCGCCGCGAACGGGATCAGCACGGCGGCGATCACCTTGCGCAGATGACCGGAGACGGGAGCGGCGGGGCCGTGGCTGTGGGAGTGCGTGTGCTGATGGCCCTGCGGTTCGGGGTCGCTATGAGGGGACGTCACCGGCAGATCATCGCAAGAAGACAAGGGGCCCTCTGTTCAGCTCGCCAACAAGGGCGCTAGCGTGGTGGCACCTTTGCACACGCGGGAGCTCGGAGCACCGGGCTGAGAGGGCGCTGATCTCCGTACGTCCGTACGGGACAGGCTGCGCCGACCGCCGAACCTGTTACCGGGTAATGCCGGCGTAGGGAGTAGGTCTCATGACCACATCGGATGCACGCACGCCTGCCTCGAACCAGAACGACGAGGCCGGGAAGTCCATCGGCTGGCACAAGGGTTACGTCCAGGGCTCACGCCCGGACCTCCGGGTGCCGGTTCGTCAGGTGCACCTCACCAACGGCAAGGACGTGACGCTGTACGACACGTCGGGGCCGTACACCGATCCCACCACCGAGACCGATGTCCGCCGGGGACTGGCGCCCCTGCGGGAGCACTGGATCATCGCCCGCGGTGACACCGAGGAGTACACGGGGCGTCCCGGACGGCCCGAGGACGACGGGCTCAAGCACACCTCACCGCGCGGTGGGCTGCGCAATCTGGACGCGGTCTTCCCCGGCCGCCCCCGGCAGCCGCGGCGCAGCCGGGACGGCCGTCCCGTCACCCAGCTCGCGTACGCCCGCCGGGGCGAAATCACCCCGGAGATGGAGTACGTCGCGATCCGGGAGAACGTCGGGCCCGAGGTGGTGCGCGAGGAGATCGCCGCCGGCCGGGCCGTGCTGCCGGTCAACGTCAACCACCCGGAGATCGAGCCGATGATCATCGGCAAGCGGTTCCTGGTGAAGGTGAACGCGAACATCGGCAACTCCGCGGTCTCGTCCTCCATCGAGGAGGAGGTGGACAAGATGACCTGGGCGACCAAGTGGGGCGCCGACACCGTCATGGATCTGTCCACCGGCCGCAACATCCACACCACCCGTGAGTGGGTTCTTCGCAACTCCCCCGTCCCGATCGGCACCGTGCCGCTCTACCAGGCCCTGGAGAAGGTCGACGGCAGGGCGGAGGAGCTGACCTGGGAGGTCTACAAGGACACCGTGATCGAGCAGGCCGAGCAGGGCGTCGACTACATGACGGTGCACGCCGGCGTGCGCCTGCCGTACGTGCCGCTGACGGCCCGGCGCAAGACCGGCATCGTCTCCCGGGGCGGCTCGATCATGGCGGCGTGGTGTCTCGCGCACCACAAGGAGTCTTTCCTCTACGAGCACTTCGAGGAGCTCTGCGAGATCCTCGCCTCGTACGACGTGACGTACTCCCTGGGCGACGGGCTGCGGCCCGGGTCGATCGCGGACGCCAACGACGAGGCCCAGTTCGCGGAGCTGCGTACGCTCGGCGAACTGAACACGGTCGCCAAGCGGTTCGGGGTCCAGACCATGATCGAGGGGCCGGGCCACGTCCCGATGCACAAGATCAAGGAGAACATCGACCTCCAGCAGGAGATCTGCGAGGAGGCGCCGTTCTACACGCTCGGCCCGCTGACGACGGATGTGGCGCCGGCGTACGACCACATCACCTCGGGCATCGGCGCCGCGATGATCGCCTGGTGGGGTACGGCGATGCTCTGCTACGTGACGCCCAAGGAGCACCTCGGTCTGCCCAACCGGGACGACGTGAAGACCGGGGTCATCACCTACAAGATCGCGGCCCATGCGGCGGACCTCGCCAAGGGGCACCCGGGGGCGCAGGACTGGGACGACGCGTTGTCGGACGCCCGGTTCGAGTTCCGCTGGGAGGACCAGTTCAATCTGGCCCTCGACCCGGACACCGCGCGGGAGTTCCACGATGAGACGCTGCCGGCCGAGCCGGCGAAGACGGCGCACTTCTGCTCGATGTGCGGGCCGAAGTTCTGCTCGATGAAGATCTCTCAGACCATCGCATCGAAGTACGGCTCTCAGATGGGTCTGAGCAGCGACGACGTCGAGGCGGGTATGAAGGCGAAGTCCGAGGAGTTCGCGGCATCGGGGAACCGGGTGTACCTGCCGCTCGCGGAGACGGCCGACTGACCTGCCCGCTTCAGCGGAGGGGGGCCCGCCAGGCCACCAGTCCTGGCCGGTCCGCCTCCGCGAAACCCGCCGCGAACGGCTTGTCGCCGTCATCCGGCAGCAGGTGGACGCTGCACTCCGTCACGCTGTCGCCCGGCGGGAGGGTCCGCCGGAGGACTGACGCATCGTAGGACGCCACAGCCGAGGCGGGGCGGCGGGGGTGTGGGGAGGGGGGTGAGGCGGGGTGGGCTTGGGGCGTGAGGATTGCGTGCCCGCCGCGGTCACTCCAGCTCGTGTTCCGGGCCGCCGAAGTCGGGGCTGGTGAAGTCCGGGCTGGTGAACGTCGGCCGGGGCGCGGCAGCCGGGCCGTCGTCGGGGCTGGAGAAGTCCGGCCTGCTGTAGCCGATCTTCGGGATGCGGTTGGCCGAGCGGTGCGGGATGCGCGCGGCCGGTGCGGCCCCGGGGTCGGCGAGGGCGTCCCGCAGGAACGGCAGGATGCCGCGTTCCAGCAGGGCGTGCCGCCAGGCCTCCCTGGCGCGTGCCGCGTCCTCCGGCAGTTCCTCGCCCTGCTCCTCGGCGGGCACCGAGGTCGAGCCGTTGCGCAGAGCGGTGATGAGGAGGCCGACCGCGGCGACGAGCATGGCGGCCGCCGTGGCCGCAACGAAGAACCAGCCCGCGCCGACCATGGTGCGTGCGAACGCCGGGGGCGGGTCGAGGGCCTTCAGGACGTAGCCGATGAGCAGGAAGATCACCGCGGCTGTGCCTGCCAGCACCGGCGCCAGGGTGGTGATGACGACTCCTACGCCGGCGCCCGACTGGCGGGGGCCGTGCGGGCCGGCGTCCTGGGCTCCGTCCTCGTCCGGTCCGGCGGCCGCGGCGCGGACCTCCTCGCGGGCTTTCACGTAGTGCTCGTACTCGGTGGCGGCCGCGGCGGTGATCAGCGCGGTGGCCGCCATCGCCATCGTGCGCAGCTGCACCGGATTGAGGCGTTCACCGACAGCGGCCAGATCCGGTCGTTCATGGGCGTGACGCAGTGCGTCGTCGAGGATCCGCTCGTACTCGGGCCGGTCCTCGGCCAGCAGGTGCGGAGCGCTGTTCATGTGCATCCCCCGATGCTCCGTAGGGCCTTTGCGCCCGCGCGAACCGGGCAGTCGGGCGGAAACGGAGGAGAGCCTGCTACTGATACGCCGATGGTAGAGCGCCCACGGCACGGGGTGACAGGGGGTTTCCGTAAATAGGCCCAGTGGTCGCCGTATTCAGGTCGGGATGCGTCTTCCCCGGAGAACGTCAGTCATGCAGGGGCAGTTGCACGACCAGTAGCTTTCCGGCCATGGTCACTCCGCCGTCCATGGCGATGGCGAGCCCGCCCGCGTACACGTGCGGACCGTCCACCAGCGGAGCCGACCGGTCCTCGCCGTCCTCGGAGCCGACCTCGCCGAGGAGGTAGGGAATGGGGCTGTGACCATGGACGACGCGTCTGCCGCCGTAGGCCGCCATGAGCTCCTGCACCGCTTGCGGACCCGATTCGTCGCGGAAGGCGAACCGCTTGGTCAGCTTGCGGAAGAGGTCCCAGCATTCATCGGCGTCGTTCCGCGTGAGAATGGCGTGCACCGTGTCGTTGACGTCCTCGATGGTGGAGCCGTAATCGAGGTACGCCGTCGTGTCCGAGTGCATCAGGAGGTGCTCGTCCTCCTCGACGACGGCGTCGAGCCGGGACATCCACTGGAGGTGGACGTCCTGGAGCCGCTCCATGTCGGTCTTCTGGCCGCCGTTGAGCAGCCAGGCGGCCTGGAAGGTGGCCGTTCCGGCGCCGGAGTTGACGGGGGTGTCGCCGAACCGCTTGGCGCCGATGAGCAGCAGTTCGTGGTTGCCCATCAGTGCCTTGCAGTAGCCGCCGGCGGCCGCGGCCTCGGCGGAGAGCCGCATCACGAGGTCGATGACACCGATTCCGTCGGGGCCCCGGTCGGTGAAGTCGCCGAGGAACCAGAGTCGCGCGTTGCCCGCGGACCAGTTGCCCTCGGAGTCGATCAGCTCCTGTTCGGCGAGGGCGGCGACGAGCTCGTCCAGATAGCCGTGGACGTCACCCACCACGTACAGCGGTCCGAGCCCCGGCTCCTGGGCCGGGTGCGGGTCGGGCACCGCCCGTACCCGGACGGTGTCCTCGCGGCTGATCACGGGGAGGTCCCGCGCGGTGGGGGTGTACCCCTCCGGTGGCTCGCCGCCCGGGAAGGCGCTGCCCGGGTGCGGTGGAGCGGGAGGCGCAGGGGACTGCGCATAGGGCGGTACGCGGAAGTCGCGCAACGTCGCCGTCCGCACCACGGGTTCCTGACCGGCCCCCTGTGTCATCGACCCCTCCACCACCGTCGCGCCGCCGTACACCTGACGGGCCCTGCTGGTCGGGGTGGTCCGCGGTGTCGTGCGCCCATCATAGGAATGAGGATCGTGCTCTGTGACGCACCAGGGGTGGTGAATCCGCGCGCATGCCAGGTTCATCGGTCGATTGGTCCCAATTGGCCTGATCAATCCCCTGTCGGGGAGCGCGGTGCGCTGACCGTGGTGCGTGGCGGACGGCGTTGCGAGGAGGTCCGGACGATGAGTTCCGTCGGTATGACCTGTTCCACCGGTCCGTCCTGATCGACGCCTTCGATGGCGTCGATGAGCAGCTGGACGACCGCCGTGCCGATGCGGCGCGGTTTGAGCGAGAGCGTGGTGATGGGCGGCTCGGTCGTCGCGTACACGGTGGACTCGCTGCAGCAGACCAGCAGCAGGTCCTCCGGGACGCGCAGGCCGTACCGGCGGGCGGCCGCGAGCAGATCGGTGCCGTTCGGGTCGAAGAGGCCGTAGACGGCGTCCGGGCGGTCCGGACGGGCCAGCAGCCGGTCGGCCGCCACCGCGCCCGCGCACGGGTCGTGGGCGGGGTACGACTCGTACACCGGGTCCTGGCCGACACGCTCGCACCAGTGGAGGTACGCGGTGGTCGAGAGCCGGGTGTACGTGTCGGTGGTGGTGCCGGTGAGGAGTCCGATGCGGCGCGCCCCGGCCGCGGCGAGGTGGTCCAGGAGGTCGAGGACGGCGGCCCGGTGGTCGTTGTCCACCCAGGCGGTGACCGGAAGGGTGCCGGCCGGACGGCCGTCGGAGACGACGGGAAGTCCCTGGCGTACGAGTTCGGTGACGACCGGATCCTGGTCGGAGGGGTCGATGACGACGGTGCCGTCGAGCGCGACGTTCGACCAGACGTCGTGCCGTGAGGTGGCGGGGAGGATGACGAGGGCGTAGCCGCGGGCGAGTGCGGCGGAGGTGGCGGCTCGGGCCATCTCGGCGAAGTACGCGAATTCGGTGAAGGTGAAGGGTTCGTCCCCGTAGGTCGTCACGGTGAGGCCGATGAGGCCCGACTTGCCGGTACGGAGCGTTCGGGCCGCGGCGGAAGGGCGATAGCCCAGGCGCTCGGCGACCTCGCGGACATGGCTGCGGGTGGCGTCCGGGAGCCTGCCCTTGCCGTTGAGCGCGTCGGAGACGGTCGTGATGGAGACCCCGGCGGCGGCGGCGACGTCCCGGATTCCTGCTCGTCCCTGCCTGCCGCCGCGCCGGGGGGTCTCCGTCCGGCTCACCTGGTGCTTCCCTGCTGCTGTCATGGCGAGCCGATAGTAGGGCTCGGGCGGGTACTTGGCCCGGCCGCATATGCACTCGTTGACAGGCACGTTTCTGCATGGTCATCGAGCACCAATCGCCTTACTAATGCAGGGTGTTGCAGGGGTCGACCATCAAGTGTCACCTGTCGGGCCGGATGGGCCTGCCGAAAGGTGGATGTCTCGAAGAGGTCTCAACTCACCTCTTCGAGGGACGCGCGCCACGGAGTGAGCCACCGGCGCGCGCCACGGCGCGGAGCGCTCCCCCTCATTCCGGCACTCACCCGGCGAATCCGCGCTCCCGCCATTCGCAGCGGCGCCCAATCCTCTTAAGGTGAGCAGTATTGATGTGTACGGACGGTCGAGGAGGACCTGCGGTGAGCGAGACGAACCCCAAGCTGCGCGCCGAACTGGATGGCGTCCCCGCCTATGTGCCGGGCAAGCCGGCCGCCGCGGGCGGACCGGTCGCGTTCAAGTTGTCCTCCAACGAGAACCCGTATCCGCCGCTGCCGGGGGTGATGGAGTCCGCGCTGGCAGCGGCCGCGCACTTCAACCGGTACCCGGACATGGCCTGCACCGGCCTGATGAACGAACTGTCCGACCGTTTCGGTGTGCCGCTCTCGCACCTGGCCACCGGGACCGGTTCGGTCGGCGTGGCCCAGCAGCTGCTGCAGGCCACCTCGGGCCCGGGCGACGAGGTCATCTACGCCTGGCGTTCCTTCGAGGCGTACCCGATCATCACGCAGGTCAGCGGCGCCACGTCGGTGAAGGTGCCGCTGACCGACGGTGAGGTGCACGACCTGGACGCGATGGCCGGCGCGATCACCGACCGGACCCGGATGATCTTCGTCTGCAACCCGAACAACCCGACCGGCACCGTGGTGCGCCGGGCCGAACTGGAGCGCTTCCTGGACCGGGTTCCGGGCGATGTGCTCGTGGTGCTGGACGAGGCGTACAAGGAGTTCATCCGCGACCCCGACGTCCCCGACGGCATCGAGATCTACCGTGACCGGCCCAATGTGGCGGTGTTGCGGACGTTCTCCAAGGCCTACGGGCTCGCCGGGCTGCGGGTCGGTTTCGCCGTGGCCCACGAGCCGGTGGCGGCCGCACTGCGCAAGACGGCGGTGCCCTTCGGTGTCAGCCAGGTCGCCCAGGACGCGGCGGTGGCCTCGCTGCGGGCCGAGGACGAGCTCCTGGGCCGGGTGGGTTCCCTGGTGTGCGAGCGGCAGCGGGTCTCCGAGACGCTGGTGCGGCAGGGCTGGACGGTGCCCGAGTCCCAGGCGAACTTCATCTGGCTGCGGCTGGGGGACCGTACGGCCGACTTCGCCGCGGTCTGTGAGAGGGCCGGGGTGGTCGTCAGGCCCTTCGCGGGCGAGGGCGTGCGGGTCTCGATCGGTGAGGACGAGGCGAACGACGTGTTCCTGAAGGTGACGGAGTCGTACCGCAAGGAGCTGTAACCGGCACTCTCCGGCTGGCCGGCCCCGTATCTCGTGCGCGAGGTGCGGGGCCGTTCGCGTGGGCGGACGCGGGGGGCCGGGAGTGTCTGCTTCGGGGGGAATGATCGCTACGTCCCCGAGGGGTACCCCGGTCGTACCTTCCGAAAGTCTGTGCGCCATAATTGCTTGTGAATGTGAACGCGTTCACAAGCGTGTCCCGTTTCCTCCGCTGTTCAGTCGGATTAATGGGACAAACCGCCGACGCATCGGCGGCGACGTAAGGAGAAGACGACGTGGAGCTGGCTCTGGCGCCGGAGACCCTGGCGCGATGGCAGTTCGGAACGACCACCGTCTACCACTTCCTCTTCGTTCCCCTGACGATCTCTCTCGCCGCGCTCACCGCCGGCCTGCAGACCGCCTGGGTGCGGACCAACAAGGAGAAGTACCTCAGGGCCACCAAGTTCTGGGGCAAGCTCTTCCTGATCAACATCGCCATGGGCGTCGTCACGGGGATCGTCCAGGAGTTCCAGTTCGGGATGAACTGGTCCGACTACTCGCGGTTCGTCGGCGACGTCTTCGGGGCCCCGCTCGCGTTCGAGGCGCTGATCGCGTTCTTCTTCGAATCCACGTTCATCGGCCTGTGGATCTTCGGCTGGGACAAGCTGCCCAAGAAGATCCACCTCGCCTGCATCTGGATGGTCTCGCTCGGCACCATCCTCTCCGCGTACTTCATCCTGGCCGCCAACTCCTGGATGCAGCACCCGGTCGGCTACCGCATCAACAAGGAACGCGGACGTGCCGAGCTCACCGACTTCTGGCACGTGCTCACGCAGAGCACCGCGCTCGCCCAGTTCTTCCACACCATCACGGCGGCCTTCCTGGTCGGTGGCGCGTTCATGGTCGGTATCGCCGCCTTCCACCTGGCGCGCAAGAAGCACATCCCGGTGATGCGGACCTCGCTGCGGCTGGGGCTGATCACGATCGTGATCTCGGGCCTTCTCACCGCCGTCAGCGGGGACCAGCTGGGCAAGGTGATGTTCAAGCAGCAGCCGATGAAGATGGCGGCGGCCGAGGCGCTGTGGGACGGGCAGAACTCCGCACCCTTCTCGATCTTCGCGTACGGAGACGTCAGCGAGGGGCACAACTCCGTCGAGATCTCGATCCCCGGAGTGCTGTCCTTCCTCGCCGACGACACCTTCGACTCCTACGTGCCCGGCATCAACGACATCAACAAGGCCGAGCAGGAGAAGTACGGCCCCGGCGACTACCGGCCCAACATCCCCGTCGCCTTCTGGAGCTTCAGGTGGATGATCGGCTTCGGCATGGCGTCCTTCGGGCTAGGGATCCTCGGGCTGTGGCTGACCCGGAAGAAGTTCATGCTGCCGCCGGGGATGCGCACCGGTGAGGACGAGGTGCCCCATCTGGTCCTGTTCAAGAACAAGGCACTGAGCCCGAAGCTCGCCAAGTGCTACTGGATCGTCGCACTGTGGACCCTCCTCTTCCCACTGATCGCCAACTCCTGGGGCTGGATCTTCACGGAGACGGGCCGTCAGCCCTGGGTCGTCTACGGCGTCCTGCAGACCCGTGACGCGGTCTCCCCCGGCGTCTCGCAGGGCGAGGTGCTCACCTCGATGATCCTGTTCACGGCGCTGTACGCCGTGCTCGCCGTGATCGAGGTCAAGCTGCTCGTGAAGTACATCAAGGCCGGACCGCCGGAGCTCACCGACGCCGACCTCAACCCGCCCACCAGGATCGGCGGCGACCACGACGACGCCGACCGGCCCATGGCCTTCTCCTACTGAGAACACAGGGAGCCGAGAGATGGAACTCCACGACGTCTGGTTCGTGCTCATCGCCGTTCTCTGGACCGGCTACTTCTTCCTGGAGGGATTCGACTTCGGGATCGGTGTCCTGACCAAGTTGCTGGCGCGGGACCGGAAGGAACGGCGGGTCCTGATCAACACGATCGGGCCCGTCTGGGACGGCAACGAGGTGTGGCTGCTCAGCGCCGGCGGAGCGACCTTCGCCGCGTTCCCCGAGTGGTACGCCACGCTGTTCTCCGGCTTCTACCTGCCTTTGCTGATCATCCTGCTCTGCCTGATCGTGCGGGGTGTGGCCTTCGAGTACCGGGCGAAGCGGCCCGAGGCGAAGTGGCAGACGAACTGGGAGCACGCGATCTTCTGGACCTCGCTGATCCCGGCCCTGCTCTGGGGCGTCGCCTTCGGGAACATCGTCCGCGGCGTGAAGATCGACGCCAACATGGAGTACGTGGGCAGCTTCTGGGACCTGCTCAATCCGTACGCGATCCTCGGTGGACTGGTCACGCTCTTCCTCTTCACCTTCCACGGAGCGGTGTTCGCGGGGCTCAAGACCGTCGGGGACATCAGGGCCCGGGCGCGCAGGCTGGCGCTGAAGCTGGGCGTGGTCACCGCGGTCCTCGCGCTGGGGTTCCTGATCTGGACCCAGGCGGAGCACGGGGACGGCTGGAGCCTGATCGCGATGGTCGTCGCCGCGGTGGCCCTGGTCGCAGCGATCGGGACCATCGCCGCGGGGCGCGAGGGCTGGTCCTTCGCCTTCTCCGGGGTGACCATCGCGGCCGCGGTCGCGATGTTGTTCCTGACGCTCTTCCCGAACGTCATGCCGTCCTCGCTGAACGACGCCTGGAGCCTCACGGTCACCAACGCCTCGTCCAGTCCGTACACGCTGAAGATCATGACCTGGTGTGCGGGGATCGCCACTCCGGTGGTCCTGCTCTACCAGGGCTGGACGTACTGGGTGTTCCGCAAGCGGATCGGTACGCAACACATCGCCGACGCGCACTGAACGCAGTGAGTGCCTTGACCGAGCCGAGCCGCATGGGGTGTTTCACGTGAAACCGATCGATCCGCGTCTGCTCCGCCACGCCCGTGCCACCCGCCTGTTCCTGGCAGCGGTGGTGGTACTCGGAGTGGCCGGGGCGGCGCTGGTCATCGCCCAGGCGATGCTCGTGGCCGAGGTGGTGGTGGGCGGATTCGAGGACGGCCTCACCGGTACGGATCTGCGTACGCCGCTCCTTCTGCTCGCCGCCGTCGCGCTCGGCAGGGCCCTGGTCTCCTGGCTCACCGAACTGGCCGCCTACCGCGCCGGTGCCGCCGTGAAGTCCGAACTGCGCGGGCGGCTGCTCGCCCGGGCGGCAGAGCTGGGACCGGAGTGGCTGAGCGGTCAGCGCACCGGCTCGCTGGTGGCTCTCGCCACCCGGGGAATCGACGCGCTCGACGACTACTTCGCCCGCTACCTACCGCAGCTCGGGCTCGCGGTGGTGGTGCCGGTGGCGGTGCTGGCCAGGGTCGTCACCGAGGACTGGATCTCGGCGGCGATCATCGTCATCACGCTGCCGCTCATCCCGCTCTTCATGATTCTGATCGGCTGGGCCACCCAGTCGCGGATGGACCGGCAGTGGCGGCTGCTGTCCCGGCTCTCCGGGCACTTCCTGGACGTGGTCGCGGGTCTGCCGACGCTGAAGGTCTTCGGCCGGGCCAAGGCCCAGGCGAAGTCCATCCGCACCATCACCTCGCAGTACCGGCAGGCGACCCTGCGCACCCTGCGGATCGCGTTCCTGTCGTCCTTCGCACTGGAGCTCCTGGCGACGCTGTCGGTGGCACTCGTCGCCGTCACCATCGGCATGCGGCTCGTCCACGGGGAGCTCGACCTCTACACCGGCCTGGTGGTGCTGATCCTCGCGCCCGAGGCCTATCTGCCGATCAGGCAGGTGGGCGCGCAGTACCACGCCGCGGCCGAGGGCCTCTCGGCCGCCGAGGAGATCTTCGCCGTCCTGGAGACCGAGCCGCACGCGGGCGGTACGCGGGAGGTACCCGGCTCACTGCGGCTGGAACTGGAGGAGGTGACCGTACGGCACGCCGGGCGCAGCGAGCCCTCGCTCGCCGGGGCCTCGCTGGTGGTGGGCGAGGGAGAGACCGTCGCTCTGGTCGGTCCGAGCGGCGTCGGCAAGTCCACGCTGCTGGACGTGGTGCTGGGATTCGTGCGGCCCGACGAGGGCCGGGTGACGGTCGGCGGGACGGATCTGGCGGCCCTCTCCCCCGAGCGCTGGCGCGAGCGGATCGCCTGGGTGCCGCAGCGCCCGCACCTCTTCGCGGGCACGATCGCGGAGAACGTGCGGCTGGCCGGGCCGGGGGCTGACGACGACGCGGTGACGGCCGCGCTGCGCGCCGCCGGTGCGTACGACTTCGTGGCCGCGCTGCCGGACGGCGCCGGCACCCTCCTCGGTGAGGACGGCGCCGGGCTCTCCGCGGGGCAGCGCCAGCGGCTCGCGCTCGCCCGGGCCTTCCTTGCCGACCGGCCGGTCCT
Source organism: Streptomyces sp. NPDC005775 (assembly GCF_042871565.1). NCBI lineage: Bacteria > Bacillati > Actinomycetota > Actinomycetes > Kitasatosporales > Streptomycetaceae > Streptomyces > Streptomyces sp. NPDC005775. Next base: position 304,465 of record NZ_JBIAIU010000008.1, on the reverse strand, counting down.
GCTGCTCGACGAGCCGACCGCGAGCCTGGACGGTGAGACGGAGGCGGGCATCGTCGAGGCGGTACGCCGGCTGGCGGTGGGCCGGACCGTGCTGCTGGTTGTCCACCGGCCGGCGCTCCTTTCGGTGGCCGACCGGGTGGTGACGCTGGCTCCTGCCGCAGTGGCCGAGCGGGTGCCGGACACGGCATCGGCCGCGGTGGCGGATCCGGCGGGTGTGCGGGAAGCCGTCGTGGGGCCGGAGCCGGAGGGGCGAACAGCAGCCGCGGCGGCCGAGCCGTCGGGGGAACCCCGGGTGCTGCGGGACACGACCGCGGGGGCGGGCCACGTGCTCACCCGGGTGAGGGAGGCCGCCGGCGCGCAGCGCGGCAGGCTGCTGCTGGCTCTGTTGCTGGGAAGTCTCGCGCTGGGTTCGGCCGTCGGCCTCATGGCCGTTTCCGGCTGGCTGATCTCCCGCGCCTCCGAGCAGCCCCCGGTGCTCTATCTGATGGTGGCGGTGACGGCGACCCGTGCGTTCGGCATCGGGCGAGCCGTCTTCCGCTACGCCGAGCGCCTCGTCTCGCACGACGCCGTGCTCCGGATGCTCGCGGAGCTCCGCGTCGGCGTCTACCGGAGCCTGGAGCGCATCGCGCCCGCGGGCCTGCGCCGGACCCGCCGGGGTGACCTCCTGTCGCGGCTCGTCGCCGATGTGGACGCCCTTCAGGACTACTGGCTGCGGTGGCTGCTGCCCGCCGGGACCGCGGTGGTCGTGGGCGCGGGAGCCGCCGGTTTCACCGCTTGGCTGCTGCCCGAGGCGGGCCTCGTCCTGGCCGCCGGACTGCTGCTGGCCGGGGTCGGGGTCCCGCTCGTCAGCGGCGCCTGTGCCCGGCACGCGGAGCGCCGGCTGGCGCCCGCCCGCGCCGATCTGGCCACCCGGGTCACCGACCTGCTCGGCGGGACCGCCGAGCTGACCGTCGCGGGCGCGCTCCCTGGGCGCCTGGCCCGGGGCCGGGAGGCCGACGGAGCGCTGACCCTAATCGCCTCCCGCGCCGCGACCGCCACCGCGCTCGGCGGCGGTCTGGGTGCCCTGATCGCCGGCCTCACCGTGGTCGCGTCCGCCCTCGTCGCCCTTCCCGCGGTGGCCGACGGCCGGCTGGCCGGGGTGGAGCTCGCCGTGGTCGTCCTCACCCCGCTGGCCGCCTTCGAAGCCGTGACCGCCCTGCCGCTCGCCGTGCAGTACCGGCAGCGGGTCAGGCGGAGTGCGGAGCGGGTGTTCGAGGTGCTGGACGCTCCGGTGCCGGTGCGGGAACCCGCCGTCCCGGCCGAGGCGCCCGCCTCGCCCTTCCCCGTGGAGGTCCGGGGCCTGTCCGCCCGGTACGCGGGAGCCGACCGCGACGCGCTGGACGACCTCGACCTCACGCTGGAGGCCGGCCGGCGCATCGCGGTGGTGGGCTCGTCCGGTTCCGGGAAGACCACGCTGGCCCAGGTCCTGCTGCGCTTCCTGGACGCGCGGACGGGGACGTACCGGCTCGGCGGGGTGGACGCGGCCGCGCTGGACGGGGACACGGTCCGGCGGTTCGTCGGCCTCTGTGCCCAGGACGCCCACATCTTCGACAGTTCCATCCGGGAGAACCTGCGGCTGGCCCGTACCGGTGCGACGGACGGGGAGCTGCGCGACGCGCTGGGCCGGGCCCGGCTGCTCGACTGGGCGCAGGCGCTGCCGGACGGCCTGGACACGCTCGTCGGTGAGCACGGCGCCCGTCTCTCCGGCGGTCAGCGCCAGCGGCTCGCGCTGGCCCGGGCGCTGCTCGCGGACTTCCCCGTCCTGGTGCTGGACGAGCCGGCCGAGCACCTCGACCTGGCGACGGCCGACGCCCTGACCGCGGATCTGCTGGCGGCCACTCAGGGGCGTACGACCGTCCTGATCACCCACCGTCTCGAAGGGCTCGACGCCGTCGACGAGGTGGTGGTGCTGGAGGCCGGCGCCGTCGTGCAGCGCGGTCCGTACGACGCCCTCGTGGCGGTGGACGGGCCTCTGCGGCGGATGCTGGAGCGTGAACGGGAGACCGCCGTCGATTCCGGTAAGCCGGTGGGTGCGCGTGCCTGATGGCCCGTGCCGCCTTCAGATCTCGACTTTCGTCACGAAAAGGGACTAACTACGCTCTGGGTATGTCAGAGCCGGACCCGAACCACCCGGAGCACGCGAAGGGGCCGCACGGCTCAGGGGATGCGCAGGGCTCGAGCGACCCGCTGGACGACCCGTCGCAGCCGACGACGGACTCGCTGGAAGCCGCGACGGAGGCGACCCGCAGCCTGCAGGGCCTGTCCACCGAACTCACCGCCCGCGTGCCCCGGCTGCTGGAGGCCATGCGGTCGGTGGGCACGGGCCTGGAACTCCACTCCACCCTCGACCGGATCTGCGAGACGGCCGCCGAGCTGGCGCACTCCCGTTTCGCGGCCATCGGTGTCGTGGACGAGCGGGGCGAGGGGCTGTCCGACTTCGTCACCTACGGGGTCTCCGAGGGCGTGGTGCGCAGGATCGGACGACGGCCGGACGGTCAGCGGGGACTGCTCGGCGCCCTCATCCACGACCCGCGTCCGCTGCGGCTGGCCGACCTGACGTCCGACCCGCGGTTCGCGGGCTTCCCGCCGGGCCATCCACCGATGCGCACGTTCCTCGGCGTCCCGATCCGCGTTCAGGGTGAGATCTTCGGCAACCTCTATCTGGCCGAGAAGACCGGCGGCGGCGAGTTCAACGACTACGACCTGCACATGGTCCGTGTGCTGGCGACCGAGGCCGGCATTGCCATCGGCAACGCACGGCTGTACGAGGCGGCCAGGCAGCGCGAGCGGTGGATCGACGGGTCGGTGGCCGTGACCACCGCCCTGCTGTCCGGTGGGGACGCCGACGACGCGCTCTCCGTCGTCGCCGAGCAGGCCCGCCGTCTCGCCGGATCGGCGGTCGGCATCGTGCTGTTGCCGGCCGAGGACGGGGGGCTGGAGATCGTCGCCGTCTCCGCGAACGACCCGTCCGGCTCCCTCGGTGTGATCATTCCGGCGCACAGCCCCGTGGTGGCGAGGCTGTTGAACGGCGAGGCGGTCTTCATCGACGATTCGGCCACCGACCCTCGCATGATCACCAGGCTGGCGGAGCGCTTCGGCCCGAGCATGATGCTCCCGCTGCACAGCGGGGGCCGGGTGCTCGGCGCGCTCGCCACCCCGCGCGCCAAGGGGGGCCGGCCGTTCACGGAGACCGAGCGGACCCTCGCCACCCAGTTCGCCTCGCAGGCGGCGCTGGCGCTCATGATGGCCGAGGCGCAGCGCGACCGGGAGCGGCTCGCGGTCTACGAGGACCGCGACCGTATCGCCCGCGACCTGCACGACCTGGTGATCCAGCGGCTGTTCGCCACCGGGATGATGCTGGAGAGCGCGCAGCGCCGGTCGGATGTGCCGGAGGTGCAGACCGGGGTGGGACGGGCGGTCGACGAGCTGGACGTGACCATTCAGGAGATCCGCACCGCGATCTTCGCCCTGCAGCAGGAGCCGGCCGAGGCGCCCTCGGGGCTGCGCACCCGCGTGCTGCGCGAGATCAACATGGCGGCGGTCCCGCTGGGCTTCAAACCGTCCCACCGCTTCCTCGGTCCGGTCGACTCCCTGGTCGGTGAGCTGACCGGCAAGAATCTGATCGCGGCCCTCCGGGAGGCGCTGTCCAACGCCTTCCGCCACGCCGAGGCGTCACGGATCGATGTGGTCGTCGACGCGACCGCCACGCTGCCCGACGGGCAGGACGCGGTGCGTCTTTCGGTCGCCGACGACGGGGTGGGCATTCCGGCGGGCGGCCGGCGCAGCGGGCTGCGGAACCTGGCGCGACGGGCGGAATCGCTCGGCGGGTCCAGTTGGTTCGGGCCGGGAATCGGGGAGGACGGCGCCGGTACGAAGGTGGTGTGGCAGGTGCCGCTCTGACCGCCGGGGCCTTCAGCCCTCGTGGAATCCCTCAGTGCTCCACGCGCGTCCGGGTGCGTTCGGCGATGATCCGCTCGATCACGACCGCGACGCCGTCCTCGTTGTTGGTGACCGTACGGCCGGTGGCCGCCGCCAGGGCGGCCGGGTGTGCGTTGCCCATCGCGTACGACGTGCCCGCCCAGCTCAGCATCTCCACGTCGTTCGGCATGTCACCGAAGGCGACGACCTCCGCGGAGGAGATGCCGCGCTCGGCGCAGCAGAGCTCCAGCGTGCTGGCCTTGGAGACGCCGGGCCCGCTGACCTCCAGAAGGGCGGTGGGGCTGGACCGGGTGAACGACGCCCGGTCGCCGGCCACCGTGCGTGCCAGGTCGAGGAAGGCGTCCGGGGCCAGTTCGCGGTGGTGGGCCAGGAGCTTCAGCACGGGGGCGCCGGTGCCCGGCGTCTCCTCGTGGAGCAGTTTCTCGGCGACGGCAACCGTGGCGCCGGGGTCCAGGTGGAAGGGCGGATAGGCCGGTTCGTAGTGGATACCGGTGGCCAGCTCGACGGCGAACGACGTGCCGGGGGCGGCCGCGCGCAGCGTGTGGACGATGTCGAGGGCCGTCGGGCGCTCCAGGGCCCGCACCTTCAGCAGCCTGCCGCCGGCGTGCAGGTCGGCGACGGCGGCTCCGTTGGCGCAGATCGCCAGGCCGTGCCCGTGCACGTGCTCGCTGACGACGTCCATCCAGCGGGCGGGGCGGCCGGTGACGAAGAAGACCTCGATGCCGGCCTCCTCGGCAGCGGCGAGCGCCGCGACCGTGCGGTCCGAGACGGTCTTGTCGTCGCGCAGGAGGGTGCCGTCCAGATCGGTGGCGATCAGCCGGGGAGCGGCAGGAACGGGCTGTTCGGTAGCTGAGGTCACCGCTCCATTCTCGCGTACGAGGGTGCACGGGCGTGCGCAGGGGCGCACATCTGAGTGGGTACGCCCCTGAACTGGTCGTATTCCACTGACATATGCCTGAGGTTGGGGAGGGGGTGCGCACTCGGGCCGGAACACCGCCGGGGCCGGTCGCGGGCGTTCGCACCGCATGTCGCGCATGGCGTGTCGTCTATCGAATGGGTGCGCCGGAAACGAACGTGTGACCCTCTTCGCGCGCGGCGCGCACGGCAGTGACCGGCCCCTTTCTTTGATCGTCCACATCGTGAGACATCTAATGGACATTCCTGTGTGATCAGGCAACCAGAAATTCAACTTCCTTTCCCTGCAAACTGTTTGACCACCCCTGGGCCCGGCTGTAGTGTCCGTAGCCGTAAAGCGTGACGCCATAAAGCACAGCTACACGTCGTTGACCTCTGGTCGGCAGCTCGCGGGGGCCTGAAGATGCCATGGCATCCATTCAGTTCTGAACTATGTGCGAGCGGGGGATAGTTCACGGACTGAGCGAAATGGATGGCGATGTCTGCACCGTCATGGTTTCTTTCCCGGGGAACGGACTTGGCTTCACCAGTTCCACGCATTTACTGCTTTCATCACGCCGGGGGCAACCCGCGAGCGTTTCTCGCCCTGCAGCCGGGCCTCGGGGCCCATGCCCGGGTCGTACCCGTGTGCATGCCCGGACGCGACCACCGGGCCGACGTACCGCGACCCGCGAGCGTCGCCGAATTCGCCGAGGGTGCTGCCGCGGCCATCGCCGAGCACGCCGATGACCAGCCCTTCTACCTGCTCGGACACAGCCTCGGCGCACTGGCCGCCTTCGAGACGGCCCGCCGGCTGCGCCACGTGGACACCCTCGCCCGGCTGATCGTGTCCGGTTCCAACGCGCCGAGCCGGGTGCCGTCCGCCCGTACCGTCCAGACCGCCCGGCTCGAAGGCCGCGAATTCGCCGAGGCCATGACGTACTTCGGCGGGATGCCCCCGGAGGCGATCCAGGACGACGATCTGCGCCGGCTGCTGCTCCCCGGGCTGCAGGAGGACTTCCAGCTCTCCGCCGCCTACCGCTACGAGCCGGCCGAGCCGCTCGGCGTCGGGATATCCCTGGTCAACGGCCTGGACGATCCCCATGTGAAGGCCCCGGGGCTGGAGCCCTGGCGGCGTGAGTGCGAGGGTGAGCCCCAGTACCACTGGGCGCCCGGCGGGCACTTCTACTTCATGGACGAGCCCTCGGCCCTCACCGATGTGCTTCTTCCGCTCGTGCACGACGGCGACCGGCCCGTGGCATCGGCGGGGCACCACACCGAATTGATCTGAACCACCAACGGGGAGTGTGACGGTGCAACCGTCTGTACGGGAGCTGCAATTCAGGGGTGCCGCATTCCGGGACCTTCACAACGGGCCTGACGCATTCGTCATTCCCAATCCATGGAATGCGGGAACTGCTCATATTCTGTCCGGGCTCGGATTTCCCGCACTGGCGACCACCAGTGCCGGCCTCGCCGTGGCCCTCGGGCACCCCGACGGTGCCAACCAACTGGACCGCGACACGGTGATCGCCAACGCCCGGGAGATCGTGGAGGCCACCGAACTGCCGGTCTCCGCCGACCTGGAGAGCGGCTTCGCCGCGACGCCGGCCGGGGTCGCGGAGACCTTCGCCGCCGCGGGAGCGGCCGGCCTGGTGGGCGGATCGATCGAGGACGCGACCGGGCTCCCCGGCGACCCGGTACGGCCGCTCGGGGAAGCGGTGGAGCGGGTGGCGGCCGCGGTGGAGGCCGCGCGGGCCCTGCCGTTCCCGTTCACCGTCACCGCCCGCGCGGAGAACTTCCTCTACGGGCGCCCCGACCTGGAGGACACGATCCGCCGCCTCCAGGCCTACGAGGAGGCGGGCGCCGATGTGCTGTACGCGCCCGGACTGCCGTCCGCCGAGGCCGTGCGGGCCGTCTGCGGCGCCGTGGGGAAGCCCGTCAACGTACTGGCGGGGAGCCAGAAGCCGGCCCTCGGGGTGGCGGAGCTCGCCGCGTGCGGGGCGCGCCGGATCAGCCTGGGTTCCACCATGTTCCGGGCCGCGCTCGGCGGTCTCGTGCAGGCGGCCCGCGAGGTGCTCGACCACGGGACCTTCGGGTTCACCGCGGATGCCCCGCCCTACGGCGAAGTCAACCAGTGGATGACCCGCGCAGCCGGGCGCGTCGACGGAGCGTGTCCGTGAACCAGGGGCACATACAGCTGAGCTCGCCCGCGTACGAACTCGGCGAGAACGAGACGGACCACTCCGACTTACCCGGCCTCCTGGAACAGGCCGAACGGCTGGGGATGCCGCCCAGGGCCGAACTGTGGGGCTGGGGAAAGGTGCACCGCACCGAGCTGCCCCTGGAGGAACTGGCGGCCCGGTGCGGACGGGCCGTCCTGGCCGGCTCCGGCACCGATCCGGCCGACGTGGACGCCCTGGTCCTGTGCTGCACCGGCTTCCCCGGTGACGCGGAGACCCACGGCGGGTTCGTCCAGGCCGTCCTGGCGGGCCTCGGGACGAAGAACCACGACGTGGTGGGAGTGACGCTCAACCGCTGCACCAACCTGCTGGCCGGCCTCGTGGTGGCCCGTTCCCTGGTCGCGGGGGGCAGCCACCGGCGCGTCCTCGTCCTCACGGTGGACCGGGTGACCGACGAGGCGCGCCGCATGACGGGATTCGCCCTGTTCAGCGACGGCGCGGCCGGCTGCCTGGTGACGGACGGGGCCGGTGAGTACACGCTGGTCGACACCGCGACGGCGCACGACACGAGCCGTATGGACTGGTCGGAGGAAATCAGTTCCGAGCTGTCGCGCCGCGTCAACGACACCCTGCTGACCCCGCGCGGAATGAAGCCGTCGGACATCGACGGAGTTCTGCACACCAATGTCTTCAAGCCGGTGGTCACGATGAAGGAACTGCAGGCCGGATTCAAACCGGCGCAGCTCTCCCTGGACAACATCGAACGCGTCGGGCACTGCTTCGCCGCCGACCCGCTCATCAACCTGGTCGACCGGAATCGCGAGGGCCGGGTGCGGCACGGCCGTCACTACCTGCTGGCCGCCAGTGTTCCGGGATCACGCGTGGGAGTTCTGCTGCAGAGGACGCCGGCCGAATCCGGCCACTGATCTCTGCGCACGCCGACCCTTCCGTACGGCACGTCCGATGACTGACCTCAGGGGCTGACCATGTCGACTGTCGCGCAATCGAGCTGCTCACCTTCCGACGATCTCCTCACCGACCGACTCACCTCGCTCCCCCTCGACCGGTTCGAATGCAGTCCGGGAACGGAGGAATCCGCGGCCGGAATTCTCGCCGGGGACCCCGGGGAGCTCTTCCGCCACCTCCTCCGCGACCAGGAGTCGGAGACGTCCGTGCTCGTCGCGCTGAGGGTCGTGATGGCCTTCTTACGGAGTGTTCCGGAGCCTGCGGACGGTTCTGCGCCCATGACCGTCGAGGACGTCGCCGGCGCGGTCGTCGACGTGACCCGCGAGGCCCGCGCCGACCTCGTCGCAGCGGTGGCGCGGACGGGCGGCGGGGACGCCGGAGTCCGCGGCGCCGTACTGCGCCGGAGGGCGCCCGTCGCCATGCTGGCCGGTTGCTGGCTGGACATCGTCTCCCAGCCGCTGACGCAGCCCTCGGTCATCGTCAACCAGCTGTTCCAGCACCACTTCCGGTACAAGGGCGAGGGCAACGAGCAGCGCGCGGTGGAGCACCTGCGGCGGCGCGCGCTGGAGGACGAGGGGGTGCGGCTGCCGGGCATCCTGGCCGAGGACTTCAACGCCCGGGCCGTCGTCCATCCGCTCACCGCGTTGCACGGTGCCTTCTTCGTCGCCCTGTCCCGGCTGCCGGGGCGCTTCCTTCCCGAGACGGTCGGGGTCCACTACGCCTTCCACGCCCTGGGCCTCGACGACCTGTTGTTCGCCACCGAGCCGGTACTGGACGAGGCCGCGGTACGGGCCCCGCTCGACGCCTATCTGGCGCTGACCGAGCAGTCGCCCGACGGTGCGGCGGAGCGCCGGCGGCTGCTCGGCGCGGTACGGCTCGTGGTCGCCATGGAGAAGGAACAGAGCGCGCTCCTGGCCGAAGTGGCCGATGAGGAAGCCGCGTTGTCGCTGGAGGCGAAGGCGGCCAGGATCCTCAGGCGCCACGCCCCGTTCGCCGGGAGCCAGCACCGTCGGGTGAAACTCGGCGACCGGCTGCTCGCCGATGTGCTCGGTGATCCCGGTCTGGACTTCGACGCGTTCATGGCCGAGTTCCGCTCCTCGTACCACCTGCGGGAACTGCGTTCGGGCGGATCGCGCTTCACGCGCGCGCTGAAGTTCGGCGGCCCGATGTTCGGGATATTCGACGCCGGGGAGTCGGCGGTGCTGGACGCCTGGGTGCGGGAGGTCCAGGAGGGCGTTCCCACGCCCGCCCCGGCCCCCGGCACGCCGGGCGCGGACGCCCGGGCGGCGGCGCGGCGGGCGGACCTGACCGGGACGGCCGCCGGGGACGGTGTGGTGTTCGCCGAGCCGCGGGAGACGTACGACGACCGGACCCTCTTCCACCGGCTGGTGCACGCCGAGTCCTTCCCCAGCATCCGCAGGGCCGCCGCGGCCCGCGCCGAACAGGGCCTGCTCGACGGCGAACTGCTGCTGGAACACGGGGCGGGCGGCCGGTACACCGACGCGTCATCCTTCACGTACACCCCGCAGGCGCTCCTCGACCGGGTGGACCGCGTCTACTGGGAGAAGCTGGTCGAGCCCTACCGGCCGCTCACGGAGATACCGGGCCGCGACGAGGTGATCTTCCATCAGATGACCTTCGCCCTGGCCAATCTGATCGACGGGACCTGGGCGTGCCGGATCGGAAACCTGGGCCGCTTCGACCGGCGGAGCGACGCCCTGCTCTTCGGCATCTACGCGGACGAGATGGGCCGCGGTGAGCTGGCGAAGAACCACGTCGTGCTGTTCAAGAAGGTGCTGGACAGCATGGAGTTACGGCTGCCGCACATCAGGGACGAGGCGTTCCTGGACCAGGGCGAGATCCCGGACAGCCTCTACGGCTTCTCCATCCACCAGATCTGTCTGTCGCTCTTCCCCGACAGCTACTACAACGAACTCCTCGGCTACAACCTCGCGATCGAGATGTTCGGCCTCGGCGAGGTGCGCCTGCACGAGATGGAGAAGCTGCGCCGGCACGGCTTCGACACCGCCTACGAGAAGACGCACCTGTCGATCGACAACTTCTCGGCGGGCCATGCCCGGCAGTCGGCCGAGATCATCATCTCCTACCTCGACGACGTCCGGCGCACCGTGGGCGAGGAGGCGGTGCAGACGGAGTGGCGCCGCGTCTGGCGGGGCTACGCCTCGTTCGCGTACTTCGTCGAACACCACCTGGTCAAGGAGATCCAGGCGTCCCCGGCCTCGGGTCCGGACGCCTCCGCCGACGCCGATCTGATGATCTGAGGGGCCTGCCGATGAGAACTCAGCTTGCCGGCCTCGACGAGAACCTGCTGGCTCTGCCCTTGTACGAGGACCACCACCGCTTCGCCGCGCGCCGGCTCGCGGGCTGGTGCCAGGACCGGGCTGAACTGTGGGAGGTACCCACGGACCGCGCCCCGGACGTCTCCGGGCTGCGCATCCTGCGCGCGCTGGGGGCCGACGGCTGGCTCGCCTTCCTGGACCCCGACGCCCCGTCGTCCGGCGAGGCGGCCGCTTCCGGCGACGGGACGGGGACCGCTCCCGGGCTGAACGGCGACTTCAGATCGCTGTGCCTGGCGCGGGAGGTGCTGGCGTACGCCGACGACCTCGCCGACTTCACGTTCTCCATCCAGGCCCTCGCGGCGACGCCGATCATCCGGTACGGGACCGAGGAGCAGAAGCGGCGCTACCTGCCGCCGATGGCGCGTGGCGAACTCGCCGGGTCCTTCGCCGTCACCGAGGAGGCGTCCGGCTCGGACCTGGCCGCTGTCGGGCTGCGCGCCGAGCGGGTCCCGGGCGGCTATGTGCTCGACGGCGAGAAGGCGTGGATCGCCAACAGCGGCATCGCGGGCGTGCACTGCGTGATCGCCCGGACCGGTGAGGGCCCCGGCGCGCTGGGGCTGACCGCCTTCCTGGTCCCGGCGGAGACCGGGGGGCTGAGCTGCGACCGGTCCGTGCGGATGGTCGCCCCGCGCTCGCTCGGCCATCTCGTCCTGGACCGGGCCTTCGTGCCGGACACGAGCGTGCTGGGCCGCCCCGGGCACGGCTTCGTCATCGCCTCGGACGTGCTGGAACGATTCCGCATGACCGTGGGCGCCGCCGCCGTCGGCTTCGCCCGGCGCGCCGCGGACGCCGCCGTCGGGCACGCCAGGGAGCGGAAGATCTACCGGGGCAGCCTGTTCGACCTGCCGTCCGTGAAGGCGGCGCTCGCCGACAGCGAGGTGGCGCTGAACGGCGCGGCCCTGCTCGTGGCCCGCGCGGCCTGGGAGATCGACCACGGCCGCCGCGGCTATCCGCGCCACTCCAGCATCGCCAAGCTGGCCGCGACCGAGTCGGCCCAGCGGATCGTCGACGCCACCGTGCAGATCTTCGGAGCGGCGGGGCTCGTCGCGGACAGCGTTCCCGAACGTCTCTACCGCCAGATCCGGTCGTTGCGTATCTACGAGGGGGCCTCCGAGGTCCAGCAGATGATCATCGCGGGTTCGCTCGACCGCAAGCCCGTACCGCCCCGCGCCCCCGCCTCAGCCGACGCCCTGTGAGAGGAACACCGAACGTGCTTTCCCCCGTCTCCGCCGTGACCCACCCGGATCCCTACCCGTACTACGCCGGCCTGGTGGCCGAGCGGCCGTTCCACTACGACGACACCCTGCGGATGTGGGTGGCGAGCGGTGCCGCGCAGATCACCGGCCTGCTGCGGCACCCGGACTGCCGGGTCCGCCCGGCCGCCGAGCCGGTGCCGCACGGCATCGAGGGAACGCCCGCCGGCGAGGTGTTCGGACAGCTGGTACGGATGACCGACGGCGACGTGCAGCAGCGGCTGAAGTCCGTCGTGGTCCGGGCCCTGACCGACACCGACCCGGACGCGGCCGCCCGGGCCGCCGAGCAGGTCACCCGCTCGTGCCTGGAGGGCGCGGCGGAGCCCCGGTTCGAGGAACTGATGCTCGCCGTCCCGGCCCGGGTGGTGGCCCGGCTGTGCGGGCTCGACGAGGGTGCGAGCGAGGAGGCGGCCCGGCTGATCGGCGTGTTCGTCCGGTGCATCCCCGCCTCGGCCACCCCCGAGCAGCAGCGGGAGGCCGCCGGGGCGGCGGGCAGGCTGCGGGAGCTGATGGGGCCGCGCGCCGACGGCGACGCCGAGGGGCTGCTCGGCGACCTGGTGCGGATCGCCGCGGGCGACGGCTGGAGCGACACCGCGCCGCTCCTCGCCAACGGCATCGGTTTCCTCTCCCAGACGTACGACGCGACGGCCGGGCTGATCGGCAACACCCTGGTCGCCCTGGCCCGGACCGAGGCCGCCCGGCAGGTCCCGCGCGAGCGGCTGCGCGAGGTGGTCGCCGAAGTGGCCCGCTTCGACGCACCGGTCCAGAACACCCGCCGGTTCGCCGCCTCCTCCTTCGTGTTCGAAGGGGCCAAGATCGAGGCGGGCGACGCGATCCTGCTGGTCCTGGCCGCAGCCAACCGCGATCCGGCCGCCAATCCGGACCCGGACGTCTTCCTGGCCGGCCGCCCGGAGCCCGCGGTCTTCACCTTCGGCGCCGCCGCCCACGGCTGTCCCGGCCAGGCGCTGGCCACCACCGTGGCGACCGCCGTGGTGGGCACCCTGCTCGACAGCGGCTTCGATCCCGCGACGCTCCCGGAGAACATCACCTACCGCCCGTCCGCCAACGGCCGCATCCCCGTCCTGTGAGCGCCGCCCACCTCTGGCTGCGGCACGAGACCCGCGCCACCGAGCGCCGCGCCCCGATCGTTCCGCCGGACGCGCGACGGCTGGTGGAGCAGGGGTTCCGCGTCACCGTGGAGGAGTCGCCGCAACGCGCCTTCGGACTCGACGGCTACACGGCAGCGGGCTGCTCCACCGCCCCGGCCGGCAGCTGGCGCGACGCGCCCGCCGAGGCCTATGTCGTCGGCCTCAAGGAGCTGCCCCCGGCACCGGAGGAGCTGGTGCACCGGCACATCTTCTTCGGGCACGCCTACAAGGGCCAGGAGGGCGCGGGCCGGCTGCTGCGCCGCTTCGGTGCGGGCGGCGGCGCGCTGCTCGACATGGAGTACCTGGTGGACGACGGCGGCAGGAGGCTCGCGGCGTTCGGCTACTGGGCGGGCTACGTCGGCGCGGCCCTGGCGCTGCTGCACCATCGGGGCGCGCTCGTGCCCCCGCTGCGGCCGTGGACCCGTCCGGAGCTGGACGCCGCACTCAGGGCGGCGGGCCGGGGGGCGCCGCCGCGCGCGATCGTCCTCGGCGCCCTGGGACGCTGCGGCCGCGGTGCCTGCGACGCCCTGGAGACCGCGGGGGTGCGGCCGCAGCGCTGGGACCTGGCGGAGACCGGGAACCTGGACCGCGAGGCGTTGCTCGCCGCCGATCTGGTGGTCAACGCCGTGCAGGTCGACAAGCCGGGGACGGTGTTCCTCACGCCCGCCGACCTCGACGACCCCGCCCGGCGGATCCGGGTCCTCGCCGACGTCACCTGCGATGTCACCTCGGACTGCAACGTCCTGCCGGTCTACGACGCGATCACCGGCTGGGACGCCCCCGCGCGGCGGCTCAGGGACGGGGACCACCCCGTCGACGTGATCGCCATCGACAACCTTCCCTCGCTGCTGCCCGGCGAGGCGAGCACGTCGTTCTCGGCCGCGCTGACTCCGCAACTGGAGCTGCTCGACACCGGATCCACCGCCTGGGAACGCTGCCTCGACCTCTTCAGGACCGCGGCCGAGGCCCATCGAAAGGAGACCAGCCATGACTGAGACCGTGCCGGCCGGCGGCACCGTCCACTGGATCGGAACAGGGCTGTCCAACGGCGGCGGACTGGCCCTGCTGTGCGACCGGGCCGACCGCGTCGTGGTGCACGGCCGCACCCGGGAGAAGGCGCGGCAACTGCTCGAGCGGCTCGGGCTGACCGGTCGCGCCACCACGGCGGCCCTCGATCCGGACGCGCTGGCGGCCACGCTGAACCGGGGCGACGTCGTCGTCTCGATGCTCCCCGCGACCGAGCACGCGCGACTGCTGCGCATATGCGAGGAGAGCGGGGCGCACTTCGCCTGCTCCAGCTACACCTCCGAGGAGATGGCCGCCGCGGGCCCCGCCGCCGAGGCGGACGGCCGGGTGATCCTCACCGAGGCGGGGCTGGACCCGGGCATCGACCACCTGCTCGCGCACCAGCTCGTGAGCCGGGCCCGCTCGGCCGTCGGCGAGGACGCGCGGGACGTCCGCTTCACCTCGTACTGCGGAGGACTCCCGGCCGAGCCCAACGACTTCCGCTACCGCTTCAGCTGGGCCCCGCGCGGGGTCCTCACGGCGCTGCTCTCGCCCGCCCGGCACGTGGCGGACGGCGAGGAACGCGTGGTGGAGCGCCCCTGGGAGGCGGTGGTCGCGCACCGGGCGGGCGGCGAGACCTTCGAGGTCTACCCGAACCGCGACTCGCTCCCCTTCCTGGACCAGTACGGCTTCCCGGCCGGCTGGCAGGTGCGGCAGTTCGTGCGCGGCACCCTGCGCCTGGACGGCTGGCAGAAGGCCTGGGAACCGGTCTTCGAGGAGCTGCGCACAGGCTCGGCGGAGAGCGTCGGCGCGCTGGCCGACCGGCTGGCCGCGCGGTATCCGACCGGGCCCGAGGACCGGGACCGGGTGGTGCTGTCCGTCGAGCTGACCGCGCACGACGCGGCGGGCCGGCCGTGGCAGGGGTCCTACTTCCTCGACCTGCGGGGCGGGGCGGACGAGTCGGCGATGGCCCGCTGCGTCTCGGTCCCGCTGGCGTACGGCGTCACGCGCGTCCTGGACGGGGCCGTACCCGCGGGCCTGCACCGGGCCGCCGGCAGCGGAGAGGAGGCAGCTCGCTGGATCTCGTTCCTGAACGACTACGGCATCCGATGTACGTATGAGGAGAGCTATGAGTAGGCAAGCGCACTACGACTGCGTCGGCATCGGCGTGGGTCCGGCGAATCTGAGTCTCGCATCCTTGTTGCACCGGCACACCGACCTCCCCAACGTGTTCATGGAGAAGCGGGAGAGCTTCGGGTGGCACGACGGCCAGCAGATACCCGGCGCCACGTTACAGGTGTCGATACTCAAGGATCTGGTGAGCCTCTCCGACCCGACCAGCCCCTTCTCCTTCCTGTCCTACCTGAAGGACAGGGGACGCATCTACCACTTCATCAACGCCCAGTTCAGTGACGTGCCGCGGCAGGAGTACCGCGACTACCTCGAGTGGGCGTGCCTGAAGAACGAGAACGTGGTCTTCGGCGAGACGGTCGAATCCGTCGAGTTCGACGGTGAGTTCGTGCTCCGCACCAACCGCCGTACCGTCACCGCGAACAACATCTGCCTGGGCATCGGCAACGAGCCCTGGGTGCCCGCCGAGGGCCGGGACAAGCTCGGCTCCGGCCACTTCCACGTCAGCGACTTCGTGGAGCGCGGCCGTGACCTCGCCGGCCTCCGGGTCTGTGTGGTCGGCGGCGGCCAGTCGGGCGCCGAGGCGTTCCTCGACCTGATCTCCCGGCCGCAGGACCAGCGGCCGCGCCGGGTGTCCTGGGTGTCGCGGCGGCGCAACTTCTCCCCCATCGACGACTCGCCGTTCACCAACGACTACTACATGCCCGGGTATTCGGACTACTTCTACGGTCTGGACGCGGAGACCCGCGCGACGTTCAACCAGCAGCACGTGCTGTCCAGCGACGGCATATCCGAGGCGACGCTGCGCGAGATATACCAGCGCATATACGCCGAGCGGTTCCTGCACGGGAACAAGGACCTGGTCGCCCTCTATCCGAACCGCTCCGTCATCGGCGTCACGCCGGGGGCCGGCGGGAACGGCGAATGGGCCCTGAGCCTCACCAACAGCAACCACCCGGGGGTGCTCGGCCAGGTCGACGCGGACGTCGTGGTGTGGGCCACCGGATTCCGCACCCGTACACCGGAGTTCATGGCACCGCTCTCCGACCGGATCGAGTGGGAGGGCGACGAGTTCCGGATCGACCGCGACTTCGCCGCCCGCTGGGACGGCCCGCCGGACCGCGGGATCTTCGTCCAGAACGCGGCCCTGCGCCAGCGCGGGCTCGCGGACAAGAACCTCAGCCTGATCGCCTGGCGGAGCCAGCGGATCGTCGACCGGCTGCGCGGAGTGCGCAGTGACGACCCGGACCCGTCGTTCGTCGAATGGTCGGCCAAGCTGCCGCTCGACGAAACGGCGGTGTGAGCCGTGAAGGACTTGGACATCGCTGTGGTGGGCGGCGGCATCATCGGCTGCCTGACCGCCCGGGAGGCCGTACGGCGGGCCCCCGGGGCATCGGTCGCCGTGCTGGAGGGGGACGCCGTCGGCTCCGGGGCCAGCCGCCGTTCGGCGGGGCTGCACTTCCCGCGCGGCGCCTCGGAGCGCGTACGCCGCATGTCGGCCTACAGCGAGCGGTTCTACGGCGGTCTGCGGGCGGCCGAACCCGGCCTGCCGGTCCATCCGGTCGGCCTCTCGGTGCTCGCGAAGGAGTCGGCGGGCGCCGAGATCCAGGAGCTCTACCTCGAAGGGGCCCGGCCCCGGCGCACGGACGCGCCGCCCGCCCCGCTGACCGTGCTGCCCGACGGGCACGCGGCGTGGACCTGTGACGGTGCCCAGTACGCGTACGTCGGCGCACTGGCCCAGGAGCTGGCGCGCGGCCTGCGCCCGGCGGTCTCGTTCCGCGAGGGCAACGGCGTCACCTCGCTGGAGCCGAAGGGGGACGGCTATCTGCTGGGCCTGGGCACCGGCGAGCGGTTGTACGCCGGTTCCGTGGTGATCGCGCCGGGGCCGTGGCTCGCCGCCCCGGCCTGGCGGTCGTACGTGGCTCCGCTGGGTGCCCGGGTGAAGAAGGTCGTCGCCCTCCACGTCGAGCAGGCGCCCGCCCCCGGGGACGGGGTGGTCGTCTTCCACGAGGAGGACGCGTTCCTGCTCCCGCTGCACGAACGGGGGCACTGGCTCTTCAGCTACACGTGCCAGGAGTGGGACGTCGACCCGGACCGGCTGTCCGGGGCGCTGACCGCCGGCGAACTCGCCGAGGCACGGGCGGCGCTGGCCTCGTGGGCGCCCGGAATGGCCGAACGGGCCGTCGGGGGGCGGGTGTTCTGCGACGCGTACAGCGAGAACCGGGAGCCGCTGGTCCGCGCGCTCGACCCGGACGGCGGGCTGGTGTTCGCCGGCGCGGCCAATGGCTCCGGTTACCGGCTCGGTCCCGCGATCGCCGCCGAGGCCGTCGATCTGCTCAGCGCCGCTCGCGGCGTTTTCCGCGCACAGGGGGACCAGGGGGATCACGCGTGATCATCAACACCTATTCGGCCGGAGAGCTGCACAGCGCCTTCGGCATCGAGATGAGTTCGATCGACGGGACGAGTGTCGGTACGGGCTGGGGGCGGGTCGTGCCCGGGGGGGCGTCGGACCCGCACCAGCACGACGAGA
This sequence comes from Streptomyces sp. NPDC005775, assembly GCF_042871565.1. NCBI lineage: Bacteria > Bacillati > Actinomycetota > Actinomycetes > Kitasatosporales > Streptomycetaceae > Streptomyces > Streptomyces sp. NPDC005775. Next base: position 287,017 of record NZ_JBIAIU010000008.1, on the reverse strand, counting down.
CCGAGATGTTCGTCGTCGTGGCGGGCAGCGGGGAGATCGTGGCAGACGGCCGCCGCCACCCCGTACGGCCCGGCACCATCTGCCAGTTCGAGCCCTTCGAGACGCATGTCATCGAGAACACCGGCGACACCGACCTGCTCTTCTTCGACCTGTACTGGCGCGACCCGGACCTGGCGGCACGGGCCGCCGTGCCGGTTCCCACCCGCCGCCGGTTCCACGAGCGCCCGGTGTTCGTCTTCTCCACCCCGCCCACGCCCAACGGCGACCTGCACCTCGGCCACCTGTCCGGGCCGTACCTGGGCGCCGACGTGTTCGTACGCCACCAGCGGATGCGCGGGGTGGCGGCCTGGCACCTGACCGGCAGCGACGACTACCAGAGCTACGTGGCGGAGTGCGCGCGCCGCGAGGGCCGGGAGCCGGCCGACACGGCCGCGCACTACAGCGCCGAGATCGCCGAGACCCTGCGGCTGCTGGGCGTCGAGCCCGACCAGTACACCGTGACCGACCAGGACGAGGAGTACCGCGACGGGCTGCGCGGCTACTTCTCCCGGCTGGTGGACTCGGGAGGCGTACGGGCCCGCTCGACGCCCGCGCTCGTGGACGGCGAATCCGGCGACTACCTCTACGAGGTCGACGTGTCCGGCGGCTGCCCCGGCTGCGGTGCGGGCACCAACGGAAACATCTGCGAGGAGTGCGGCGAGCCGAACCTCTGCACCGACCTGACCGCCCCCCGCGCCCGCCGCTCCGACGCGCAGCCCCAACAGGAGGGCCTGACCCGGTTCGTGCTGCCCCTGCACGAGTACTCCAAGGAGGTCGCCGAGCACCACCGGCTCGGCCGCGTCCCGGCCCGGCTGCGGGAACTCGCGGACCGGGTCTTCGGGGGAGAGCGCCTCGACGTGCCGGTCAGCCACCCCGCCGCGTGGGGGGTGCCGCCGGCCGAGCAGGACGTGGACGGCCAGGTGATCTGGGTCTGGCCCGAGATGAGTTACGGATTCCTGCACGGCATCGAGCGGCTGGGCCGCCGGCTCGGGAAGGGCTGGCGGGCGGACGCCCCGGAGCAGGACTGGAAGGTGGTGCACTTCTTCGGCTACGACAACACCTTCTACCACGCGGTGCTCTACCCGGTCCTCTACCGGCTCGCGCACCCGCGGTGGAGCCCGGACATCGACTACCACGTCAACGAGTTCTATCTGCTGGACGGTTCCAAGTTCTCCACCAGCCGCCGCCACGCGGTCTGGGGCAAGGACATCCTCGCCCCGGAGACCGTCGACGCGGTGCGCTACTACCTGGCGCTGACCCGGCCCGAGACGGAGCGCACGAACTTCGAACCCGACGCGTACCGGGAGGCCGTCGAGACCGTACTCATCGGCGGCTGGGAGTCCTGGCTCGACGATCTGGGAACCCGGATCGACCGCGACTACGACGGGTGCGCCCCGGACGCGGGCGTGTGGACGCCGGAGCACACGGCGTTCCTGGACCGGCTGAACGCACGGCTGGCGGCGGTCTCCAACAGCCTGGGCCAGGACGGGTTCTCGCTGAACCGGGCTGCCGCGGCCCTGAGCGGGATCGTGGCGGACACCCGTGAGTTCGCGGCGGTCGAGTCCCGTACCGCCGGGATCGGCAACTGGAAGGACGAGGCCCGCACCGCGGTGGCCCTGGAACTGGCCGCGGCCCTGCTGCTGGCCCGCTGCGCGGCGCCCGTCATGCCGGGTTTCGCGGGCCGGCTGGCCGAAGCGCTCGGTGCGCCCGATCTGTCGCGGTGGCCGGGGACGACGGAGCTCGTGGCAGCGGGCACGACGGTCCGGCTGGCGGGGCGCAGGTACTTCAGCGCCCTTCCCGCGCAGCCCCGTCAGGCGCGGGACGCGTCCGAGGTGGCCGGTGACGACGGCGGGGCCGGACCGCTGGCCGGCTGGCTCGCCGACCGGGTGCGGGAGACCCTGCGGCTGCCGGACGGTGAACCGGTCGCGCACCGGACCCCGGCGGAGCTCGGGATGTCCTCGCTCCAGGCCGTCGCGCTCCAGTACCAGATCCTCGAACACACCGAGGTCGACCTGACCATGGACGAACTGCTGGGCGGCGGTGACGTGAACGCCCTGGCCGCGGTGCTGGCCGAGCGGGCACCGGAAGCCGACGCGGCGACGGCGGAGGTGTCGCGCATATGAGCAGCACGGAGGTACTGCGGGACATCGAGTCACGCGGTCTGAGCCTGACCGCCGAGGGCGAGAACCTGCGTCTGCAGGGCCCCAAGGAGCGGGTGGATCCCGGCCTGGTGGCCCGGATCAGGGAGCACAAGGCCGGGCTGCTGGCCCACCTGGCCGAGACGGCGGACACGGACGGCACCGCGTTCGCCCTCACCCCGCTCCAGCAGAGCTATCTGTTCGGGCGCAGCGACATCTTCGAGATCGGGAACGTCGGCAGCCACACCTTCCACGAGATCGAGGGCTGCTGGGACATCGACCGGCTGGAGGAGGCGCTGCGCGGCGTCGTCGCGCGGCACGGCGCCCTGCGTACGGCGTTCACCGCGTCGGGTGCCCAGGTCGAGCGGCCGGCGGCGCGGGTGGCCATCGGGCGGCTCGACCTGCGGTCACGGAACGCGGAGGAGGCCGCCGAGCAGCTGATCGCGCTGCGCGAGGAGCGCTCGCACCGCGTCCTGGCGGCGGACCTGGCCCCGCTCCTCGCGGTCGACGTGACCGTGCTCGACGACACGCGCATGGTGATGCACGTCGGCCATGACGGCCTGGTGATGGACGGGATCAGCATGTTCCTGTTCTTCCGCGCCTGGTGGACGCTGTACGAGGAGGGGCCGGACCCGGACGCTCCGGAGGAGACCCCGTTCCCCACCTATGTGGAGGCGCTGGAGAAGGCCCGGACCAGGGCGCCCGCCGAACGTTCGCGCCGCTACTGGGAACAGCGTCTGGACACGCTCCCCGGCTGCCCGGAACTGCCCCTGGCCGCCGATCCGGCGACCGTCGCACAGCCCCGGTTCATCCGGCGCGAGATCCGGCTCGACCCCACCGCCTGGGAACAGCTCCGCAAGCGGGCCGCCGCGGCGGGGGTGACCCCGTCCTGTCTGCTGCTGGCTGCGTACGGGGAGACGCTGGCGACCTGGGGGGCGGGGCCGCGCTTCACCGTGGTGACCACCGTCGCCAACCGGCCGCCGGTCCACCCCCGGATCGACCGGGCCATCGGCAACTACTCCGACACCCTGCTGGTCGAGCTGGACACCGACCGGTCCCGCCCCTTCGAGGACCGGGTGGCGGCCCTCGGCGGACAGCTGCGCCGCGACCTCGACCACCGTCACCACTCGGGCATCGACGTGATGCGCGAACTGGCCAGGCGCCGGGGCGGCACGGCGCGGGCCCGGATGCCGTTCACCTTCAACAGCGCGATCGACTACGTGGACGACGAGCTGGACGGCACGTACACGGAGGCCTTCGGCAAGCAGACGTACGCCGTGAGCCAGACCCCGCAGGTGTGGCTGAACGTCTTCGTGATGCAGCGGCACGGCGGGCTCGTCATCCAGCTCGACGGGGTCGAACAGCTCTTCCCGGACGCCCTGCTGACCGATCTGGCCGAGGGGTACCGGACCCTGCTCACCGCTCTGCTCGACCCGGAGAGCCGGCAGCGCCGGGACTTCGACCTGCTGCCGCCGGCCCAGCGGGCCCGACGTGCCGCGGCCAACGACACGGCCGGGCCGGTCCCGGACGGGTTCCTCCAGGACCGGTTCCTGGACCGGGCGGCCCAGAATCCGGACGCCCCCGCGATCATCACGGCGGACCGCACGATGAGTTACGGCGAGCTGCTCCGGCGGGCCACGCGGGCCGCGGTGTGGCTGCGGGAACAGGGCGTGGAACGCCAGGAACTCGTCGGACTCGTCATGACCCGCGGTCCCGAGCAGGTCATCGGGGTGCTCGCGACGGCGCTGGCCGGCGCGGCCTACCTGCCGGTCGACGCGTCGCTGCCCGAGGCCCGGCAGGAGTACATGCTGGACGACGGCCGGGTCCGTCACGTGCTGACCAACTCCGGTCACCGCCCGGCCGGGGGGCGTGCCGTCCTCGCGCTGGACGCCACCGCGGAGGCGGGCACCGGACCGGTGGAGCGCCTGGCCGCGCTGCCGGGCGCGCACCCCGACGACCTGGCCTATGTGATCTACACGTCGGGGACCACGGGGAAGCCCAAGGGCGTGATGGCCACGCACCGCGGGGTCCTCAACATCGTGGACGACTGCAACAGCCGGTTCTCCGTCACGGCGGCGGACCGCTTCTTCGGGATCAGCGCGTTCAACTTCGACCTGTCCGTGTACGACTTCTTCGGCGCCCTCGCCGTCGGCGCGGCCGTGGTGCTGCCCGATGCCGAGCACGCCGCGGACCCGCGGCACTGGCTGGCCCTGTGCGAACAGGCCCGCGTCAGCGTGTGGAACTCGGTGCCGGCCATCGCCTCCCTGCTGCAGGACCAGGCGGCCACCGACGGCGGCGCGGTGCCGGACTCCCTCCGGCTGGTCATGATGAGCGGCGACACGGTGCCCTCGGCACTGCCCGGCAAGCTCCGCGCGCTCTGGCCGGAGCTGGACGTGTACTCGCTGGGCGGAGCGACCGAGACCACGATCTGGAGCATCCTGCACCCGATCGACCCGGGCGCGGACCCGGGCGAGCCGGTCCCGTACGGGCGGCCCAGCCTCAACAACCGGGTGTACGTGCGCGACCGCGACGGGCTGGACGCCCCGGACGGGGTGGTCGGCGAGATCTGTTTCGCCGGCGTGGGCACGGTGCCCGGGTACTGGGGCGACGCGGAACGGACCGCCGAGCGGTTCGTCGACGACGCCCGCAGGGGCGAGCGGCTCTACCGCACCGGTGACCTCGGGCGCTTCCTGCCGGACGGGAACGTGGCGATCCTGGGCCGCAGCGACGACCAGTTCAAGGTCAACGGCTTCCGCATAGAGGCCGGGGAGGTGGAGACCCGACTCGTCGCACTCCCCGAGGTGGCGGAGGCATCCGTCGTACGCCACCGGGGCGACGGGGGCGACCGGCTGGTGGCCCACGCGGTTCCCTCGGGCGAGGACCGGCCGGGCATGGCACGGATCCGCGAGGCGCTGAGCGGCGAACTGCCCGGCTACATGATTCCGTCCGCGGTCGTCTGGCACGAGACCCTGCCGCTCACCGGGAACGGCAAGGTCGACCGGGGCAGGCTGGCCGCCGTCGCCCCCGCCGAGGCGGCCCCCGCCCTCGCGGGCGCGGCGGGCGCGGCACCCGGAAGCGAGACGGAGAAGGCGGTCGCCGCGATCTGGGCGGGTGTCCTGGAGACGGCGGACGTACCCGTCGGCACCCCGCTCTACGACCTGGGCGGCACCTCCATCGGAGCGGCCCGCATCTTCACCGCCATCCGCAAGCGGTTCGGCGTCACGTTGCAGCTGAACCGGCTTCCCGAGGTGGAGACGGTCCGGCTGATGGCGGCGCACATCGACGCGCACGCGCCGAAGGAGGCGGGCCGGTCATGAGCGACTCCGTGATCAACACGGTGGTGGGCGGACCGCCCGCCACCGGCCACCGCATCTCCTTCGCCCGGCTGGGCGGCTCCCGCACGATGGACCTGACCGAGCTCTACGCGATGTCCGGGCGGGTCGCCGCCCGGCTGCGGGAGCTGGGGGCAGGGCCGGGCGACCGGATCGGCATCCTGGCCGCCAACTGCCTGGAATGGGTGCTCCTGGACCTGGCCGCCCTCCGGATCAAGGCCGTCACGGCCGGATTCGAACCGGGCAAGTTCCTCGAACCGCAGGGCCTGATGGAGCAGTACGGCCTGACCCTGCTGTTCACCGACCGGGCACCGGAGCAGCCCGTGCCGGGGGTGCTGCCGCTCACCGAGGTCATGGAGGCGGCCGGCCGCGAGGACGTGGAGCAACCGCTTCCGGTCCGCTACGCGCCGGACGAGGTGACCACGGTCAAGTTCACCTCGGGGAGCACGGGCGTACCCAAGGGGCTGGCCGCCACGGTCGGCAGCATCGACTCCTCGATGAACGCGGTCCAGGAGATGTTCGACCACGGCAGGGACGACGACCTCTTCGTCTTCCTGCCGCTGTCCCTGCTTCAGCAGCGCTACTGGATCTACTCGGCGCTGTGCTTCGGGCACGACGTCACCGTCAGCACGTACGAGGCGGCGTTCGCGACCCTGGGCCGGTCGCGGCCGACCGTCGTCATGGGCGTCCCCGCCTTCTTCGAGGCGGCGAAGAAGCAGATCCAGCGCCACGCGGAACGTGCCGCCGGGCCGGACCCGCAGGAGGACCGGCGGGCCGCCGGCCGGAAGGTGTTCGGGGACCGGATCCGCTACATGTGGACCGGCTCCGCCCCGGCCGACCCCACGGTTCTGCGCTACCTCACCGAGTCCGGACTGCCCGTCTACGAGGGCTACGGGCTGAACGAGACGTGCATCGTCAGCAAGAACCACCCCGGTGCCCATCGCGAGGGCAGCGTGGGCCGGGTGCTGCGGGGCAAGGAGGTGCTGTTCGACGACGACGGCGTGGTGCTGGTGCGCAGCGACCATCCGGTCAACCACGCCTACGAGTTCGCCCGGCCCGGCGACTCCGAGCGCATCTTCGTCGGTGACGGCGTGGTGCGCACCGGCGACATCGGCCACATCGACGAGGACGGCTTCCTGTTCATCCAGGGCCGGGCCGACGACGTGATCGTGCTGGGCAACGGCAAGAAGGTGATCGTGCGCCCCGTCGAGGAACGGATGCGGGCCGCCGCCGCGATCGAGGAGTGCGTGGTGTTCTGCCCCGCGCAGACCCACCTGGTGGCGCTGGTCTCACCGGCCCGCGAACCGGCCGACCTGGACGCCATCGAGGACCAGCTCAACCGGGTCAACGCCGGGTCCACCCCCGACGAACGCATCAGCAGGGTCGTCGTCGCCGACGAGCGGCTGAGCATCGAGAACGGCCTGCTCACCTCGCAGTTCAAACCCAGACGCGCCCGGATCCTCGCCGCCTACGAGGCCCGGATCCACGACAACAAGGAGGGCATCCATGCCCAGTGACATCGAACAAGCGGCACGCCAGGGCCTCGCGGCCGTACTCGAGGACGGCCCCGCCGCAAAGGACTTCGCCCTCGACGGAGAACTCGCGGGGGAGTACGGACTCTCCTCGCTCAACAAGGTCCTCTTCCTGACCTCGCTCTGCGGCGATCTGGACATCGACCTGTCCCGGCTCACCGAGCGGGACGTGGCCGCCATGCAGACCCTGCGCCAGGTCGTCGACCTCCTCGCCCCCCACTTCGGAAAGGTCGCCTGATGAGCTGGACGGACGCGGCAGGACGGGTGCTGGAGAACGACCGGGTGCGGATGCGCCCCCTGGTCGCCACCGACCGGGAGTCGGTGCACGCCGTCGCCATGGACTCCTCCATCTGGCGTTACTTCGTCACGGCGGTCGAGTCCGAGGAGGACTTCGACACGTTCTACGAAGCGATGCTGGCCGACCAGGCGTCGGGCAAGCGCGTCGTCTTCCACATCACCGACAAGGACAGCGGCCGGTGCGCGGGGAGCATGAGCTTCGGCAACCTCTCCGAGGCGGACCTGCGTCTGGAGATCGGCTGGTCGTGGCTGGGCACCGACTTCCAGGGCAAGGGCGTCAACCGCTGGGCCAAGTACCTGCTCCTGGAGCACGCCTTCGAGCGGCTCGGCGCGGAGCGGGTGGAGTTCAAGACGGACCAGCGCAACAAGCAGGCCCGGCAGGGACTGCTGAACATCGGGGCCCGCGAGGAGGGCATCCTGCGCAGCTTCAACCCGATGCCCGACGGCACCCGCCGGGACGCGGTGTACTACAGCGTCCTGCGCGCCGAGTGGCCCGCGGTGAAGGCGGAGCTGGCGGCCCGGCCGAAGGTGGTCCGGGGCGCAGGGGTGTGACCGGGACCGACCTCGCGTACCTGCGACTCTCCGGCAGCCCGTACGCGATCGGCCGCGGCCACGGCGAGGCGCGCGCCCGTGAACTGCGGGCGTTCGTCGACGACTCGCTGTGCCGGCTGAACCTGCTGCTGCCCGAGCCGGTCACCCGGGCCGGGCTGGCCCCGGTCGTCGAGGCGTACGACCGGGAGATCACGGCAGCCGTGCCCCGGCTGGCCGAGGAGATCACCGGGCTCGCCGACGGCATCGGGATCGACCGGGACCTGGCGGTGCTGCTCCAGCTGCGCCGCGAGGTGCTGGGCTACCGGCGGATACCGACGGCCGGCGACTGCACCACGTACGCGATACCGGGACCGGCCGGGGTGCTGGCGCAGACGGTGGATCTCAACGGGAACCTCGACGATCTGATCAGTGTGCTCGACGTGACCCCGGAGGGCTCCGGCCGCCGGGTGCTGCTGCTGAGCTTCGCCGGGCTGCTCGGCTACCTCGGGGTGAACAGCGACGGCCTCGCCGTGGGGCTGAACCTGGTCCTCGGCGGCGACTGGCACCCCGGGGTGCCGCCGTACCTGGCCATCCGGCACGTGCTGGAGAGCGCGGGGACGGTCGACGAGGCGGTACGGGTCCTGGAAGGACTGCCGCTGGCCAGTTCGCGTTCGTTCACCCTGTGCGACGCGACGCAGGCGGTCTGGGTCGAGGCGCTGGACGGCGAGCTGCGGTGCGTGCGGGCCGAACGGAGCGTCCACACCAACCACTTCCTGCACGAGGACTTCCAACCGCGCGACGCGATCAACGTGTTCGCGGGCAACTCCTCGCGCCGGAGGCTGGAGGCCTGCCGGGCCGGCCTCGACGCACTGGGCGAAGGGGCGCCCGCGCAGGAGCACTTCGCGCTGCTCTCCGCCCCGCCCATCTGTGTCACCGGCACCGGGGACATCCGCCAGGAGCGGACGGTCGCCGCCGTCGTCCTGGTGCCCGGGCGGGGCGAGCTGTACATCCGGCCGGGCGATCCGTCGACGAACGCCACCCGGCGGTTCTCGATGACGGACGCGGACCCGGCCCCCGACGAGGAGAAGGAGGCTTTTGCCGCATGACGAAGAGCAAGACCGGCGCGGAGGCCGCGGTCTGGTCCACTTTCCGTGAGGCGCCGCTCGCCGCGAAGACCGTACTGGCGGGCATCTTCATCAGCCGCCTGGCCGGGTTCCTCAACATCTTCCTGGTGCTCTACCTGACGTCACAGGGGTACTCCTCCACACAGGCGTCGATCGCGCTGGGCGTCTACGGGGGCGGGGTGGTCCTCGGTGTGCTGATCGGCGGCACCCTCTCCGAACGCCTCGGTGCCCGTAACACCACCGTGGTCAGCATGGCGAGCTCCAGCCTGATGCTCGCCGGGCTGCTGTACCTGCCGAACTACGGGTCGATCCTGGTGGCGGTCGCCCTGGCCGGTCTGGCCGGGCAGATGTTCCGGCCGGCGGCCACGGCCCTGCTGTCGCAGCTGACCGACGACGACCGGCAGGTGATGATCTTCGCGATCTACCGGTTCGGGCTGAACCTCGGCGCCATGGCGGCACCGCTCATCGGCTACGCCCTGTACAACGCGGGGGGCGACAGCTACACCCTGCTGTTCTGGGGCGAGGCGTGCGCCGCGCTGGCGTACGCGGTCCTGGCCTGGACGACCCTCCCCGCCCGGGCCGCGTCCGGCGAGGCGGACGAGGAGGAACGCGGCAGCTACGCCGCCATGCTGGGCGACCGCCGCTACGTGTTCTACCTGATCGCGATCCTGGTGCACTCGGCCGTGTACGTGCAGTACCTGTCGACCCTGCCGCTCAACGTCACCGAGGCCGGGGTGTCGGTCTTCTGGTACACCCTGGCCGTCGCGCTCAACGGCTTCATGGTGATCGCCTTCGAACTGCCGCTGACCAAACGGACCCAGACCTGGCCCTTCCGGCTGACGATCGGCATCGCCTTCCTGACCCTGGCCGGCGGTGTGGCGTTCTACGGGCTGCCGATGGGACCGGCCGTCATCATGGCGGGCACCCTGATCTGGTCGCTGGGCGAGATCATCGGCGGGCCCGCGATCTTCGCCTACCCGGCGGTCTCGGCTCCGGCCCACCTGAAGAGCCGGTACATCGCCGGTTTCCACTTCGTGTTCGCGCTCGGCTCGGCCCTGGGCCCGATGGCCGGGGGCTGGCTCTTCGCGGAGCTGGGCCACCGGGTGTGGCCGGTACTGGCCCTGGGCTCCCTGATCGCCACCACCTTCGCCATGGTCGCCGTACGCAGCCCCAAGGGCGTGCCCGATCCGGCGGGCGAGAGCCGGAGCGAACCCGCGGCCGACGCGTCGGCCGCCTGATCCCGCACCGGGCGGCGGACGCCCGGAGAGCAGCACCGCACTCACTCCACTCACCGCACTCACAGCAGGAGTACTCATGCAGCAGGAGAAGCCCCAGGCGTTCATCCTCACCGGCGCGTTCTGGGTGGTGTGCCGCAACCCCCTCTACCTGACCGAGCTCGCCGACCGGGGCATCAAGATCCTGGTGATCACGGCGGCGATATGGCGGGAACAGGCCCTGGCCTGTATGAGCGAGGAGGGGCATCCGGCGGCGTCGATCCATGACATCGCGTTCGTCGACGGCGAGCTGAACGTCGAGGGCTCGTTCACCGCGGGCACGGTGTCGGCCACCCGCCGGTGGCAGGACACGTACACGATCGTCGGCGTCCACTCGGTGGGCGAGACGCTGGTGGAGCCCACCGGGCTGCTCGCCGACGCGCTGGACCTGCCGTCGCCCGGTCTGCGGGCCACCCGGGCCTGCCGCAGCAAGTACCTCCAGCGCTGGTACATGCCCGACCTCAGCCCGTGGTCGGTGGTCGTACCGGCCGCGGACCGCCCGACGTTCGACTGGTCGGTCGTGCCCTACCCGTGCGTGGTGAAGCCGGCCAGCCGGCACTCCAGCTCCGGAGTGGTGACCGTGCACGACGCGCAGGGGCTGCGCGAGCAGATCACGACCTACCCGGAGCACGAGATCATCCTGGTCGAGCAGAAGGTCATCGGCCAGGAGTACTCCGTGGAGACCCTGGTGCAGAACGGCAAGCCGGTGTTCGCCTCCGCCACCCGCAAGGAGACGACGGACTCCTACGCCCACACCTTCGTGGAGCTGGTGCACGCGGTGCCCTGCGAGGACCCCGGACCGACCGCCACGCTGCTCGCCGCCAACCAGCGCATGCTCGACCTGCTCGCCTTCGAGAACGGGATCGCCCACTCGGAATGGCGCATCGACGCGTCGGGCCGGGCCTTCCTGATGGAGGTCGCCGCCCGCACGCCGGGCGACGGCCTGATGGCGCTGTACCAGCAGGCGACCGGGCGGGCGGTGGAGCCCGAGATCGTCCGGGTCGCCCTCGGTGAGAGCGCCACGTACCCGGAGGCGCGGCGGTTCGCCCGCCAGGTGTACGTGGAGCACAAGCCCGGCACGCTCCAGGACGTCACGGTCGACTGGCCGGACGTCGAGGTGAGCTGGGTCGGCGAGAAGGGCCTGTGGCCGGAGATCGAGTCGGGTCCGGCGGACGCCCCGCCCGCCCTGCGCGCGGTCCTCGTGCTCAAGGACCGGGGAGCGAAGCTCTCCGAACTCGCCAGCTCCGACGACCGCGCGGTGGCCTTCTTCATCGACGCGGCGACGGCCGAGGAACTGGACACCCTGGAACAGCAGGTGCGGTCGGCCCTCACGGTCCGCACGGAGCCGCTGCCGGTCTGATCCCGCCCGTCCGCCCCCACCACTCCGGGGGCCGCCTCCCGAGGAGGCCCCCGGAGCGGTGGAGCCGCACCCGCACCGAGAGGGAGCGGCCGGTGCCGCCCCCGCACCGAGAGGGAACGGCCGGAACCGCACCCGCACCCGCACCGAGACGAGGAGCACGTGGTGACCACACTGCACGCGTACGAGACCGAGGTGACCTGGACCGGGAACCTCGGCGAGGGCACCAGCCACTATCTGGCGTACGAACGCGACCACGAGGTGACCGCCGCCGGACCGCCCCCGATCGCGGGGAGCGCGGACCCGGCGTTCCGCGGCGATCCGGAGCGCTGGAATCCGGAGCAGCTGCTGCTGGCCTCGCTCTCCCAGTGCCATCTGCTCTGGTACCTGCACCTGTGTTCCGTGAACGAGGTCGTGGTGACCGGGTACCGGGACCGGGCAGGGGCCGTCCTGTCGGAGGACGGGAGCGGTGGCCGGATGACCGAGGCGGTGCTGCGGCCGCGGGTCGAGGTCGCGGACGCCGGGATGGTGGAGAAGGCGATGGCCCTGCACGCGGACGCGAACCGGGCCTGCTTCATCGCCAACTCGGTGAACTTTCCCGTGCGGCACGAGCCGGCCGTGAGCGTGCGCGAGGCGGAGGATTCATGAGCGGGACCGGGACGACGCGGGCCGGCTCGGGTGAGAGCGCCGAGAGCGAGGTCGTCGACCTCTGTCGTGACCTGATCCGGATCGACACCAGCAACTACGGGGACCACTCGGGGCCGGGCGAGCGGGCGGCCGCCGAGTACATCGCGGAGAAGCTTTCCGAGGTCGGTCTGGAGCCGCGGATCTTCGAGTCCCACAAGGGGCGTGCGTCGACGGTGGCGCGGATCGAGGGTGAGGACTCCTCCAAGCCGGCTCTGCTGATCCACGGCCACACCGACGTCGTCCCGGCCAACGCCCATGACTGGACGCACCACCCCTTTTCCGGGGAGATCGCCGACGGGTGTGTGTGGGGCCGGGGTGCGGTCGACATGAAGGACATGGACGCGATGACCCTCGCGGTCGTCCGCGACCGGATGCGCAGCGGGCGCAAGCCCCCGCGCGACATCGTGCTCGCCTTCCTCGCGGATGAGGAGGCCGGCGGGACGTACGGTGCCCGCTACCTCGTCGACAAGCACCCTGACCTGTTCGAGGGCGTCACCGAGGCCATCGGGGAGACGGGCGGCTTCTCCTTCACCGTCGACGAACGGCTGCGGCTGTATCTGATCCAGACGGCCGAGAAGGGCATGCACTGGATGCGGCTGACCGTGGACGGCACGGCCGGGCACGGTTCGATGACCAACGACGACAATGCCGTCACCGAGCTGTGTGAAGCCGTAGGCCGGCTCGGCAGGCACACCTGGCCGGTGCGGGTGACCAAGACCGTGCGCTCGTTCCTGGACGAGCTGTCGGACGCGCTGGGCACCCCGCTCGACCCGGAGGACATGGACGCCACACTGGCCAAGCTGGGCGGCATCGCCAAGATGGTCGGCGCGACCCTGCGCAACTCCGCGGCCCCCACCATGCTCGGCGCGGGCTACAAGGTGAACGTGATCCCCGGGCAGGCGACCGCCCACGTCGACGGCCGCTTCCTGCCGGGGTACGAGGAGGAGTTCCTGGCCGACCTGGACCGGGTCCTCGGCCCGCGCGTGCGGCGCGAGATCCTGCACCGGGGCCGGGCCCTGGAGACCGGGTTCGACGGCCACCTCGTGGAGGCGATGCGCCTCGCCCTGATGGCGGAGGACCCGATCGCGCGCGCGGTCCCGTACATGCTGTCCGGCGGCACGGACGCCAAGTTCTTCGACGACCTGGGCATCCGCTGCTTCGGCTTCTCGCCGCTGCGGCTTCCGCCGGAGCTCGACTTCGCGGGTATGTTCCACGGTGTGGACGAGCGCGTTCCGGTGGAGGGTCTGAAGTTCGGGGTGCGGGTACTCGACCGCTTCATCGACGCCTGTTAGCTCACGCGTTCGGGGCAAAAGGTGTGATGTGGGCGCCGCACCGTAAAATTTGAGCCATGAGCACCACTTTGCGCCTCAGCGCCGTCATTCTGCCCGTCCGCCCCTGGCACGAGGGCGGACGCGCGCAGTGGCAGCGCGCCGAGGAACTGGGCCTGCACGCCGCGTACACGTACGACCACCTGGCCTGGCGGGCCTTCCGCGACCGGCCGTGGTTCGGCGCCCTCCCCACCCTGACGGCGGCCGCGTGTGCCACCTCGCGTCTGCGGCTGGGGACGCTCGTGACCTCGCCCAACTTCCGGCACCCGGTCACGCTGGCCAAGGAACTCATCTCGCTCGACGACATCTCGGGCGGCCGCATCACGCTGGGCATCGGGGCCGGTGGCAGCGGTTTCGACGCGACGACGCTCCGGCGGGGCGATGAGCCGCCGTGGACCCCGCGCGAGCGGGCGGACCGGTTCGGTGAGTTCCTGCCGCTGCTGGACGAACTGCTCCGCGAGCCGGCCGGGCTGACGCGTGAGGGCGAGTACTACGCGGCAACCGAGGCCCGGAACGTTCCGGGCTGCGCGCAGCTGCCGCGACTGCCCTTCGCCGTCGCGGCGACGGGGCCGCGCGGGCTCGGCCTCGCCGCACGGTACGGGCAGGCGTGGGTGACCACGGGGAATCCGAAGCTGTACGACACGGGCACTGCGGCGGAGTCGCTCGACGCGGTCCACGATCAGGTCGCCAGGCTGGGCAAGGCCTGTGCCGAGAACGACAGGGACGTGGACGATCTCGACAAGATCCTGCTCACCGGCTTCACGCCGGAGTTCAACCCGGACCTCACCGGCGACCGGGGCGGGCCGTTCGCATCCGTGGACGCGTTCGTGGACTTCGCGGGCAGGTATGCGGAGATCGGCTTCACCGAGATCGTGATCCACGCACCGGTGCCCGACGGCAGCCCGGCGTTCCCTGCTGCGGTGGCCGACGAGAAGCGCTTCGAGCAGATCATGACGCAGGGCCTGGCCCAGCTCGCGGCCTGAGGGCCGAGGGGCTGGAGGGCTGAGAGCTGAAGGGCTGAGGCCGGGGGCTGGGGCGGCGGGCCGGGATCGGCAGGGGTGATGGGCGGGCCGGGCGGCCGTGTCAGCCCGGCAGCCGGAGGAATTCCGGGGGTACGGCGGCGGTGAGCCAGACCCCGTTGGCGCTGACGTGGAAGACGTGTCCCGCCCGGTGCATGGCCCCGGCGTCCACGGACAGGACGACAGGACGGCCGCGCCGGGCCCCGACACGGGTCGCGGTCTCGCGATCGGGCGAGAGGTGGACGTGGTTGCGGTTCATCGGACGCAGCCCCTCACCGCGGATCGCGTCCAGGGACCGGCCGACCGTGCCGTGGTAGAGGAACGCGGGCGGGTCGGCGGGCGGTAGATCGAGGTCGACCTCGATGGTGTGCCCCTGGCTGGCCCGGATGCGGTCGCCCTCGACGGCGAAGCGCTGCTTGTCGTTGGCCGCGACGACATGGTCGAGCTCGTCACGGGTGAGCGGGAAGCGGTGGCGGGCGGCGGCCCGCAGCAGCTCGTCAATCGCCACCCAGCCGTAGGCGTCCAGCGTGAGACCGATCCGTTCGGGCTGATGCCGGAGATGTTTCGAGAGGTATTTGGACACCTTGACGGCGCGTCTTTCATCCATCCCGACAGCCTGCCCGTGGCACCCTCTGCGGCGCATCCGCATTTGGCTCTCATTCTCCTCCAGCAATTTCTGCCCACAGGTTTGATCCACAGCCAACTCGGGTTATCCACAGGCAATTTGACGATTCTGTGGACAACGGCTGTGCGTGTTAGTCGATTTGGCCAACTATAGGAGTGTTTGGGCGAGATGTGGTGAGTGCCTCCAATGTGCGTGTCTGCACCTCTCGTTCGACGGCAGCCGCGATGAAGGCTCCGGTGTTCGCCCGTCCAACCAGGCGCTGCACAGACCTGATCGTGTCCGTCGGGAGCGTGACGGGGGTGGTCGGGGGCGTGGGCGGCCGCGCGGTGCCCGGCCCTTCGACGGCGAGATGGTGTTCCAGGTGACGAGTCGCGAACGTCCGCATCGCACGGGCGAGTTCCGCGTCCACCGACTGCTGGGCCAGCGGTCGGAGCCGCCGGACCATGGACGCCGCCTCGGCCGCGTCCGCGTCGGTCGGCGGGTGGTGGCCGAGGTAGCGGGCGAAGACGTGCTCGGTGGTGAACTCCAGGAAGCGGCAGGCTATCTGCTCGACCTGACCGCGAAGTTCCCGCAGGTGCCCCGAAATCGCGCTCAGCGGGACACCCGCTGCGTGCAACTCGACGGCGACCGCGAGCTCCTGTGGGCTCGGCACCAGGAACTCGTCGTCACGGCCCGGGACGGGCTCGAGCACCCCCAACTCCAGCGCCTCGGTGACCGCCTCGTCGTCGGGGCGCCCGCCGAACCGCACGCGTAGTTCCGCTCGGGTGATGCGGTCGGCGCGCTCGTCCGTCCACGGGCCGTGCACCTCGGCGACGAGCCCGAGTACACCGCCGAGACCACGCCCCGAGTCCCAGGCCTCCAGCAACTCCTTGATGCTGGCCAGGGTGTAGCCCCGGTCCAGCAGGTCCGCGATCTGCCGGAGCCGGGCGAGATGGGTGTCCCGGTACACGTTGGCCCGGCCCCGTCGCTCCGGGGTGGGCAGCAGCCCGCGGTCCTGATAGGCGCGGATGGTGCGGACCGTCGCGCCGCTGGCGTGGGCGAGATCCTCGATCCGGTACTCGGCGGCTGCCCGGCCGCCCACCGGCTCGGCCGCGCTCACAGCGGTGGCTTCAGCCGGGCGACCACGCGCAGCGCTCCCGGGCTGATCCGGTGCAGGAACCGGGCGGTGTGGGACTCCGGCGTCACCGGAACGACGGCCTGGTTGCGCACGACCGCCTTGAGGATCGCGTCGGCGACCTTCTCCGGTGGATAGTTACGCATCCCGTACAGCTTGCCCGTCCGCTTCCGCAGCCGCTCCTCCTCCGCCGCGTCCGCCCCGGCGAAGCGCGCGGTCGCGGTGATGTTCGTCTTGACGATGCCCGGGCAGATGGCGCTGACCCCGATCGACTTCTCGGCGAGTTCGGCGCGCAGGCACTCGCTGAGCATGAGGACAGCGGCCTTCGACGTGCTGTACGCGGGCAGTGCGCGGGACGGCTGATATGCCGCCGCGGAAGCCGTGTTGACGATGTGGCCGCCCTGCCCGCGGTCTGCCATCTGCTTGCCGAAGAGCCGGCAGCCATGGATGACGCCCCACAGATTCACGTCGAGGACGCGCTTCCACTCCTCGGCGGTCGTGTCCAGGAAGGACCCGGAGAGCCCGATGCCGGCGTTGTTGACCAGCACGTCGACGATGCCGTACTCGGCGGCGACCTTCTCGGCGAGTTTCTCCATGGCCTGGGCGTCGCTGACGTCCACGGTTTCCGCCCAGGCGGCCGGGGCGCCGATCAGCCGGGCGAGCTCCGCCGTCCTGCTCGCCCCCTCCGCGTCCCGGTCCACCGCCACCACACGGGCGCCGGACTCGGCGAACGCGAAGGCGGTGGCCCGTCCGATCCCGGCGGCCGCGCCCGTCACCAGGACGAGCTGGCCGCCGAACCGGTCCGCGTACGCCCCCGTCGCCGCGGTGTCCCGCACCGGACCGCCGCCCAGCCGAGCCGCCTCGGTGACCGCGGCGAACTCGCCGATCCAGGAGGCCAGCTGGTCCGGCCTGGTGCGCGGGACCCAGTGCTTGGCGGGCAGCGAGCGCCGCGTCAACTGCGGCACCCAGGCGTCGAGTCCGTCGTAGAGCTGTTCCGAGAGGAATATGTCGCCGGTCGGAGTGATCAGCTGTACCGGTACGTGTGCGAACGCGTCGGTGCGCGGCCTGCGCAGCCGGGCACGGACGTTGTCCCGGTAGAGCCAGGCCCCGTGCGCCGCGTCGTCGGGCAGGGACGGTGTCGGGTAGTCGCCCGGGGGCACCTTCTCCAGCCGCTCCAGGATGCGGGGCCACCTCTTGCCGAGCGGCCCCCGCCAGGCGAGCTCCGGCAGCACCGGGGTGTGCAGCATGTACACGTACCAGGACTTGGCGCCCTGCCCCAGCAGTTGGCCGACCCGGCGCGGGGTGGGCCGGGACATCCGCTGCTTGATCCAGTGCCCGAAATGGTCCAGCGACGGGCCGGACATCGAGGTGAAGGAGGCGATCCGGCCCTTGGTGCGGCTGACCGTGGCGAACTCCCAGGCCTGCACCGAACCCCAGTCGTGCCCGACCACGTGCACCGGGTGGTCCGGGCTCACCGCGTCGGCCACGGCCAGGAAGTCGTCGGTCAGCTTCTCCAGCGTGAATCCGCCCCGCAGCGGTATGGGCGCCGTGGACCGGCCGTGACCGCGCACGTCGTACAGCACGACGTGCCACTGCTCGGCGAGCTGCCGGGCGACCTGCGTCCAGACCTCCTTGCTGTCCGGATACCCGTGCACCAGCACGATCGTGGGCAGTGCCGCGTCACCCAACTCGACGACACACAGGTCGATCCCGCCCGTGACCACCCGGCGCTCGCGCGCCCCCGGCAAATCTCGCAGGCTCATGCCGCCACCCTTTCCTCGGCCCAGCGCCGCACATGCGGCAGATCGTCGTCCAGCCCGAAGGCATTCTGCTCGGGATCCCGTGAGTCGGTGACCACCGGGATCTCCCCGAACTCCGCACCCGGGCCCCGGAATCCGATGCGGCTCGACCGTCCCGTACGTCCTTGACGCGGGGGAGGTCATGCCACCGTCCGTTCCCTGCCGTGTGCGGTACGTGCCCGTAACGTGACACTGATGAATGTGACAATGCCCGGCGGCTACGTCAAGGGGTGTTCCCGGCCTGTGGAAAACTCCGCCGACGGCCCGCCCGGACAACGCCGCCGCGACGCGTGGTCCTCCTTCAAGGGGTCCCCCTACGGGTCCGTACATCTGGAGTCTGACGGGAATCCAGCCGTCAGGTCTGACGACCGGTGTGGCGCGCACCACTACCGTCGATGACGTGACTGTCATTGCGACCGAAAGCCTGAGCAAGCGGTTCCCCCGGGTGACCGCGCTTGACCGGCTCTCCTTGGACATCGGCCCCGGTGTGACCGGGCTGGTGGGCGCCAACGGAGCCGGCAAGTCCACGTTGATCAAGATCCTGCTGGGTCTGTCCCCCGCGACCGAAGGCCGGGCCGCGGTGCTCGGGCTCGACGTGTCGACCAGCGGCGCCGCCATCCGGGAACGGGTCGGCTACATGCCCGAACACGACTGTCTGCCGCCAGACGTCTCGGCCACCGAGTTCGTCGTCCACATGGCGCGGATGTCCGGACTGCCGCCGACCGCGGCCCGTGAACGCACCGCGGACACCCTGCGGCACGTCGGGCTGTACGAGGAGCGCTACCGGCCCATCGGCGGCTACTCGACCGGGATGAAACAGCGGGTGAAGCTGGCCCAGGCGCTGGTCCACGACCCGCAGCTGGTCCTCCTCGACGAGCCGACCAACGGACTGGACCCGGTCGGCCGGGACGAGATGCTCGGCCTGATCCGCCGGATCCACACCGACTTCGGGATCTCGGTCCTCGTCACCTCGCACCTCCTGGGCGAACTGGAACGCACCTGCGACCACGTCGTCGTCATCGACGGCGGAGCGCTGCTGCGCTCCAGCTCCACCAGCGACTTCACCCAGACCACCACGACCCTCGCGGTCGAGGTCACCGACAGCGACACCCACCCCGACGGGACCGACGCCCTGCGCAAGGCCCTCACCGGAGCGGGGATCAAGCTGGTGGGGCTCGACGGGCTCGACGCCGAGGGCCTGCCCGGGGCGGGCCACATCCTGCTGATCGAGGCGACCGGCGAGGAGACGTACGACCTCGTCCGCGACAGCGTCGCCGGCCTCGGCCTCGGCCTCGTCCGGATGGAACAGCGCCGCCACCACATCGCCGAGGTCTTCCGTACCGAAGAGGCACCGGCAGCGCACCCCGAGGCGCTGACCGCGTCCGTGGCCGCGGGGGCCGTACAGCAGAAGGGGAGCGGTCGCGATGAGCACTGAGACCGGCGCCGCGACCGGGAGCGAGACCTCCCGGATCCACAACATCGGCTACCGCGCCTACGACGGCCCACGTCTCGGCCGCGCCTACGCCCGCCGCTCGCTCTACTCGCAGTCCCTGCGCGGTTCCTTCGGACTCGGCCGCTCGGCCAAGTCCAAGGTGCTGCCCATGCTGTTGTTCGGCGTGATGTGCCTGGTCGCGGCGATCATCGTGGCGGTGGCCATCAACATCCCCAACTCGACGAAGCTGCCGATCGAGTACACCTCGTACGCCGTCTATCTCCAGGCGGTCATCGGACTGTTCCTGGCCTCCCAGGCACCGCAGTCGGTGTCCAGGGACCTTCGCTTCAAGAGTGTGCCGCTGTATTTCTCCCGGCCGATCGAGCGGGGCGACTACGTCGCCGCCAAGTTCGCCGCCATGGTCTCCGCGCTCTTCGTCCTCACCGGGGCGCCGCTCGTGATCCTGTACGTGGGCGCGCTGCTGGGGAAGTTCGACTTCGCCGACCAGACCAAGTGGTTCGCCCAGGGGATGGTCTCGGTGGCCCTGCTGTCCGTGCTCTTCGCCGGTCTCGGCCTCGTGATGGCCGCCCTCACCCCGCGGCGCGGCTTCGGTGTCGCCGCGGTGATCGCCGTGCTGACGATCACGTACGGCGCGGTCAGCACGCTCCAGGGCATCGCCTGGTCCACCGGGTCCGGCGGCGCCGTGCCGTGGCTCGGGCTCTTCTCCCCGATCACGCTCATCGACGGTGTGCAGACCGCCTTCCTCGGAGCCACGTCCGCCTTCCCCGGAGGGGAAGGCCCTGGGGCCGGTGCCGGCGTGGTCTATCTGATCGTTGTTCTCGCGCTCGTCGCCGGCTCGTACGCCGTACTCATGCGCCGCTACCGGAGGGTCGGGCTGTGACCACCATCGAGATCGACCACACGTCCCGCTGGTTCGGCAACGTGGTCGCCGTCAACGACGTGAGCATGACCGTGGGTCCGGGGGTGACCGGTCTGCTCGGCCCCAACGGCGCCGGCAAGTCCACGCTGATCAACATGATGGCCGGATTCCTCGCCCCCTCGACGGGCACGGTCGCGCTCGACGGCAAGCCGATCTGGCGCAACGAGGCCGTCTACCGGCAGATCGGCATCGTGCCGGAGCGGGAGGGGATGTACGACTTCCTGACCGGTCGCGAGTTCGTCGTGGCCAACTCCGAACTGCACGGCCTCGGCGACGCCGAGGCGGCCGCCGCGCTGGCCACGGTCCAGATGGAGTACGCGCAGGACCGCAAGATCTCCACGTACAGCAAGGGCATGCGCCAGCGCGTGAAGATGGCGTCCGCCCTGGTCCACGACCCGTCCGTGCTGCTGCTCGACGAGCCGTTCAACGGGATGGACCCGCGCCAGCGGATGCAGCTGATGGAACTGCTGCGACGCATGGGGGCGGAGGGCCGCACGGTTCTCTTCTCCTCCCACATCCTCGAAGAGGTCGAGCAGCTCGCCTCGCACATCGAGGTGATCGTGGCGGGGCGGCACGCCGCGTCCGGTGACTTCCGGAAGATCCGCCGGCTGATGACGGACCGGCCGCACCGCTATCTCGTACGGTCCAGCGACGACCGCGCCCTCGCCGCCGCGCTCATCGCCGACCCGTCGACGGCCGGGATCGAGGTCGACCTGAGCGAGAACGCGCTGCGCATCCAGGCCGTCGATTTCGGACGCTTCACCACACTGCTGCCGAAGGTGGCACGCGATCAGGGCATTCGCCTTCTGACCGTTTCGCCGTCCGACGAGTCCCTCGAATCGGTCTTTTCCTATCTCGTAGCGGCCTGAGTAGTGGCCTGAAAGGAGCTGTGACGTCATGTACGACCCCACAGTCGCCCGGCTCACCTACCGGGCCCTGCTCGGCCGGCGCCGGGCCGCCATCCTCTTCGTCCTGCCCGCGCTCCTGATCGTCATCGCGGTGGCGGTGCGGATGTTCGCGGGCGCCGACGACCAGGTGGCCTCGGACGTGCTGGGCGGATTCGCCATCGCCACCATGGTCCCGCTGATCGGTGTGATCGCCGGGACCGGGGCGATCGGACCCGAGATCGACGACGGTTCGATCGTCTACCTGCTGGCCAAGCCGGTGACCCGGCCCACGATCATCTTCACCAAGCTGATCGTGGCCATCGCGGTGACGATGGTCTTCTCGGCGGTGCCGACCCTGATCGCGGGGCTGATCCTCAACGGCAACGGCCAGCAGATCGCGGTGGCGTACACGATCGCGGCGCTGGTCGCGTCGATCGCCTACAGCGCGCTGTTCCTGCTGCTGGGCACGGTCAGCCGCCACGCGGTGGTCCTCGGCCTCGTCTACGCGCTCGTGTGGGAGGCCCTCTTCGGCAGCCTCGTACCCGGTGCGCGCACGCTCAGCGTGCAGCAGTGGTCCCTCGCGCTGGCGGAGAAGACCGGCGGGGGTGGCGCGATCACCTCCGACGTCGGTCTTCCGGTCGCGACGGTGCTGCTGGTGGCGGTCACCGTGGTGGCCACCTGGTACGCCGGTCAGAAGCTGCGGACGCTGAAGCTCGCCGGCGAGGAGTGACCACGAGCTTCTGTCATGCGATGACCCCCGTCCGTCGGACGGGGATCATCGCATTCCGGACAATCGCATGCGTGACTGTACGGTTATCGGTTCGTTCTCCCCTGTGCGTGGAGGCAACTGGAATCTGTGGCGTCGTAGCTTTCGTGAAATCCGGATAGCCGATGCGACGGGGCGTCACCCCGTCGGTCGGTCCTTGAGTGAGTGGCAACCGTGAGCGTCCTCCGCCCCCTGAAGCCCGGGGAGAGGGCCGTCCGCATCCAGCTTTCATTCACGATCGGAAGGCATGCTCGTGCCCACGGAAGTCGCCCTACTCGAATCACGCGCCCTGCGCGTCGAACAGATGGGGCGCGTCGACGCCCTGGACAAGGTGAAGAGCCTTGTCATGCTCCCGGACGGAGTTCACGTTCGCACCGAGGACGTGGCCCGCTACTTCGAAGTATCCACAGGTGCCGTGAGGAGGCTGACGGACCGCCATCAGGGCGAGCTCACGCAGAATGGGATGCGCGTGCTTCGGGGATCTGACCTGCGAACATTCCATAGCGACATGCTGTCGCTATGGGGTAGTGAAGCCGCCGAAAGTTATCCACAGGCAGCGACTCAACTCCGCCTCTACACCCGCAGAACCGTCCTCAACGTCGCGATGCTTCTTCGCGACAGCGACATCGCGCGATGCGTCCGTACGTATCTCCTCGACGCCGAGCAGGATCTGCGCGCGGGATACGCCTCGCTCGAACACCGCGTCACCCGGGTCGAAAGCTGCCTGGCGGGAGTCGGCAGCGCCCTCCAGGAACTCGGGCCGGTCCTCAACCGGATGTCGCACCGGCTCGACAGCCTCGACCGCAGGATGGAGGACACGCATCAAGTGGTCGGTGCCATGAGCGTGCGGCTGGGCGGGGTGTCCGAGGACATCGCCCGGCTCGACGGACGCATGGACGATCTGGCGCGGAATCTCAAGGACCTGAGCCGCCGCAACAGGAACCGCTGACGCAGAAGCGCTGACGAGGAACCACTGACGAAGGCCCGTGCCCGGTGCCGCCCGTAAAGGAGTGGCACCGGGCGACGGGGGCACGGCACAGTAGGTGATACGGCACCCGCCGGGAACGGCACCACAGACCGGGAGAGGAGCGCGGCGATGACCTACAGTCCGAGTCCGTCGAGCTCCCAGCAGGGCGCTCCCGAGCCCGCGCCGGAGTAGTCAGCGACTGCTCCGCCGCGCCGCTACGGGCAGCAGGCCCGGGCGGCCGTCCTTGCGCATCGCGCGCGGCCGCCTCCCGGAGGATTGGCCGAGTGGTAAGGCAGCGGCTTGCTAAGCCGTCGTCGGGGTCAAGAACCCCGCGCGCGTTCGATCCGCGCATCCTCCGCCGCAGCCCCAGCACCCTGAGCCGGCCCGATCCGGACGAAAGACCCTAGAGCAGCTGCTCCAGCACCACGGCGATCCCGTCGTTCTCGTTCGACGCGGTGATCTCCTGAGCGACTGCCTTCAGATCCTCGTGCGCGTTGGCCATGGCCACACCGTGCCGCGCCCAGGCGAACATCGGGATGTCGTTCGGCATGTCACCGAAGGCGATCGTGTCCGCGGCCTTCACGCCCAGCCTGCGCGCGGCCAGCGAGAGGCCGGTGGCCTTGCTGAGTCCCAGCGGCAGGATCTCCACCACGCCCGGACCCGCCATGACCACGTCGACCAGGTTGCCGACCGCTGCCCGCGCGGCCTTCGCCAGCGCGTCGTCGTCCAGATCGGGGTGCTGTATGTAGACCTTGTTCAGCGGCGCCGACCACATCTCGGCCGGGTCCTGCACGAGGACGGACGGAAGCGGTCCCTCCTGAACGCGGTAGCCGGGGCCGACAAGTACTTCGCCATCGAGTCCGTCGCGGCTCGCGGCCAGCGCCAGCGGACCGACCTCGGCCTCGACCTTGGAGAGCGCGAGGCCGGCCAGCTGCCGGTCCAGCGTCAGCGACGTCAGCAGCTTGTGCTCGCCCGCGTGGTAGACCTGCGCACCCTGGCCGCAGACCGCCAGGCCCTCGTAGCCCAGGTCGTCCAGGATGTGCCGGGTCCAGGGGACGGCGCGGCCGGTGACGATGATGTGCGCCGCACCGGCCGCGGTGACCGCGGCCAGTGCCTCGCGCGTGCGCCCGGAGACCGTGTCGTCGTCACGCAGCAGCGTGCCGTCGAGGTCGGTCGCGACGAGCTTGTAGGGAAAGCTCACTTGGCGACCGGCTCCAGGACCTCGCGCCCGCCCAGGTACGGGCGGAGCACCTCGGGCACCCGCACCGAACCGTCGGCGAGCTGGTGGTTCTCCAGGATCGCCACGATGGTGCGCGGTACGGCGCACAGGGTGCCGTTCAGCGTGGACAGCGGCTGGAGCACCTTCTTGCCGTCACGGTTGTCCCGCATCCGGACGGACAGCCGGCGCGCCTGGAAGCTGTCGCAGTTGGACGCGGAGGTCAGCTCGCGGTACTTGCCCTGGGTCGGGATCCAGGCCTCGCAGTCGAACTTCCTGGAGGCCGAGGCGCCCAGGTCGCCGGTGGCGACGTCGATCACCTGGAAGGGCAGCCCGAGAGCGGTCAGCCACTGCTTCTCCCAGTCGAGGAGGCGCTGGTGCTCCGCCTCCGCTTCCGCCGGGTCGACGTACGAGAACATCTCGACCTTGTCGAACTGGTGGACCCGGAAGATGCCACGGGTGTCCTTGCCGTACGTACCCGCCTCGCGGCGGAAGCACGGGGAGAAGCCCGCGTAGCGCAGGGGCAGCTTGTCCGCGTCGATGATCTCGTCCATGTGGTACGCGGCGAGCGGTACCTCGGAGGTGCCGACCAGGTAGTAGTCGTCCTTCTCCAGGTGGTAGACGTTCTCCGCGGCCTGGCCGAGGAAGCCGGTGCCCTCCATGGCGCGCGGGCGGACCAGCGCGGGGGTGAGCATCGGGATGAAACCGGCCTCGGTGGCCTGGGCGATCGCCGCGTTGACCAGGGCGAGCTCCAGCAGCGCTCCGACGCCCGTCAGGTAGTAGAAGCGCGACCCGGACACCTTGGCCCCGCGCTCCATGTCGATCGCGCCCAGCGCCTCGCCGAGCTCCAGGTGGTCCTTGGGCTCGAAGCCCTCGGCGCCGAAGTCACGGATGGTGCCGTGCGTCTCCAGGACGACGAAGTCCTCCTCGCCGCCGACCGGGACGTCCGTGTGGACGATGTTGCCGAGCCGCAGCAGCAGGCTCCGGGTCTCCTCGTCGGCCTCGCCCTGCGCCGCGTCGGCCGCCTTGACGTCGGCCTTGAGCTGCTCGGCCTTCTTCAGGAGTTCGGCGCGCTCCTCCGGGGAGGCCTTGGGGATGAGCTTGCCGAGCGATTTCTGCTCGGAACGGAGCTCGTCGAACCGGACCCCGGACGACCTGCGCCGTTCGTCGGCGGAGAGAAGGGCGTCGACGAGGGCGACGTCCTCTCCACGGGCGCGCTGGGAGGCGCGAACACGGTCGGGGTCCTCACGAAGCAGGCGAAGGTCAATCACCCCTCCAGGCTACCGGTGTCGGCTTCGCTAGTTCGAACCGATATCGCCAAGCGTGTCACTTTGCCCGAATTGCCGGTATTGGTAATGCTGGGGGTGGAATCTGCGGCAGGTGGGGGCCCAGGGCTTCGAGAAAGAGGCCCTATTCCCCTAAAAGGGGCAGAAGGGTTATGTGCCTTGACGCATTGGCCTTGCCGGGGCGGGGAGTTGGTTGCCGCTTGTCCACAGGAACGGGTGGTCCGTCAAAGTTATCCACAGGCTGTGAGGAAGATCTGTGGACATGGAGGAGATCATTCCGAAAGCCGCATGCTGACATGTGGATTCGCGGTTCAAACCCCCTTCACACGCTCGTTCGGGTGGGAATTCCTCGCCCTAAAGAGTTGATCAATGGAATTGAGCTGACAACGGGCGACCCGCCGACCTGTGGGCGGATCTGGGAGAGGTGGGCAGATTTGTCGACCATGTCGCATTGCGGTGTCGACTTGTCCCCAGGTCGAGCCGTACGCCTGTGGATAACTTTTTTCTGATGACAATCGGCTGATCGCACCGGTTGGGCGGGCGCGGACAGGTGCGGGACAGCAGAGGAAGGCTCAGGACAGGCAGAGGAAGGCTCGGGACAGGCGTCCCTCGTCGGGGCCGATGTGGGCGGGGTGGTCAGGCCCGGCCGTCCTGATTCCGTGCCAGCCAGTCGTAGGCCGCGGTGAACTCGGCGTCCGACGTGCCCGCCCGCAGGGGCCGTACGTCCCCCGGCTCCACACCGGCCCGCGGATAGGAGCCGAGGAACCGTACGTTCGGGCAGATCCGCTTCAGGCCCATCAACGCCTCGCCGACCCGACGGTCGGAGATATGCCCTTCGGCGTCCAGCGCGAAGCAGTAGTTCCCGATCCCCGCACCCGTCGGCCGGGACTGGATCAGCATCAGGTTCACCCCGCGCACCGCGAACTCCTGCAGCAGTTCGAGCAGCGCACCGGGACGGTCGTCCCCGAGCCAGATGACCACGGAGGTCTTGTCCGCACCGGTCGGCGCCGCCGGCCGGGCCGGCCGGCCCACCAGCACGAAGCGGGTCTGGGCGTTCTCCGCGTCGTGGATCTCGGTCACCAGTGGTTCGAGGCCGTAGGTCGCCGCCGCGAACTCCCCGGCGAACGCGGCGTCGTACCGCCCCTCCTGCACGAGCCGGGCCCCGTCCGCGTTGGACGCCGCCGACTCCCATACGGCTTCGGGGAGATGGGCCGCCATCCAGTTCCGCACCTGCGGCTGCGCGGCCGGATGTGCGGTGACCGTCTTGACGTCGGACAGCTTGGTGCCGGGACGTACGAGCAGCGCGAAGGTGATGGAGAGCAGCACTTCGCGGTAGATCATCAGCGGTTCGCCGCTGGTCAGCTGGTCGAGCGTGGTGGTGATGCCGCCCTCGACGGAGTTCTCGATCGGTACGAGCGCCGCGGCCGCCGTGCCGTTGCGCACCGCGTCCAGTGCCGCCGGTACGGAGACCATCGGGACGAGTTCGCGGGTGGCGGCTTCCGGGAGCGTACGGAGGGCGACTTCGGTGAAGGTGCCCTCGGGGCCGAGATAGGCGTAGCGCGTGGCGGACATACCGTCACCCTAATGTGCCGGGTGCCGCTCGGAGGCCTCGTTCCCGGCCCCGCGACGGCTCCCGGCCCCATCCGCCCGGACTGCGGCGGGCGGCTCAGGATTCCAGCAGCCGCTGCCCCACGTACTCACCGGCGGCCGCACCGCCCGGAACCGCGAACAGTCCGCTCGCCTCGTGACGGAGGAACGGTGACAGGGCGTCGCCCCGGTCGAGTTTGCGCTGCACGGTGACGAAGCCGCGCAGCGGATCCGCCTGCCAGCAGATGAACAGCAGCCCGGCGTCCGGTGTGCCGTCCGACGAGATGCCGTCGTGGTACGAGAACGGGCGGCGCAGCATGGCGGCGCCGCTGTTGCGCTCGGGGGAGGAGATGCGGGCGTGGGCGTTGTCGGGGATCAACAGTTTGCCGTCGGGGCCCGCCTTGTCGAGGTCCATCGCGGTGGTCTCGGTGCCGCCGCTGAGCGGGGCGCCGTCCGACTTGCGCCGCCCGATGACCCGTTCCTGATGTTCCACCGGGAGCTTCTCCCAGTCGTCGAGCAGCATTCTGATCCGTCGGACGACCGCGTACGAACCGCCGGCCAGCCACTCGTAGGCGTCATCTCCGCCCGCCGGCACGAAGACGCGCTGGTCGAAGTCGCTGTCGGCCGGCTTCGGGTTGCCGGTGCCGTCGATCTGGCCCATGAGGTTGCGGGCCGTCAACGGCTTCGCGGTGGCGCCGGGGGTGCGGTTGAAGCCGTCCATCTGCCAGCGCACGGTGGCCGTCGAGGCGGCCTCCTTCTGTACGGCCCGCAGCGCGTGAAACGCGACGAGCGCGTCGTCGGCGCCGATCTGCACCCAGAGGTCCCCGTTGGACCGGCCGGCATCGAGGTGATCGGCGGAGAACGGCGGCAGTGCGTCGAGGCCGGGCGGACGGTGATCCGTCAGACCCGTCCGTGCGAAGAAGGTGGCGCCGAAGCCGAAGGTGATGGTCAGTGAGGACGGTCCGGCGTCCAGTGCGATGCCGGTGTCGTGCCCCGTGCCGCCGGTGGTGGGTTCGCCGGCCATCAGCCGCTGGGCCGCGGACGACCAGCGGCGCATCAGGGCCGCCGCCTCCTTGCGTCCGGCCCCGGGGGCCAGGTCGAAGGCGACGAGGTGGCCGCGGGCCTGAAGCGGAGTGGTGATCCCCGGTTGATGTTTCCCGTGAAACATCACCTCGGTGGAGCCGACCGCGGTGAGTGCGGCCGGCGCCTCGTCCCGGGTCGCGGCATATCCGGTTGCGCCGCCGGCCGCCCCGATGACGAGGCCCGTGGCACCGGCCGCTCCGGCGGTGCCGAGCAGCCGCCGCCGGGAGATCCCGCCGGCCGCCGGAGCGGCAGGGGCGTCGCCGCCGCCGCGTTTGCTCCTGCCGCGCGCACTGTTCGACGTGTCAGTGCTGTCTGTGTGGTGTCCGCTCACGATCCTGCTCAGCCGATCTTCACGTTCTTGTCGACGGTGGTCTGGTCGATGTCCGAGGTCCGCACGGTGACCGCGACGTTCCAGTCGCCCGCGATGGGGATCTGGACTCCGGTGGAGGTCCAGTGGCCCTCGGTCAGCCGGACGGGGACGGCCGGCAGGGGCCCGATGTCCTTGGACTTCAGGGTGAAGGCGAGCTTCACCTCGGGGACGTCCATGGCCTTGCCGTCGATGTCGTCGATCCAGAGGTGCACCACGTTGGCTCCGACGTGCCCGGGGTCCAGGTCCATACGGACCGTGCCCTTGCCCTTCGTGCCGCCGGTGTCGAAGGGGAGGGTGAGGTTGACGGGTCCGCTCGCCAGCGGCGCGGCCGCGGGTGCGGTCGAGCGCGCCGCCTCCTCCTCGGTGCGGCCCGGCTCGGTCGAGGTCAGGATGGTGGTCACCGCCAGCAGAACCACCGCGACGCCGACCTCGGCGAGTACGGAGCGGCGCAGGCCTGACCGGTCGGGGTCGGCGTCACGTATCCGCTTCTTCTCCGCGGTTGCCACGGCGACCTGCTGCCGGGCGAGCTGGGCGGCTCGCGCGGGATCCTCGGGGGCGGCCGCGTCCAACGGGGCTGCGCCGGTGCCTTCGGGGGCGGCTCGCGCGGGATCCTCGGGGGCGGCTGTCTCCGCAGTGGATGCGGCGGCGCCCTCCTCCCCTTCGTCCGCAGCCGGTCCGGTGGTCGTCGGGCCGGGCGCGGATGCGTCCGCGCCCCCACCCGTCGCCAGCCGGGCGGTCCACCGGCGCGAGATCCCGGCGATCCCGACGAGGACGGCGACGAGCCCCACCTTCACGAGCAGCAGCTGCCCGTAGCCGGTACCGGTCAGCGCGGACCACGAGCCGACCTGGCGCCAGGACTGGTAGATCCCGGTCGCGGTGAGCACGAGCACGCTGACGAACGCGATCCGCGAGAAGCGCCGGACCGCGGCGGCGGTGATGTCGGGGGTGCGGTACAGCGCGATCAGCAGGGCCGTGAGGCCGCCCAGCCAGGCCGCGACGGCCAGCAGGTGGAGCACGTCGACCGGCATCGCGATGCCCGGCTGGATCCCGGTCGAGGCGTGTTCGGCCAGCGCCCAGGTCCCGGCGATCCCGGCGGCGATGACCCCACCGCCGAGGGCGAGACCGAAGGTGAGGTCCTTCTTCTCGCGTTCGTCCTCGCGCTTCGCGTAAGCCCCGAACAGCACCGCGATGAACAGCGCACTGGCGCCGAGCAACAGCAGCCGGGAGACGAGCGCGGCGCCGGGCTTGGTGTCCAGGACCGCCTTCAGACCGTCGAGGTCGAAGGCGTCGCCGAGCTTCCCGGAACCGGTGTACGGGCTGCGCAGCAGGAGCATCGCGATCGTGGCCGCGGTGAGGGTCGTCCAGCCGCGGACGACGAGGCGCTGCAGCGGCCGGGAGCCCGCCCCGCGCTGCCAGCAGGCCAGCACGAACGCGGCGCCGCCCACGAGCACGATGAAGCCGGCGTACGCGGCGTAGCGGGCGATGCCGTAGAGCGTGCCGACCAGGCCGCCGCCGGCCTCGTTGTCAGGGAGCGCGACGGTGGTCTCGGAGGGCGCGCCGATGGAGAAGGTGAAGGCTCCGGAGACGGGGTGGCTGTCCGCGGAGACGGCCTGCCAGGCGACGGTGTATGTACCGTCCGGCAGTCCGGTGTGCAGGGAGACGCCGTACTTCACGGTGGAGCCGCTGTGCAGATCGCGCGGGGCGTCCTCGGTGTCCGCGCGCTTCCCGGCGGGGTCCAGGACCCGGATGGACCCCTCACCCATGGCAACCTGCTCGGAGAAGGTGAGCGTCACTGCCTCGGGCGCGGTGTCGACCACCGCCCCGTCCTGCGGATCGCTCCCGGTGAGCGCGGCATGCGCCGACGCGGGGCCCGCGACGGCCAGCAGCAGACCGAACACCACGCCGACCAAGGCGGCGAGGAGCCCGGCGACGGCGAGTGGCCGGCGCCGGGCGGATGCGGACGGGGAGGGTCCGAAGGGCGGGGCGGTGGCTGTCATGGTGTGTCAGTCCCTCACTGCTTCTTCGGGTTGTGGGTGGTCTCCTTCACGGGAAGGTCGACCTCGATGGGACCGGCCTTCTCGAAGTGCAGTCGCACGGACACCGTCTCGCCCTGCTTGGGCTGCTGCTTGAGTTTCATGAACATGATGTGGTTTCCACCGCGTTCCAGATCAAGCTCACCGCCCGCGGGTACGTCGAAGGACGAGACCATGCGCATGGCCTGGTTCTTCGTCTCGTGGATCGTGACGTCGTCCGAGAGCGGACTGGTGACCGAGGTGAGCCGGTCGGAGCTGCCGCCGTCGTTCCGTACGACGAGGAAGGCCGCGGCCATGTCGTTGATGGGCTGCGGCATGAACGCGCCCATCACCTTCAGCTCCGGTTCGCCGTCCGAGGAGGAGCACCCCGCCAGCGTCAGACCCGTGGAGAGGGCCAGGACGCCGGCGAGGGTGGTGCGGCGGTTCACGGGTTCTCCCCCTTGACGATCTTGGGGAGGTCCTTGGTGTAGTCCTCGGGCGTGGTGTCCTCGCTGTACAGCACGTACCCCTTGTCGGTCTTCGGGGAGAACGCGATGACCTGCGAGCCGTGCATCGAGACGACCGTGCCGTCCTTCTCCTTCTTCGGTGCGTCGATACCGATGCCGATCTGCCGGGCCCCCGCCTGGATGGTCGGGAAGTCACCGGTGAGGCCGATGAAGGAGGGGTCCTGGGACTTGAGCCACGTTCCCAGTGAGGCCGGGGTGTCCCGCTCCGGGTCCGTGGTGACGAAGACGACCTGGAGCCTGTCCTGATCGGCCTGGGGCAGGGACTTCTTGGCGATCGCGATGTTGCTCATGATGAGCGGGCAGACGTCGGGACAGTTGGTGTAGCCGAAGTAGATGAGCGTCGGCTTGCCCTTGGTCTGCTCGCGCAGGTCGTACTTCTTGCCGTGAGTGTCGGTCAGGACGAGATTCGGCTTCGTGAACGGCTGGTCGAGCACCGTCGCGGCCTGGGTCTTCGCCTCCACCGAGACGTCGGCGATCGGCTTCTTGCTGTCGTTGTCACTGCCGCCGCAGGCGGACAGGGTGAGTGCGGCCGCGGCGACGAGCGCCGCGGCCAGCACAGACTTCTTAACCATGGAGCACTGTTTCCTGATGGGTCGGTGTAACGGGTGGGACTCTGGGGTGATCAGGCGGTACGGCGACGGCCGGCCAGGACTCCGAAGGCGACGCCCGCGACACCGATGACGATGCCGACGATGCCGAGCACGCGGGCCGTGGTGTCACTGGAGGAGGAAGAGGCCGAAGCCGTGGTCTGCTCGTCCTTCGCGTGCTCGGCCGTGGCGTCCTTGTCGGCGGAGTCCGAGCCGGAGGCGGCGGTGGCGCCGTGCGCGTCACCGGTGGCCGCGGTCAGCTTGAGGACCGGGGCGGGGCTCTCGGGCTCCTCCGCGCCGTCCTTCTGCTCCTCGATCCAGCGCACGACCTCCTTGTTGTCGTACGTCTGGACGGCCTTGAAGACCAGCTGGTCGGCGTCCTCCGGGAGCTGCCCGACCGAGAGCGGGAACTGCTGGAAGCGGCCGGGCTCGATCTTGCTGCCGGCCGCGGTCCAGGTGACCTTGGAGACGGCCTCGTTGATCTTCTTGCCGTGCATGTCCAGCGGCTTGGCCAGCTTGCTCGTGGTGACCTTGATGTCCCAGCCGGGCACGGGCTGCGGCATGACGGACGCCAGCGGGTGGTCGGTCGGGAAGTTGACTTCGAGCTTCGTCGTCGACGCGTTGTCGCGCTCGTTGGGGACCTTGAAGTTGATGACGGCGTAACCGCCCTTGGCGGCCTCGCCCTGGGGCTGGACGCTGACGTGGGCGGAGGCCGTACCGGCGAGGATCAGCACGGTGGACGCGGCGACGCCGGCGGCGAGGGCGATGCGGGAAACGTTCATGTCAGGGATCACTCCACAGATGCACGAAGGAAGGTGCTCCGCCGCGCGGGTGCGCGACGGGACCGCGACACCTCCTCCTCACGAGTGGCTGCGCGCCAAGGACCCGTACCGGCACCGCTGGGGTGCGTGGCTTGGGTCGCGCGGGCAGTCGTGTGGAGGGTGTCGCGTCAGGCTGCGAGGGTGAATACGGGAGGCGGCCCGCGCCTGATCACCATGTGCTGCAAGGGATCCCCGGTCGCGGGCGCCGGCGCGTCCACGGCGGTACGGGGGATGCGCGGCCCGGCCGTCGGCCCGCCGGGGAGGCCGGCGCGCAGCGCGGCCACGAGGACGAGCGCGGCCCGCAACGCCCGCAGCCGGGCCCCGGCCGCCACCTGCTGGGCGCCGTGCAGCGACAGCCGGGCGAGGCGGAACAGGGCCACCTCGCCGCGTCGCAGCAGCCAGCCGGCGGCCAGCGCGGCCAGCAGGTGGCCGAGGACCATGGGAAGGTCCGGCAGCATCCCGGCAAGGCCTGCCGTGCCGTCGGAGGGGGCAGCCGCCAGGTGCTGATGGGCCTGTCCGGTCACCGTCGCCGGGTCGACGCCCGCGGTGGTGACGATGCGGTGGGCGTCGGCCGCGTTCAGCCGGTCGGGCCCGGCGCCGCAGACGAGGTGCGCCGCGAAGCGGATCAGCGCGTCCTCACCGGCCGGGCCCCGGGGCGAGGCGGAGGCGGTGTGCGTGCCCACGCCGAAGAGTGTGTGCAGGACGAGCTGTCCACCGGCCAGGGCGGCCGCGATGGACGGCAGCGAGCGCTCGCGTCCGGCGAGGGGAACCGCCACGGCGAGGATCCCGAGGAATCCCGCGAGCAGGGTCCACCAGGGAACGGTCGCGCAGGCGGCCAGCGCGTGCCCGGCTGCGGACAACGCGACGCAGACCGCGGCGAACACCGCGGCCCTCAGCAGCCGCATACCGGCTCCGGCGCGTCCCACAGACGTAGTCATGGCCGAGACATCATCCCACTGCGCCCCCCGTCTCCGTACGGCAGGTCCGGAAGGTCGTCTTCCGCCCGAATGGGTGGGAGCGGGGGCGTTCGAACCGGTTACCGGTGGGGCAGAACGGCTCTGTGAGCAGGGGATGCACAGGTGCGGTGAGCGAGGGAATCCGCCGAATGAGCGGTCTCACACGCCGTCCGTGCTTACAAACGGCCTCGGGCGGCAATACGTATCGGTAGTCGAGCCGCAGCCAGGAGGCTGGAGCATGAGCATCTGGTGGTCACTCCACTTGCGGCGCGAAGCTGCGAGCGTTCCGCTCGCCCGTCGGTTCCTGCTCGGCACGATGGAATCCGCGGGCGTGGACCCGGACATCTCCTTCGACCTGTCCCTCGCCCTGAGCGAGGCCTGTGCCAACGCCGTCGAGCACGGCGGGGCCCTTGGCGGTCCGGGCGATGCCACGGAGAACCGGGACGCCTGGGAGGAGCCGTCCGGCGCTGCCTGTGGGCAGTACCGGGTCACCGCGTATCTGGACGGCGAGAAATGCCGTATCGAAGTCGCCGATTCCGGACCGGGCTTCCCCGCCAGGCGCGTACTTCGCACCGCCGCACAGCAGCACGAGCCAGAGCAGTCGTACGAGTTCGATCAGCAGTCGAACGAATCCGGGCAGCAGTCGTACGAGTCCGGGCCGCCGTACGAACCCAAGCAGCAGCAGTACGACACCAAGCAGCAGCAGTACCCACCGCAGTACGCCGAACTCCCGTCGCTCACCGCCGAGGACGGGCGAGGGCTCTGCCTCATCGAGCAGCTCGCCGATCACGTCCACTTCGGCAACCGGCCGGGGCGCGGCGGCGCGGTGGTGCGCTTCGACAAGATCCTTAAATGGCGGGAGGGCGCCCTGCTCATGGTGTCCTGAGTAGGGCGCCCTCCGGCGCGTGGGACGGGGCGGACGGTCAGCCCTTGAGCCGGGCCATCCACGCCTCGACCTCGTCGGCCTGCCGCGGCAGCTTGTCCGAGAGGTTCCGGTTGCCGTCCTCGGTGACGAGGATGTCGTCCTCGATCCGGACGCCGATGCCGCGGTACTCCTCGGGAACGGTCAGGTCGTCGGCCTGGAAGTAGAGACCGGGCTCCACGGTGAGGCACACACCGGGCTCCAGCGTTCCGTCGACGTACGACTCCGTGCGCGCGGCGGCGCAGTCGTGGACGTCCATGCCGAGCATGTGCCCGGTGCCGTGCAGCGTCCAGCGGCGCTGCAGCCCCAGCTCCAGCACCTCGTCCACGGTCCGGTCACCGAACAGACCCCACGCGACGAGCTTCTCGGTGAGCACGCGCTGCGCGGCGTCGTGGAAGTCGCGGAAGCCGGCGCCGGGCTTCACCGCGGCGATGCCGGCTTCCTGCGCCTCGTACACCGCGTCGTAGACCTTCCGCTGCAGCGGCGTGAACGTGCCGTTGATGGGAAGCGTGCGGGTCACGTCGGCGGTGTAGAGGTCGTTGGTCTCCACGCCGGCGTCGAGCAGCAGCAGTTCGCCGGAGCGCACCGCGCCGTCGTTGCGCACCCAGTGCAGGGTGGTGGCGTGCGGGCCGGCGGCGCAGATCGAGCCGTAGCCGATGTCGTTGCCCTCGATGCGGGCGCGGAGGAAGAACGTTCCCTCGATGTAGCGCTCGCTCGTCGCCTCGGCCTTGTCGAGGACCTTGACGACGTCCTCGAAGCCCCGCGCGGTGATGTCGCAGGCCTTCGCCAGCTCGGCGATCTCGAAGGCGTCCTTGACCAGGCGTGCCTCGGAGAGGAAGACGCGCAGCTCCTCGTCGCGCTCCGCGGTGACCTTGTCGGTGAGCGCGGCCTCGATGCCGGCGTCGTGCCCGCGGACGTTGCGGACCGGGCCGGTGGCCTCGGTCAGTGCGGCGGGCAGCTCGCGGACGTCCTTGGCCGGGATGCCGAGCAGCGTCTCCGCCTCGGTCAGGGAGTGCCGGCGGCCGACCCACAGCTCGCCCTGGCCGTCGAGCCAGAACTCGCCGTTCTCCCGGTCGGAGCGCGGCAGCAGGTAGACGGTCGCCTCGTGGCCCTCGTCCTTCGGCTCCAGGACGAGAACGCCGTCCTGGGTCTGGTCGCCGGTGAGGTACGCGTACTCGGTGGAGGCGCGGAAGGCGTACTCGGTGTCGTTCGACCGGGTCTTCAGCCGGCCGGCCGGGATGACCAGCCGCTCGCCGGGAAAGCGCGCGGACAGTGCGGCGCGGCGGTCGGCGGTGTGCCCGGCCTGGGCGATCGGCTCCAGGCCGTGCAGCTCGGTGTCGGCCCAACCGGACTTCATGCTCGCGGCGAGCTCATCGGAGACGCCCGGGTACAGGCCGTTCTTCCGCTGCTTGACCGGCTCTGTCTCTTCGGTCTCCGGGTTCTCCGGGGTGAGCTCCTCAGACACGACTTGTCTCTCCTTGGTACGACACTGGGCCCCCTCCATCGTACGGGCGTACGGAAGGGGGCCCAGGGCCGGAAGACCTCTTACACAGGGTGGCCCGCCGCTACCGGCGGGTGCGGGGTGCGGCTCAGTCGAAGCGTGCGGCGAGCAGGACCACGTCCTCGGTGTCGGCGCCCCGGTCGATCCCGTCCGGCAGCACGGTGCGCACCACGTGGTCGGCGACCGACCCGGCGTCGTGGCGCAGCGCCTTCGGGACGCTCGCCGCCGCCGAGTGGAGCCGCGCGAACGCCCGGTCCATCGAGTCACCGGCGCGGCGCAGCAGACCGTCGGTGTACAGCAGGACCGTCTCGCCCGGAGCCGGGACGATCTCCACGCTCGGCGCCTCCCAGCAGGCCAGCATGCCCAGTGGGGCGGACAGGGTGGTTTCGACGAACTCGGTGCGCCGGTCGCCGACGATCAGCGGCGGGGTGTGCCCGGCGCCGGCCAGCAGGATCTTGCGACGGGCGGGCTCGCAGTAGGCGAAGAGCGCGGTCGCGGAACGGGCCGGCTCCGTCAGCCGCATCAGGAGTTCGAGATCGGAGAGCACGGCGACCGGGTCCTCGCCCTCCATCACCGCGTACGCCCGCAGGCCCGCGCGCAGCCGCCCCATGGCGGCCAGGGCGCTGGGCCCGGAGCCGCCGACCGAGCCCACGGCGAGACCGAGTGCTCCCTCCGGCAGGGCCAGCGCGTCGTACCAGTCGCTGCCGCCCTGCGGCGCGGCGTGATGGCGTACGGCCAGTTGTACGCCGGGGACGCGGGGCAGCCGGCTGGGCAGGAGCTCCTCGGCGATGGTGGCGACATCGGTCCTGGCACGCTCCAGTTCCAGCAGCCGGGCCAGGTGCTCGGAGGCGTACCCGGCGTAGAGCCCGATGAGATGGCGCTGGCGCTCCAGCGGCTCGGCGGGTTCGTCGTAGAGCCAGACCGCGGCCGCGAGCCGTCCGGTCCGCTCGGTGGTGATCGGCAGTGCGTAGCTGGCGGCGTAGCCCAGGCGGGCGGCGACCTCACGCCTGCGGGGGTCCAGGCTGGTGTCGCCGAGCAGATCGGGGGTGGTCAGCGGGCCGTCGGCGTTCGGCAGGCCCTCCAGGATGCGGCCGTAGGAGGTGGCACTCCGCGGCACCGTCTCGATCTGGCCGAGCTCCGCGTGGGCCAGTCCGAGACCGATGGTGCTGACGGGGCCCCGCAGGTCGGACGGTTCGAAGACGATCAGTCCGCGACGGGCGCCGACCAGCGCGGCCCCGGCGTCGAGCAGTTCGTGCAGGGCGTCGTCGAGGGTGCTGGTTCTGGCCAGCCGCTCGGTGAGCTCGTGCAGTGTGGTGAGGTCGGAGACCCAGCCCGCGAGGCGGTCCTGGATGAAGGCTCCGGGCGCGGCCGGTACCTCGGCGAGAGGCCCGGCAGTGTGCGCCGAAACCGGAACTGTGGGATCGATTCCAGCCACTTTCGGCAGGTGTGGGGCGCTCATGGTCGCCGGCTTTCCGACTGGATTGTTTCGTCGAATAGCATCGCAAACCCCCATGTCATTCTGCGCCGCTATCAGTGCATCCACATGTACACGCACAAGTAAGGCGATGTCCAGCATTGTCCCCACGGGATTTATGGTGTCCATGGGGCGAGTAACTTGGCCAAAAAATGCACCCTGCGGAACCCATTCGCGGTCGACTGGGTCTGCTCGACCGGGGGTTGCCCTCGGGCGAAGTCCCATGGGGAGCGTCATTCCGGGCATGCTGGGTACGTGAATCCGTAGATGGACCAGGGGTGGCTCCGACCGTCCCCGGAACCTGGCAGCGGGCCCGGACGTCCTCACCTGTGACGGCCACGCCCCACCCCCGAGTGGCGAGGTCGAACGACGGACGGCAGGCGCGGTACGCGCCCTGCACCTCGACACGTACTCGACTGGAACCGGCTCGATTCGGATCGGCACAGCTCACGCTCGGTACCGACGATCAACCCGTACCGCAGGTTTCAACGGGCATGTACACACAGTGAAGATCCGCACACGTGTTGTGACGCGCGCGTGGTGTGATGTGGACCCTCGGCGTTCAACGGAAAGGAACGAGCGCTCATGCGCGAGATCCTCGGAAGGCGACGCAGGCTCCGGTTCGGGCGCAGGGGCGGGACCGCCCGGCTCGACGCGGCCCTGACCTGCGCCACCGCCTGGCAGTGGCCCGTTCTCCCGGGGGCGGGCCTCCGGGTGGCCGGAGGCGGTGATGAGCGCGGCTGCGCCTGCCCCGACCCCGAGTGTGCGGTGCCTGGCGCACACCCCTTCGAGCCCGGGCTGCTCGCCGCGACCACCGACGCCCGGATGGTGCGCTGGTGGTGGACGAACCGGCCCACCGCACCGGTCCTGCTGGCCACGGGAGGGCGGGCGCCGTGCGCCCTGAGCCTGCCGGCCGTGGCGGGTGCCCGCGCACTGGCCGAGCTCGACCGGATGGGCATGCGGCTGGGCCCGGTGGTGGCGACCCCGACCCGGTGGTCGCTGCTCGTCGCTCCGTACACCCTCGAACGGCTCGGTGAACTGCTGCACGCCCAGGACTGGGTGCCCAGCTCGCTGCGATTCCACGGCGAGGGCGGCTATCTCGTCCTTCCGCCGTCCGAGATCGGCACGGGCCCGGTGCGCTGGGAGCGGGCGCCGGAGCGGAACACCCGGCCGGGCGCCGGTGGCGGAGCGCCGGTCCCGGCAGTGGCGTCGCCGTGGCTGCCGGACGTGGGGGCGGTTCTGGACGCGCTGGTCGAGGCGAGCAACAGCGCCCCGGACGGCGGAAGCCGGCTCGCGTACTGACGGGCGGACCGCCGGCCGGTGGGCTCGCCGGCCGGCCGGTGGGCGTGCGGGGGCTGTGGTGTCCGCCTCGCAGGACGAGGCGCTGTCCGCCTCACCGGGCGTTCGGTGGGCCGCTTCCGCTCTTGATCCGTATCTGTTCTCTTCGGGCCGCCTTCATTACCGAGCGCTGCCGGATTCCTCTCGGATTCCTGTCGTATCACTTCCGAGTGAGGTGATCGGTGGGGGGCGTTTCAGTCATTTCCTGGGGCCCGTTTCAGTCATGCAAAGTCTGCCGATGCAAAGCCCGCCGGTGGTCGACTTTCTGACGCGCTTTCCGGAAACCGTTCGAACCGTCTTCGAAGATCTCTTCGGGCGCTGCTTCGCGACGTAATCGAGGAAGGGGCCGGCCGGTGACTTCTGTCCGATACCGAGCGGTCCGGTGGGCGTGGGCGCCGTGGTCGGAGCCGCGTTCAACGGGACTGTGTGGGCAGCGGGTTGACGCCGGGCCACCGTTGCAGTCGTCTCAAGGCGTCGGAAGGCCGCAAGGACGAGGCGGGGCGGGCGGGGTTCCGAGGGGCGCGGCCCGGGTCCTGCGCAGGGGCTGTGCGCGGTGTGCGCGCCGTATCGCGCGCTGGGGTGAGCCGTGCCCGGACATGAGGATGCCCGATCGCTGGCGACGGGGGATGCACCAGCGACCGGGCTTCTAGAACGGTAACAAGAGATCTGCCGTTCGCAAATTCGATCTCGCGTATTCGGACAGCGATTTACCTGTCAGTACGGCGAGTTGTGACGGGCGTCACCGTACGGTCCGGGTGATGGTCACTGTCAGCTGAGGGTCACTTGGCGGTTGGTGAGCCCGCCACGTGCCCGGCGCTCCTCGGTGGTGAGCGGCGCGTCCGACGCGAGCGCGGTCGCGAGCCGCTCCGCGAACGCCACGGCGGGCTTCTCGCACTCGTCGGCGCCCATCGTGGTCGGCAGGTCCCAGACCGGGACCATCAGGCCGTGCGCACGGAAGGAGCCGACCAGCCTGGTCCCCTCGCCGAGTGACGAGGTACCGGCCGCGTGCAGCCGGGCGAGCGCGTCGAGGAGCCGCTCCTCTGGGTGCGGCATGACCCAGCGCAGGTGGTTCTTCTCGGGGGTCTCGCACCAGTAGGCGGCATCCACCCCGGCGAGCAGGACGGTCGGGAGCGCCGCGGCGTTGGCGCGCTCCAGGGAAGCGGAGACCTCCGCCGTGGCGTTCTCCGCGTCCGGCACCCAGAACTCGAAGCCCGAGTGAACGACGGGCTCGAACGGAGCCTCGGCGTCCAGGAGGTCCTGGAGCCGCGGCCCTTCGGCCGGTACGCGCCGGGCGGCGACGGGCGAGCCGGGCTCGGCCTCCAGCGCGCGCTGGAGCGTGTCGGCGAGGTCGCGGCCGAGGTCGCCGGAAGAGGTGTCGTTCTGCAGCGCGAGCAGGACCGAACCGTCGTCGCGGCGGAGAGCGGGCCACGCCATCGGGAGGACGGTCGCGAGCGTCACCGACGGCACGCCCTCGGGCAGTCCGCCCTTCAGCGTCAGTTCGACCGTGGCGGCGGGCACCAGCTCGCGCAGCGCGACCCAGTCGCATTCGCCGGCCAGCCCCTCGAAGGGGCGCTGGACGAGTTCGACCACGGCCTGGGCGGCGGCGCGGCCGTGGCAGGCCTTGTAACGGCGGCCCGAACCGCACGGGCAGGGCTCGCGAGCCCCGACCACCGGGATCTCGCGGTCGTCGAGCTGCTGCTTCCCGGCCTTGGTCTGAGGGCGCTTCTTCGCCATGGTGGGCTTTCTCCCGATTGCGACAGTGCGGTCTGGGCCGCGAGCCTAGCCGCCCCTGCACTTTCCGGGGGCACAGGCGGCACGGCGGGAAGCTTCCCAGGAGCCGCGCTGCCAGCAGTCAGCACTCCCCGGCAGTCAGCTCTCCCCGGCAGCACAGCGCTCCCCGGTAGTCGGCACTCTCGGCGGGCAGCTTCCTCGGCGCGGCTTGCCCGGGGCAGCACTCCCCGCGCGGGCGACCGCACTGTGCGGTCGGCTCAGCCCGCGTCGTCGAAGGCGTCGGCGAAGTCCAGCCCGTCGAGGCCCGCCGCACCCGCCAGTCCCGCGCAGCCACCCGGCAGCCCCGCCACTTCGGGGCCACCACCCGGCAGCCCCGCCACACCGCGAGCCCGTCCGTTGCCCCGTGCGTCAGGCCGTTCACCGGGACGGCCGTGCCCCTCGTTGACCAGGACCCAGACCGTGACCTCGCCGGACGAGTCGTCACGTACGCCCCACTCCTCGGCGAGGGCGCTGATGATGTTGAGCCCCCGACCGCCACGGGCGGTCACCGAGGGAGTGGCAGGAACCGGCCTGGTCGGGCCGCCTCCGTCCGTCACCTCGACGGTCAGTCCACCTGTTCTGTCGACGCGCCAGGCGGCGCGCACGTCGCCGTCCCCCACATCGGTGTGCCGGCCCAGTGGCCTGCCGTGCCGACAGGCATTGCTGAGCAGTTCGGAAAGGATCAATACAGCATCGTCGACGACCGCGTCCGACACCCCGTGGCTGCGCAACTGCTCACGCATCCGGTGTCGCGCCTGACCCACGCCCGCAGGGCCATGGGGAACGGCCATGCTCGACGACGTGGGCACTTCCTGTGCCACCACCAACGCCACCCCCGAGACCTCCTTTGCCCCACGCCACGGGTTGGATGCCCCCCTGGACTCGACCGGAAACCGGCCAATGGCCTGCGAGTGACGCACTCGTGACGATCGAGTACGCGCCGAATGCGCCGGTGTACTCCCTGTGATCGACCGTGAGAGGGGTCACGCACCCGTCGTGGACGGACCGGACCTAACCCCGCCCCAGCTGCGCCAGAACCTGTTTCGGGCGGTTCGTGATGATCGCCTCGACTCCCAGCCGGACGCAGAGCTCGACGTCGCCCGGCTCGTTGACCGTCCAGACGTGGGCCCGGTGACCGGCGCGGTGGAGGCGTTCGATGTACCCGGGGTGGCTGCGTACGATCCGCATCCCCGGCCCCGCGACCAGGGCACCGGCCGGCAGCCGCCCGTCGCGCAGCCGCGGCGAGACGAACTGCATCAGGTAGACGGTGGGCAGCTCCGGCGCGGCGTCCTGGATGCGATGGAGCGAGCGGGCCGAGAAGCTCATGACGCGGACCGGTGAGGGAGCGTCGGACGGCGGCACGTCGAGCTCGAAGCGCTTGAGCAGGTGCAGCAGCCGCTCCTCGACCTGGCCCGCCCAGCGCGTCGGGTGCTTGGTCTCGATGGCCAGCTGCAGAGGGCGTCCGGCGGCCCGCGTCTCGACGAGGAGCTCGAGGAGCCGTTCCAGGGTGAGTACGGAGGTGAGCTCGCCCGGCACCGGGTCCCAGTCCGGGGACTCCGCCTCCTCACGGTCCTTCCACGAGCCGAAGTCGAGGGCCGCGAGCTCGTTGAGCTCCAGGGCGGAGACGGCGCCGCGGCCGTTCGAGGTGCGGTTCACCCGGCGGTCGTGTACGCATACGAGATGGCCGTCAGCCGTGAGCCGTACGTCGCATTCGAGGGCGTCGGCGCCGTCCTCGATCGCCTTCCGGTACGCGGCCAGGGTGTGCTCGGGGGCGTCGTCGGACGCGCCCCGGTGCGCGATGACCTGGATGGGATGCTGGCTGGGGCGCTGCTGCCGTGCTTGGGTCACCCGCATCATGGTGTCACCGGGAGACCATGGACGCGCGCACCTTGGGGCGCGAGACCGTTTTGTCCGGTGTAAAGGCCCGTGCGCAGATGCACAGGTCCTGCTTACAGTGGCCTGACGTGCTGTGGGAAAAGCTGACTCCAGACACGTACACAGCGGATCTCTTGCCGAATCATGATGTGGAACCGAGGAGTAAAGAGCTGTGAGCACAGAGAACGAGGGCAACGAGGGCAACGCCGCCGAGGCCGGCCCGTCCGTTCCGTCCGCACCTCCAGTGCCGGCCGACGCTCCCCAGAAACTCCCTGAGAGCGCGCCCGCCGCCCCGTCGTACCCGGACGCGACGGCCACACAGCAGCAGCCGGCCTCTCCCGCCCAGGACCCGGCGACCACCCCCATGGCCCCGGTCCCGGCGGCCGCGCCGCAGTACGCGCCGCCGCCCCCGCCGCAGCCCGCCGCGGACGCCGGCTGGCCCCCGCCCCCGCCTGCTGTCCCGGCGTACGCCCACGGGGCGCACGGCGGTGGCCCGGCGTGGGGCCCGCCCGGCCAGATCCAGACACCCGACGCGCCGCGCAAGCGAGGTGCGGGCGGCCTGGTGGCCGCGGTGGTCGTGGCGGCGCTGGTCGCGGGCGGCGTCGGTGGAGCCCTCGGCTTCTGGGCCGCCGACAACAACGACTCGGGTTCGTCCGGTTCGACCACGGTCGCCGCGTCGGGCACCCCCCAGGACCTCAAGCGCGACCCGGGCACGGTCGCGGGCGTCGCGGCCAAGGCGCTCCCCAGCGTGGTCACGATCGACGCGCAGGGCGGTGACGGCGAGGGCGGCACGGGCACCGGTTTCGTGTACGACAAGGAAGGCCACATCCTCACGAACAACCACGTGGTGGCCTCCGCGGCGGACAACGGCCAGCTCACGGCGACGTTCTCCAACGGCAAGAAGTACGACGCCGAGGTGGTCGGCCGGGCCCAGGGCTACGACGTGGCGGTCCTGAAGCTCAAGAACCCGCCGCAGGGGCTCACCCCGCTGCCTCTGGGCAATTCGGACCAGGTCGCGGTGGGCGATTCCACGATCGCGATCGGCGCCCCGTTCGGCCTGTCCAACACGGTCACCACGGGCATCATCAGCGCCAAGAACCGACCGGTCGCGTCCGGCGACGGATCGGGCGGCAGCAACTCGTACATGAGCGCGCTGCAGACCGACGCCTCGATCAACCCGGGCAACTCGGGCGGTCCGCTGCTCAGCGCCAACGGCGCGGTCATCGGTATCAACTCGGCGATCCAGTCCGCCGGAAGCAGCGGCCAGAGCCAGGCCGGCTCCATCGGCCTCGGCTTCGCGATCCCGATCAACCAGGCGAAGAACGTCGCCCAGCAGCTGATCAAGACCGGCCAGCCGGTCTACCCGGTCATCGGCGCCACGGTGACGATGGACGAGAAGACCGGCGGCGCCGTCATCTCGGACCAGGGCGCGAGCGGCACGGAAGCGGTCACGAAGGACGGCCCCGCCGCCCGGGCCGGTCTGAAGGCGGGCGACGTGATCACGAAGTTCAACGACACCGTCGTCGACAGCGGCCCGACCCTGATCGGCGAGATCTGGACCCACAAGCCGGGCGACAAGGTCGAGCTGACCTACAAGCGCGACGGCAAGACGTCCACGGTGGAAGTCACCCTGGGCGAGCGCAAGGGCGACAGCTGACCGGCTAGGCTGTCCCCCGCGCCGACACCGGTCTCACCGGCGGTCGGTGCGGGGTGGGTTGCCCGAGCGGCCTAAGGGAACGGTCTTGAAAACCGTCGTGGCAGCGATGTCACCGTGGGTTCAAATCCCACACCCACCGCAGGCGAACGGCCCCTGACCAGTACGTTTGGTCAGGGGCCGTTGCCATGCCCGGTGCCTGCCGGTCACCGCTGTTCCCCCTGGTTTCCCTGGAAGAGGGCCGCTGGCTCGGCCCCGCCGAGGGGCGGGCCACCGTCCGCGACTGGTCGGCGCGCTCGCTCGTCGCCGTCTCCCCGCAGCTGAAGCGCGTCGCGCACGCAGACTCACTGGACGGGGGTGCTGCTCGATATTGTCAGATCTGATCGCGCTTCCTTGTGAAGCACGTTGAGCGCCTCTACCAAGGGAATCGGGCGGAGTTCGGCTACGCCGCTGGATGGGGCCCGGGTCGCGCTGAGCAACTCCCCGGTCCGCTGATTGACCGCGTGGGCGGCGGTGGCGGCCTTCTCGTTGCTCAGCAGAACGAAGGTCTCGAAGAGGATCGATCTCTTGTTCTCGCTCTCCTCCATCTCGTTCAACGCGTCCGTTGCGTCCATTCCCTGGTCGCGGGCCCGCCCGGCAGCCATGGCGGCCCTTTGGATTTCTTTGATGCACGTCAAGTATTCGATGTACGTGTCAAGCTTCCGCGCGTCCCATCGCGTGGCCATTTCCCGGCGGAACCTGGCCCGTTCAGCCACAGTGGTTGCGAAGTAGGAGGTCAGGGCGCCGATGAGGACGCCTGCCAAGGTGAAGATCT
The DNA here is from genome assembly GCF_042871565.1 of Streptomyces sp. NPDC005775. Classification (NCBI taxonomy): domain Bacteria; kingdom Bacillati; phylum Actinomycetota; class Actinomycetes; order Kitasatosporales; family Streptomycetaceae; genus Streptomyces; species Streptomyces sp. NPDC005775. The sequence goes on along the minus strand of NZ_JBIAIU010000008.1, from coordinate 242,036 downwards.
GGGTGGCCATGATTGACAACGTACCGTCGCGCGAGGCTGCGGTCCGGGGCATTGAAGAGGCCGCTCTCCGGCTCAGCGGGCACCATTGCGTCCGCGGGGCACGCAGCGGGCATGACAACGTTGATGATGGCCCCCTTGAGGCGCTCATGCCCTTCTGAGCTGCAGGGGAGGCCGCATGTCTTTCGCATGCCCGGGTGCCGAGGCCGTCGGGCGGGACTCGTCAGGCCGGCGGCTCGCAGCGGGTCGCTGTGAGCCGGGCGGCGGAGGTGATGGTGGCGCGGGCCTCGTGCTCGGGGAGGCCGGTGCGGACGGCGGCTCGGGTGAGGGCGTCGGCGAGGGCGTCGCCGAAGCCGTGTTCGTAGGCGCGGCAGGCCGCCCAGAAGAGCCGGGTGTTGCGCTGGCCCTCGTCCGCGGCAAGGACGAACTGCACGAGGCCGCGGCCTTGGTCCGGCCGGCCGTGCTGGTGGTGGCGGGGGCGGGCCGGGGGTGTCAGCAGGTGGAGGAGGGCACTTGGGCACGGCGCCGGCGGGAGGGTGCCGGTGCCGGGAACGAGGCGGTACGTGCCGTGGGCGGTGACCGAGCCCGGGCCGACCAGGTAGCCGCCGGCGCCGCGGATGTCGATGCCGGGGGCGAGGCGGCCGGCGGAGTTGGGCACGGACACGTCGGGAGGCCCCGAGAGCCAGAGGTGTCGGCCGCCGCTCGGGGTGAGGACCGTGACGGTCGGCGGGAGGGTGAACAGGTGCTGCAGGGCGAGCTGTTGCAGGGCCGCCACGGAGTCGGTCCGGCCGTGGGTGTCGATGTCGAGGTCGACGCCGATGAGGTGGTGCGGGGCGCGTCCGCAGGCGATGCCGTAACCGGTGGCCCAGGGGGCGGCGGCGAAGAGGGCGCGTACGGCGGTGGGGTCGGTGGTGGCGTCGTGGACGCCATGCCCGGGCAGGCCGCAGGCGCCCCGGCAGCCGGAGGGACGTGTCTCTCCATGGTGCGGGGAGCGCAGCGCGGGGAGCTTGGTGGCGGACAGCGGGATGACGGGGAGCCCGTGCTCGGCGGCGGAGAGCGCGTGGGCCAGGGCCAGGGTGGCGGTGCGCCGATCGGTGGTGGCCATGGTTCTATGTTCGTATGAATGTTCGAATAAGGGAAGAGGGGGTGTCCGGGTCCGGCGGCCGGGGGTGGTGGCGGAACGCTTCTTCTCCCGCAGGGCGGGGATCTCTTCGTGGAGGGCTGGCTGACCTGGGAGTTTGTGACATCTGCGGGTTTATCTTCGCTTCCTCATACTTGCGGGGGAATCGGAAAGCGTGGGTGGTTCGCCGGTACGGAGCTGGGCAACTTTGATCTCGCGACGTCGTGACCATCGCCGGGGCGGTCGGCCAACCAGCCCGGGTTTCTGCCCTACTTTCGGTTCCTGGAGGAATAGACATGGCAAGCATCCGTACCGCTCGTGCCTTCGCCGTCGTGGCCGCCCTGCCTCTCGCCGCCGTTCTCTTCAGCGGCGTGGCCCAGGCCGACAACGGCTCGTTCGCGAACGACGGCTCGAATGCGGGCGTGGCCACGATCAGCGGCAGCGGGGTCGGTGGGGACAACTTCGGGAATTCGTCCACCTCGCAGCAGCAGGCCACCGGCTCCGGGGCGTCGAACCAGAGCAACTCCGCCCAGGTGAACGGCTCCGCGTTCACGGACATCGACCAGTCCACCCACAACCTCGCGGTGAACTTCACCAACCTCTGGTGATCCGGGGCCTGCCGCGGCCCGGTCGGGGGGTCGGACCGCGGTCGGGGGGGATGACGGCCCGCGTGCCGCCACTGCGGTGGCGGGCGCGGGCCGCTCGTTCTCAAGGGTGGGGCGCTGTGAGGAAGCGGGGCGGGTCCGGTCGTCCGGCACCTTGACAGTCGAACAGGATCTGACGGACAGTCAGAAACCCTGATCCTCGTCCCCGTCCCGGGAGGCAGTCGACGTGCATCTGGCCCCGACCGAGCGCCAGCAGGAGCTGCGCGCCGAACTCCGCGCCTATTTCGGTGACGTGATGCCCGGGGGAGGCGGGCATACCGGACCCTCCCCCCAGGGTCAGGACGCACAGCGGCGGCTGTTGCGTCGTATCGGAGCCGACGGGATGCTCGGTCTCGGCTGGCCCGTCGAGTACGGGGGGCAGGGGCGCGGCGCGGACGAGCAGTTCGTCTTCTTCGACGAGGCCTACCGGGCAGGCGCCCCGGTCTCCATGGTCACTCTCAACACGGTCGGCCCCACGCTCATGAAGTACGGGACCGAGGCGCAGAAGGACTACTTCCTGCCGCGCATCCTGGCCGGCGAGCTCGTGTTCGCCATCGGCTACAGCGAGCCGGAAGCCGGGACCGACCTCGCCGCGCTGCGCACCAGGGCCGTACGTGACGGCGACTCCTGGGTCATCGACGGGCAGAAGATCTTCACGAGTAACGCGCAGAACGCGGACTGGATCTGGCTCGCCTGCCGTACGGATCCGGACGTACCCAAGCACCGGGGCATCTCGATCGTCCTCGTACCGACGGACGCGCCCGGCTTCTCCTGGACGCCGATCGAGACAGTGGGCGGCCTGACCACCACCGCCACGTACTACGACGGCGTGCGGGTGCCCGCGACCGCACTGGTCGGAGAGGAGAACGGCGGCTGGGGGCTGATCACCAATCAGCTCAACCATGAACGGGTGGCACTTGCCGCGATCGGCATGCAGGCCGAGGACTTCTACGAGGCGGCGCTCGCCTTCGCCCGCACCCCCGACGCTGTGACGGGGAGGCGGCCGGCGGAGGAGCCGTGGGTCCGTTCGAGGCTGGCCGAGGCGTATGCCCGCCTCGCGGCGACGCGCCTTCTCAACTGGCGTCTGGTGGGGGCCGTGGGGGCGGGAGCGCTGGCTCCGGGCGATGCGAGCGGCGTGAAGTTCGCGGGGACCGAAAGCGCCGTGGAGGTCTACCGGATGTGCCAGGAGGTCACGGGCGACGCCGGAACGGTCCGGGGCGGATCGCCCGGCGCCTTCGGGGACGGGGAGCTGGAACGGATGAACAGGGCGGCACAGATCAACACCTTCGGGGGCGGGGTGAGCGAGGTGCAGCGGGAGATCGTCGCGACGATGCGGCTCGGAATGAAGAGGGGGAAGCAGTGACCGCCGTCCCGGGTGCCCGGGACGAGCTGTACGAGCGGCTCAGGGGGTACGAGGGCCGGGCGGCCGCCACGGCGGGTGCCGGCAGGGACCTGGTCAACGAACCGATGATCAGGCACTGGTGCGAGGCGATGGGCGATACGCACGCCGCCTACCGCGGGCCGGATGCCGTCGCCCCGCCGACGATGCTCCAGGCATGGACGATGGGCGGGCTGTCGGGGCACACGGACCGGAGCGGTGCCTACGACGAGCTTTCCGGTCTCCTTGACGGAGCCGGGTACACCTCCGTGGTGGCGACCGACTGCGAGCAGGAGTATCTGCGTCCGCTGCGTCCCGGGGACCGGATCACCTTCGACGCGGTGATCGAGTCGGTGTCGGAACGCAAGACGACGAAGCTGGGGACGGGCTACTTCGTCACCACGCGGATGGACATCCGGGCGCAGGACGAACCCGCCGGGACGCACCGCTTCCGGATCCTCAAGTACCGCCCTGCGAACCCGAACCCGAACCCGAACCCGATGACGATGACGACACCGGAGGCGAAGCCGAGACCGGAGGCGAACGCGGAGTCCGGACCGGCGGCAGGGATCTCGCTGCGGTCCAGGCCTGTGGTCAACCGGGACAACGCCGGATTCTGGGAGGGAGTCGCCGCGCACCGCCTGCTGATCCAGCGCTGCACGGCGTGCGGCACCCTGCGCTTCCCCTGGCTGCCCGGATGCAACGCCTGCGGATCGTCCGAGTGGGACACGGCCGAGGCATCGGGCGAGGGCACCGTGTTCAGCCATGTCGTGATGCACCACCCGCGCTTCCCCGCGTTCAGCGAGAACGGCGAGGGAGGACCGTTCGCGGTGGCGCTGATCGAGCTCTCGGAGGGCGTCCGGATGGTCAGCAACGTCATCGGGGTGCCGTGCGACAAAGTGCGGGTGGGCATGCCGGTGTATCTGGAGTTCCTGCGTGCGGACCCCGAGTTGGTCCTGCCGGTCTTCCGGGGGAGTGAGGGCTGACGTGGATTTCACGCCGAACGAGGAACAGACCGCAGCGCAGGGTCTGGCCGCCCGGATCTTCGCGGACCTGTCGACGCATGACCGTCTGGTCGCGGCGGGCAGCGGTATGGACGCCGGGCTCTGGAAGGAACTGTGCGCGGCCGGTCTGCCCGGCGCGGTGGAGGAGACCGGTCTCCTCGGGCTGGTGCTGCTGGCGGAGGAGCAGGGGCGGACGACGGCACAGGTGCCGTTCGTGGCGAGCTGTGTGTACGGGCTCCTCGCCGTGGCCGAGCACGGTACGGACGAGCAGCGCGGGCGCCTGCTGCCGTCGTTCCGGGACGGTACGGCCGTGGCGGCGGGGGCCTTCCCGGCCCGCGCCACCGTGCGTGCGGAGGCGGGCGGACGGCTGAGCGGCGGTGTTCCGCTGGTGCCGTGGCTGCGTGACGCCACCCACGTCCTGGTCGCTGCGGCGGACCGGAGCCTGTGGATCGTACGGACCACGGACCCCGGGGTGGTGACCGAACCCGTCGAGACCACGGCCCCGTGGTCGGCCGGCCGGCTCGTGCTGGACGGGGCGTCCGCGGAGCGGCTGGGCGGCTCGGGGGCGTACGAGGAGGTGCTGGCCACCGCCCGGACGGCGTTCGCAGGAGTGCAGGCGGGTGTGTGCGCCGGTTCGCTGGCCCGTGCGGTCGAACACACCGGCACACGCGAGCAGTTCGGGCGCCCCCTCTCCACCAACCAGGCGGTGCTGCTGCGGGCGGCCGACGCGTACATGGACACCGAGGCGATACGCGTCACGGCGTACGAAGCGGCCTGGCGGCACGACGAGGGGCTGCCGTACGGGGAGCAGGCGCTGACCGCCGCGTGGTGGGCGTCCGAGGGCGGAAGCCGGGTCGTCCACGCGGGACAGCACCTGCACGGCGGTACGGGCGCCGACCTCGACCACCCCGTGCACCGCCACTTCCTCTGGGGCCGCCAGCTCGACGCCCATCTCGGCGGCAGCGGCACAGTGCTTCAGGAGCTCGGCGAACTGCTGGTGAAGGAGGGACCGGAGTGAAGACCGGTGAGGAACTGGCGCCGCTGGAGATCGCGGTGACCCGCACCCTGATCGTGGCGGGCGCGATCGCCTCCCGCGACTACCAGGACGTGCACCACGATGCCGAGCTGGCGCGGGAGAAGGGCTCCCCGGACATCTTCATGAACATCCTGACGACGAACGGCCTGGTCGGGCGGTACGTCACCGACCACTTCGGGCCCGCGGCCGTGCTCAGGAAGGTCGCCATCCGGCTCGGTGCCCCGAACTATCCCGGCGACACCATGGTGCTGAGCGGCACGGTCACCGCGGTGGGCGACGACGGGACGGCCGAGGTGTCGGTCGTCGGCGTCAACGGGATCGGCAGGCATGTGACCGGCACGGTGACCGTGCACGTGACGGGCATGGTGACCCCAGGCGTTCCGGAGGAGTCCGCATGAGCGTGCGCAGGGCCGATTCGCTCGGCGGCAGGGCGGCGGTGGCCGGGATCGGGGCGACCGAGTTCTCCAAGGACTCCGGCCGCAGCGAACTCAAACTGGCCGTCGAGGCGGTGCACGCGGCCCTCGACGACGCGGGGCTCGCGCCCGCGGACGTCGATGGACTGGTGACGTTCACCATGGACACCAGCCCCGAGATCACCGTCGCACAGGCGGCCGGCATCGGAGAGCTGTCGTTCTTCTCGCGCATCCACTACGGCGGCGGTGCGGCCTGCGCCACCGTCCAGCAGGCGGCCCTCGCGGTCGCCTGCGGGGTGGCGGACGTGGTCGTCTGCTACCGGGCGTTCAACGAGCGGTCGGGGCGCCGCTTCGGCTCCGGCGTGCAGCGGCGGGAGCCCACGGCCGAGGGGGCCGCGCTCGGGTGGAACCTGCCCTTCGGGCTGCTCACGCCCGCCTCCTGGGTGGCCATGGCGGCCCAGCGGTACCTGCACACGTACGGGCTGACACCGGAGGCATTCGGCCATGTCGCGGTCACCGACCGGCGCCATGCCGCCAGCAACCCGGCGGCGTACTTCTACGGCAAGCCGATCACCCTCGCCGACCACGCCGCCTCCCGGTGGATCGTCGAACCCCTGCGGCTGCTCGACTGCTGTCAGGAGACCGACGGAGGGCAGGCGATCGTCGTCACCAGCGCGGAACGGGCCCGGGACCTGCGGCAGCCGCCCGCGGTGATCGTGGCCGCCGCCCAGGGTGCCGGACGGGCGCAGGAGCAGATGACGAGCTTCTACCGCGACGATCTGACCGGGCTGCCGGAGATGGGCGTCGTCGCCCGCCAGCTGTGGCGCAACGCGCGGATGACCCCCTCCGACATCGATGTGGCGATCCTCTACGACCACTTCACCCCCTTCGTGCTGATGCAACTGGAGGAGTTCGGCTTCTGCGGTCCGGGTGAGGCCACGGATTTCGTGGCTGCCGACGCGCTGCCCCTGAACACCCACGGCGGCCAGCTGGGGGAGGCCTATCTGCACGGGATGAACGGCATCGCGGAGGCGGTCCGGCAGATCCGGGGGACGTCGGTGAACCAGATACCCGGAGCGGCCACGTCCCTGGTCACCGCCGGCACAGGGGTCCCGACCTCGGGCCTCGTGCTGGGCCGGGAGGGGTGAGCGGCGGGGTCCGCCCGGAGGGAGCGGGCCCGAGCCGGTTCGGCGCTCTGGGTGGCCGACCCTGAGTGCGGGAGGACGGCACCTCCACCTACAGGAGGTGGAGGCAGCCCCACCCCTACACCCTGAGGCGGACGCCGTTTCGGGACCTGGGGCCGATCCCGGCGGCGGCGCCCGCTCCTAGCGTGGGGTTATGACCACGCCAGTCTGCACGGGCGCCTCCAGGGGAGCCGCTGCCACCGCCCAGGCCGTCCCACGGAGCCATGCCGTCCCGCGCGCCCACGCCGCCCCGCGCACGCCGGCCCCCGCCCGGGCCCCGGCCGTCACCCGCGCCCCGGCCGCCGCGCGTACCCCGGCCGTCACCCGCACGGCGCCCGCCCCTGCGCGATCGCCGTACGGTGTGCGTGCGCCGTACGTCCCGTACCCGTCGTTCACGTCCTTCGTGAAGGCCCGCGGGCCGGTGCTGCTGCGTGCCGCCCGCTCGCTCACCGCGAACCCCAGCGACGCCGAGGACCTGCTGCAGACCGCGCTGACCAAGACGTACGTCGCCTGGGAGCGGATCGAGGACCACCGGGCGCTCGACGGCTATGTCCGCAGGGCCCTGCTGAACACCCGTACCTCGCAGTGGCGCAAGCGCAAGGTCGACGAGTTCGCCTGCGACGAGCTGCCCGAGCAGGAATCCGCACCCGGCCCCGACCCGGCCGAGCAGCAGTCGCTGCACGACGCCATGTGGCGGGCCGTGCTGAAGCTTCCCGACCGCCAGCGGGCCATGGTCGTCCTGCGCTACTACGAGGACCTCAGCGAGGCCCAGACCGCCGAGGTCCTCGGGGTGTCCGTCGGCACGGTCAAGAGCGCGGTGTCCCGGGCGCTCGGCAAACTCCGCCAGGACCCGGAGCTGACCCCCGTGCGGTGACGCGCCCCGATCGCGGTGAACGAACGCGCTGTCACTTGGCACGCGCACGACGTCTTGTCACGCGCACGACGTCTTGTCACGCACACGACGTCTGTCACGCACACGACGTCACTTGTCTGTCACGCACACGACGTCTGTCACGTGCAGGCCTCTGTCACCCACCCAGGTCGTGGAGCACGCACCGCCTGCCCGGCTGGTGTGAATTTGCCGGACGACACCGATTCGTACCCCCGGGAGTAGTGACATACCGAGCGGTATGTGCGCAGAATCAGCGGAACCTTACTGCCGCGTAGCGCCCACCGGGAGGACGCCGTGCTCAGCACCATGCAGGACGTACCGCTGACTGTCACCCGCATCCTGACCCATGGGATGACCATCCACGGGAAGTCGCAGGTCACGACCTGGACCGGAGAGCCCGAGCCGCACCGGCGCAGCTTCGCCGAGATCGGCCGGCGGGCCACCCAGCTCGCCCACGCCCTGCACGACGAGCTCGGCATCGACGGGGACCAGAGGGTCGCGACCCTCATGTGGAACAACGCCGAGCACGTGGAGGCGTATCTCGCCATCCCGTCGATGGGCGCCGTGCTCCACACCCTCAATCTCCGGCTCCCGGCCGAGCAGCTGGTCTGGATCGTCAAGCACGCCGACGACAAGGCCGTGCTCGTCAACGGTTCCCTGCTGCCGCTGCTCGCCCCGCTGCTCCCCCAGCTGACCTCGCTGGAGCACGTGGTCGTCTCGGGCCCCGGTGACCGTTCCGTCCTGGACGGCGCGGCGGTGCGGGTGCACGAGTACGAGGAACTGATCGCCGGCCGCCCCACCAGCTACGACTGGCCCGAGCTGGACGAACGCCAGGCCGCCGCCATGTGCTACACCTCCGGCACCACCGGGGACCCCAAGGGCGTCGTCTACTCCCACCGTTCGATCTACCTGCACTCCATGCAGGTCAACATGTCCGAGTCGATGGGCCTGACGGACAAGGACACCACCCTGGTGGTCGTTCCGCAGTTCCACGTCAACGCCTGGGGCCTGCCGCACGCCACGTTCATGTCGGGCGTCAACATGCTGATGCCCGACCGCTTCCTGCAGCCCGCCCCGCTCGCGGACATGATCGAGCGCGAGCGGCCGAGCCACGCCGCCGCCGTCCCCACGATCTGGCAGGGGCTGCTGGCCGAGGTCACGGCCAACCCCCGCGACCTCACGTCGATGGCCAACGTCACCATCGGCGGCGCCGCCTGCCCTCCCTCCCTCATGGAGGCGTACGACAAGCTCGGCGTCCGCCTCTGCCACGCCTGGGGCATGACGGAGACCTCGCCGCTCGGCACGATGGCCAACCCGCCCGCCGGGCTGACCGAGGAGCAGGAGTGGCCGTACCGCATCACGCAGGGCCGCTTCCCGGCCGGTGTCGAGGCGCGGCTGGTCGGCCCGGCCGGCGAGCACCTGCCGTGGGACGGCGATTCGGCCGGTGAGCTGGAGGTGCGCGGCGCCTGGATCGCCGGTGCGTACTACGGCGGTGCCGACGGCGAGGCGCTGCGGCCCGAGGACAAGTTCAGCGAGGACGGCTGGCTGAAGACCGGCGACGTCGGCGTGATCAGCCCCGACGGCTTCCTCACGCTGACGGACCGGGCCAAGGACGTCATCAAGTCCGGTGGTGAATGGATCTCCAGCGTCGAGCTGGAGAACGCGCTGATGGCGCACCCGGATGTGGCCGAGGCCGCGGTCGTGGCCGTTCCGGACGACAAGTGGGGCGAGCGTCCGCTCGCGACCGTCGTCCTCAAGGAGGGCGCCACCGCCGACTACGAGGCGCTGAAGGCGTTCCTCGCCGAGTCGGGCATCGCCAAGTGGCAGCTGCCGGAGCGCTGGTCGGTCATCGCGTCCGTACCGAAGACGAGCGTCGGGAAGTTCGACAAGAAGGTCATCCGCAAGCAGTACGCGGCGGGCGAGCTGGACATCACCCAGCTCTGAACCCCGCGCGGGGTAACGGCGAGGGCGGTACGGGATCACTCCCGTACCGCCCTCGCCGTCTTCGTGGCCCGCCGCGAGGCGGTCAGTTGGTGCCGATCTTCGCGAGCAGGTCGACGATGCGGGCCTGCACCTCGTCGCTCGTCGAGCGCTCGGCCAGGAAGAGGACCGTCTCGCCCGAGCTCAGCTTCGGCAGCTCGGAGCGGTTCATGTCGGCCGAGGTGTAGACGACCAGCGGGGTGCGGTTCAGCCGGCCGTTGGCGCGCAGCCAGTCGACGATCCCGGCGCGGCGGCGGCGTACCTGCATCAGGTCCATCACCACCAGGTTCGGCCGCATCCGGGTCGCGAGCGAGACCGCCTCGCTGTCCGTCGCGGCGCAGGCGACCTGCATGCCGCGCCGCTCCAGCGTCTGCGTCAGCGCGAGCGCGATCTCCTCGTGCTCCTCGATCAGCAGGACGCGGGGCGGATGCTGTTCGCTGTCGCGCGGGGCGAGGGCCTTCAGGAGCACGGCCGGGTCGGCACCGTACGCCGCCTCCCGCGACGCCTGCCCCAGACCGGCGGTCACCAGGACCGGCACCTCGGCCGCCACGGCCGCCTGGCGCAGCGACTGCAGGGCCTTGCGGGTGATGGGGCCGGTCAGCGGGTCCACGAAGAGCGCGGCGGGGAACGCCGCGATCTGCGCGTCCACCTCCTCGCGCGAATGCACGATCACCGGCCGGTAGCCGCGGTCGCTCAGGGCCTGCTGGGTGGAGACGTCGGGGGCCGGCCAGACGAGGAGCCGGCGCGGGTTGTCCAGCGGCTCCGGGGGCAGCTCGTCGTCGATGGGCTGCGGGGACGGGCGGTTGGCGACCTCGACGGCCCCGCCGGGCCCGTCCAGCGGCTCCGGCCCCTCGGCGGCACCTTCGTCGGGCGCCCCTATGGCGTACGCGCGCCCTTCGGCCGCCGGGGCGGCGAGCAACTGACCCGAAGCCTGGCCCTGCCCGGTACCGGCCGTGCCGCCGGGGCCGGTCTGCGGGGCAGGCGGCTGCGGGGCGGTGGCGGGGGGCGCGGTGGTGGCGGCAGGCGGCAGGGCGGCGCGTTCGCCGCGGTCGTCGCCCTCCGGTGGTGCGGCGAGCTTGCGACGCCGGCCGGCCCCTCCGGCGCCTCCGAGCGTCTGGTTCTGCTGGTGCGCGAGGTGCTGGGCGAACGGCACGCCCTGCCCCAGCGTCCGCACGCTGAACGCGCGCCCCTGCGTCGAGTCCGGCGAGCCGGGCATCGGCGCCTCGGCGGGCAGCGGCTGCCGCCGCGCGTCCGGACCGGGCGAGAGCGTCCGCGGCCGGCTGCCGTCGGGGGCGGGCAGGTCCGACGCGGGACCGGGCGGGCCGTCGGCGCCCTCGGGAGCGGCGCCCCGGGCGTTGCCGGCCGCGGTCGTACCGGTGGTGTGCGTGGTCATGCCGGTAGCGGGAATGGCGGGGCCTTCGGGGCCCTCCGGGACGGCGGGGCCCTGACCGGAGGTGTCGTCCATCCCCCAGCCGCCGGGCTGGACGGGCGGTGAGGGCTGGTCGGACGGGCCGACCGGACCACCACCCGGCCCGGGCAGGGCGAACGGCGCGGCCTGCTCCTCCTGCGGAGGCCGGGGCGCATCGGCGTGCCGGGCCCGGCGTCGCCCGGTCGGGAGCGGGTGCGCCTGCGGCGGGGTGTGGTCGTCCTCCGGCGCGCCGGACACCGCGTCATGGCGCCCGGGCAGCGAAGCGTCCGCCTCACCGGCGGCGGGCGGCACCCGGTCGGCGTCCGCGGGCGGCAGCGCGAAGGGGACGCGCGGACCGGCGTCGGCCTGGGCGGCCCGGTCCTGGGCGGCCGACAGGGCGCGACGGGCGCGCCGACCGGCCGGCTGTTGCGCGGGCGCGGCAGCCGGAGCCTGGCCGTGGGCCAGCTGTTCGTGCACCCGAGGGGTGTCGTTGTGGCCGGGGAAGGCCGTGGGACCGGAGGTTTCCGTGGTGGTGCCGGCGTTCCCGGCGGCCGGAAGGGCCAGTTGGTTCTCGCCGCCCCGGTGCGCCCGGTGCCCGCCCGCCGGTACCGGCGTCGGCGCCTCGGCCGGAACACCCTGCGGCGGGACGGTCTGACCGCGCTGCGGACGACCACCGACTCTCTGGGCACCCTCGGCGGCCGTCACCACGGACCCCTCCGAAGGCGCGGGGGACGCGGCGGCGGGCAGGGCGAGGGCCTGGCCCGGGCCCTGCCCTTGCTGTCCTGCGCCGGCCCGGTCACCGGTCTCCGCCGGGCTGGGCCTGCCGCGCCTGCGCCCGGAGCCTCCGCCCTGGGGGGCCGGGCCCTGCTCGTGCGGGCCCGCAGCGTCGGGCGCGGGCGCGTTCGCCGGTGCTTCGACGGACTCGGAGGCGGGGTGCGCCTCCGCCGCGCGGCGCGCACGCCGGCGCCCGGTCGGTTCGGCCGTCCCGAGCTCGGCCGCCCCGGGCTCGGCAGTCCCGGGCTCGGTCACTGGGGACGCGGCAGCGGCCCCGAGCTCGCCCGTGCCGTCGGAGCCGCCCATGGAGGTCTCCAGGAACGCGTCCGTGGAGGACCTGCGCGCCCGGCGCCCCCGCCTGCCGCCCTCGGGAACCGCGACATCGAGCGATGCGCCGGAATCACCCGGGGCACCCGGGGCGCCCGGAACGTCAGGCACCGACGGCACCGACGGCGGCGCGGCGGCCTCCGCGAGCACCGGCGGAACCACATCGATCTGGGGGGCCATCGGCGGCATCACGGTCCCGGAACCCGCGCCCAGCGGGAGTTCGAGCACGTACGCGCTGCCGCTCATCCCCGGCATCTCATGCGTCTGGAGCACACCGCCGTGCGCCCGCACGATCCCGCGCACGATCGGTTCGTGCACAGGGTCTCCCCCGGCGAACGGCCCTCGCACCTCGATCCGTACGACATCACCGCGCTGAGCCGCGGCCACGACGACCGTCGAGTCGATGTAGCCGCCACCCGGCGTCAGCCGGGCCTTACCGGTCGAGTCGACCCCGGCGACGTCCGCGACCAGGTGGGCCAGCGCGGTCACCAGCCGTCCCGCGTCGACCTCGGCCTCGATCGGCGGCGCGTGCACGGCGAACTGGGCGCGCCCCGGGCCGATCAGCTCGACGGCGGCGTCGATACCGGCCGTCACCACGCCGTCGAGCAGCACGTTCGTCTTGACGAGCGCCTCGGAACCGCCGTCCAGGCGCTGGTAGCTCAGCACGTTGTCGACGAGCGTCGTCATCCGCGCGTAGCCCGCGGCCAGATGGTGCAGGATCTGGTTCGCCTCGGGCCACAGCTGGCCGGCCGGGTCGGCTGCGAGCGTGGACAGCTCGCCGCGCAGCTCCAGCAGGGGCCCGCGCAGCGACTCGCCGAGCACGGCGGTCAGCTGGGTGTGCCGGGCGGTGAGGTCCGCCAGCCGTTCGGCCTGCTCCTCCAGCTCGGAGGCGTACCGCTCGGTGCGGTCCGCGAGCTCGGCCGCGTGCTGTTCCGTCAGCCCGGTGACCTCGGCGGTGTGCCGCTCGGTGAGTTCCTTGAGCTCCGCGGTGTGGCTCGCGACCAGGTCGGCGACCTCGGTCCTGCGCTGCTCGTCGAGCTCCTCGTACGGCCGGCGGTCGGTGAACGTCATGACGGCGCCGACGAGCTGGTCGCCGTCCCGTACGGGCGCGGTGGTGAGGTCGACGGGTACCGGTGCGCCGCTCTTGGACCACAGGACCTGCCCGCGCACCCGGTGCTTGCGCCCCGACTTGAGGGTGTCGGCCAGCGGCGACTCCTCGTACGGGAACGGCTCGCCCTCGCCGCGCGTGTGCAGGATCAGCGGATGCAGCTCCTGGCCGCCCAGGTCGCTGGCGCGGAAGCCCAGGATCTGCGCGGCGGCGGGGTTCACCAGGACGACCCGGCCGTCCGTGTCGGTCCCGACGACACCCTCGGCCGCGGCCCGCAGGATCATCTCGGTCTGCCGCTGCGACCGGGCCAGCTCGGCCTCGGTGTCGACGGTGCCCGACAGGTCGCGCACGACGAGCATCAGCAGCTCGTCACCCGTATAGCTGCCGCCGTAGGAGCTCTGGACGTCGGTGTACGCCGCCTGCCCGTCCTCCAGGCTGGCGCTGGTCACCTCGACGGGGTACTCGACGCCGTCGGTACGCCGCGCGGTCATCCGCGTGGGCTTGGTCCGGCCCCGCTCGTCCGCAGCCTCCGGCCTCCGCATCGACCCCGGGATCAGCTTGGAGTCGAACTCCGGCAGCAGATCGAGCAGTCCGCGACCGACGAGCGCGGTGCCCGGCGTCTCGAACATTTCGAGGGCGATGGTGTTGGCGTTGACGACCGTACCGTTGCAGTTGACGAGCAGGAGCCCGTCCGGCAGGGCGTCGAGTATGGCTGCGAGGCGAGCAGCGCCTCGAGATGGCCTGCTGCTCACGACGACGCTTCCTCCCTGATTACTGCACCTTGCCCGACAGCGGGCCCCATCTTGCCCCTCGGGCCTCAGGCTGTCACTGAAGGAGTCTAAAGGCTGGGGAGGGGCGAGGGGCGGCGGATGAGGGGGAGCTCTCACCAAGGTTCTGTGCATTCGGTGTACGACTCTGGCCCATTACGTGCCACCCAGCCCGCCCCGGAACGGGACCGGCCGCAGCTCACTGGACGTTCGGGAGGACCGGCCGCAGGCTGTTCCAGCGCCCGATCTCGCACCCGTTGGTCCGCTCGAACGTGGAGTCGACGGGTCGCCCCTGCCACGTTCCGGTGATCCGGGCGGTGGCCGGTCCGCCGAACTGCTGCGTGCACATCGCGTTCCGTGACACGGGTGCGAACGGGTCCGCGCTCTCACCCGGCAGCTGCGCCAACCGGTCGCAGGCCTGCCGCGCCACCGGGTGGCTGCCGCGCGCCGGATCGCACTCCAGCTCATACGTACCGTCGGCCTCCGGGTTCCCCGACCCCGCGACGACCACCGTGAGATGCGTGCTCGTGTCGTCGTTCTGGAGGAGGGGCAACGGAAGCGGCAGCGGAAGAGGACCGGCCGCGGCCGTGGCCCCGGGGGCGGCCGAGGCGAGCGCGGCCAGCGACACGACGGCGGTGAGGGCGAGACGACGCATCATGCGGACTCCTGTGGTCGTACGTGCCGTCGGCGCCGGGCCGGCGACGCAGAGAAGACGAAGGGCGGGCGCCCCGCCATGACTAACGCTCCGCACGCCACGGCGTTGCGCAACCGCAGGCGCTTTGCCCTCGCGGCCGACTGCCTAGTACCGTAGGCGGCGATTGGTGACGCAGCGCTCAGCTGTGTCATCATCTGCACACACCAAACGCGCTCGCGCGGGTGTGCTGGAGGCGTCGCCTAGTCCGGTCTATGGCGCCGCACTGCTAATGCGGTTTGGGTCTTAAAGCCCATCGAGGGTTCAAATCCCTCCGCCTCCGCTTGATCACCGAAGCCCCGCGCCACTGGCGCGGGGCTTCGGTCGTTCCTGCGTGGAGTGGGCCGGGGCGGGGCTGCGACGGGGTCCGGGCAGGCCCGCTGGGGGGTGTCTCGAACCGGTGATCTCGCAGCTCAGCAGCGGTGCGGCTAATGGATTTCGCGTCACGGCGCAGGTCATGTAATGTTGTTCTCGCAACGCCGACGGGGCAGAAAAAAGCCCGGGACGCACAAGCACTCGTAGCTTAACGGATAGAGCATCTGACTACGGATCAGAAGGTTGCAGGTTCGAATCCTGCCGAGTGCACAGCAGGCCAGAGGCCCTCAGGAGAAATCCTGAGGGCCTCTGCCGTATGTCGTGACGGCGGTGGTCGACGGCAACCTCCTCCGAGGTGTCCGTCGGACAGATCGGACGGCTACGAGAACACCGGCCGCACCGTCGTTATCGGTAATCCGAGCCCGCATGAGTGAACGGCGCGATCATGGGCGGTGGTTGGCGCGCGTAGACCCCGAGGCTCCGGGCGGGCTTCGGGGTTGCGTACGGAAAGGGGGTATGCGGCTGCTCTGAACTACCTACAGGGGTCGGCTGAGCCGTGCTGCTTTCCGGATGCTTCCGAGACCCACGTTCGCCAAACGTGCTGCGTGTTCGGTACCTCGGGACGATCGAGAAGCCAGAGGAGGTAGCCGGCATGAAGCCGTGCCCACGGATTGTCCGACGCGGCTGCCTTACCGAGCCTGTGGCGGAGATCCTCGCCGTCGACTGCTCGCGCGACGCGAACGTACTCGCGGTCCTTGCAGCGGTAGGCCCGCTGGACGACGATCTCGACGAGGTCGGTGAGCTTCGCCCTGGTCGGCTGATCGTGGTCGCCGACAGCCATGCTGCGGATGAGCCACTGTTTCGTGCTCCATGCCTTTGCACGCTCGGTCCACTCGCGAGGAAACCGCGCTTCCCACTCCAGAAAGAGAAGCGCATAGGGCAGACCCGGCCCGCAGTTACCCTCGCCCACCCACAGCCCGTCGGGCAGAGAGTGGCTACGCACGTCCTGGTACACCTCGTGCGCCCGCCTGAAGGCTGTCTCCTGATACTGCTCCTGCGGTCCCAGCGGCCTCGTGAGATGCCATAGCTCGTTCCACCGGTCGAGAGCGGCCCAGGTGTTTTTCCTGGCCCCGTCCAGATGCGCGAGTGCCGCCGCTCGCTCGGCAGGATCGTCGGCTATGAGGCCGAACGACCAGCCCAGCCGTGCGTGCCAGGCGTCGACCTCGTCGCCACCCGAGGCCGCCCCTGCCGCCGCTCCACTCGTCATGCCGGAGATCATCCCTCACGCCGTGACGACGTGCTTCACGGCTGCCCGCTACGCACACATCGACGGTGGCGAGGCGCGCTAACACTTGCGGATCATGCTTGGAGGGGAGTGGATCGGTTGTCGCTCTCGCGGCGGCCCTTGATCTGGTGGCTACGTCTGTGCGGTGTGGCTGAAGCCGAGGGAGGTCAGTCCATCGGACTGGCACACCGGTCCGAGGCGCCGACGATCTCAGTCTGGAGAAGCTCGCCAATCGATGTCGGGGCGGACCGGGCCGCCGGGGGCGCGGCGGGCGCTGTGGTGAAGTCCTGGAGTTGGATGCGGGTGCCGCGCGGGGCCGGTCTCGGGGCAGCGGGGGCGCGACTCGGGTTCGGTGGACATCGGGGCGCCCGGGTGATGCGCGGGATCCACCTGCTGCGGGGCTGAGTAGCCGTACTCATGCGCCGGCCCCGAACGCACGGGCAGGGTGGTGGGTATGGACCTGCCCGTGGCCCCGCCGGCCTTCGATGCCACCACTGGCCCGAAACGACGGCGCCGTGCGGACCGTGGTGTCGACATCGGAGTCGGGTGCGGCCTGGTGTTCTCGGAGTTGGTCGCTCTGGGGGTGATCGTCGGGCTTTGGTTCCTGTCCGGGTTCAACCTCGACTCGGCGAAGACCGTCGCGTTCGATTCATGGTGGAACTACCTGGCCGCTGTCGGCGGAGTCGGAGTGCTTGCCCTGGCAGCAGCCGCGATAGCCGGCTGGGCGGGCGCCGTGGTGACGGTCGTGAGTCAAGTCGTCATGGCCACTCTGATGTGCGTCATTGTCTTCGGTGGCGCGGAAGTTCAGTCCCACCAGGATCAGCGGTGTCGTGACATGCCGTCCTCGGTGGGCTGCCAAGAGGACAGCTAGCGGCTGGCGAGCGGAGGCTTGTCTCCCCTTCAGCGCAGTTGCTCGGCCAGCCCGACGATGATGCCCTCCGGGCCGCGGACGTAGCAGAGTAGAAAGATGTCCTCGAACCGGGCGATCTCGCCGAGGAGTTCAGCGCCGTGGGGTCGCAGGCGAGCGACGGTGTCCTCGATGTCGTCGACGGCGAACATGACGCGGTGCGTGCCCAGGATGTTGTGTGGCCGGTTCCGTGGTCCGTCGCTGAGCGCCGCGGGGGTGCGGTACTTCGCCAGCTCGAGCTTGCTGTGACCGTCCGGGGTCCGGACCATCGCGATGTCGCAGCGGACGCCGTCGAGTCCTGTGCACTGGTCGGCGACAAGGCCTTCCACCGTCGTTTTGCCCTCCAGCTCCATACCGAGCTCCACGAAGAACGCGACGGCGGCGTCCAGGTCCTCGACGACGATGCCTACGTTGTCCATCCGCTGAATCGCCATGCTGGCTTCTCCTTCTTCCTTCTTTGTGCGGCCAGGGATGGCCGCTCACGCTCCTGGGACGGAGCCGGTGGCACGTTCTCGACATCCCCGGGCCGTCGGACTCCGAAAGATCTGGATCGTGCCGTGGACGAGATTCATCCGGATGCACCAACCAGCCGCCTGCGCGATGGTTGAGGGCCGCGTGCTTGCCTCAGCCTTCGGCGGCGCCCTGGGCCGTACGCCCTGCCATGCGCCGGCGGGTAGGAGCTGGGCGTGACCACGGTGGGAGGCAGTACGCCACGTGCACGGTGAGGGTGCCGCCCGCTCCTGAGGCTCCGTGGATCGTTAGGCGTTCCTCGTCTCCGGCGTCGATCGGCTCGCCGCAGCGGTCGCACGTCATCGGCACGCCTGGTCCCTCGGGCAGGAGTGGCAGCTGCGCGGAAACCACTGGACCACCGATCCGTGCGCCTCGGTGAGCTGTGGGCCGAGGTCGTGGACAGCCCCTGGGCGGACAACCCGGCGACTGGTGGCAGCTGACGAGGCGCCTGTCGGGTGCGGGGTCCGAGGTGGAAGGATGGCGCATGGTCGGTCTCATGGTGATCTCAGGGTTCTGACTGGCCCCGGCCGTGCGGAGGTGCGAACTCCGGGCCGGGGCAGTTTTGTTGCTACGGGACCGTCGGCCTCGCGCGAACGAAGTCAAACCCCGGGCTTGAATTGGCGTCAAGCCCGGGGTTTACGGTCGTGTTGGCCGCGCCGCTGGAGGGAGCGCGGGAATGTCGAATGACCCTGAGCAGACCCAGGAGGTGAGACGCCTGGTGGAAGCCATCGCGGCATTCAGGGACATCGAGGACGACGAGGCCTGCGCCGTGGCCGTGTCGCGGGCGTTGGAGGACTGGCCCGGCTACCAGGTGAAGCTCCGGCAGCTGCGGCAGCAGCGTGTCAACGCTCTGAAGGAACAAGGCAGGACGTGGAAGGAAATCGGGCAGCTTCTCGGGGGCGTCTCCGCAGCCCGCGCCCAGCAGATCGGCAAGGGGCTGAGTGGAGCGCAACGCCGTAGGGCCGACCGGGAAGCGCGGGAGCCGGCCGCCGGATGAGAACCGGCGGCGCAGGGAGTGAAGGGCCGGTCGAGAGGGAGGAGGTGCAGCGTGTCTTCGATGGCCTGGACGCCGTCGAGTCGATGGAGGACTCGCTGGAGAAGGCGCAAATCATCAGTCGCCTGCTCAGAGATCAGACCGAGCGCACGAAGAGGTTGAAGGAGCATCGCCGCAAAATCGTGCTGCATCTGCGGTCGCAGAAGGTGACCTACCGGGAGATCGCCGAGAGTCTGGGGGTCTCGATCGGAACTGTGCAAGACATCGAGCGGGGATATTCCGGGTCTGGGAAGAACCGCCCCAAGAAGATCACCGAGACCTCGGCTGAATAACGGAACGGACGAGCGGTGTAGTGACCGCGTGTCCTTTGCCGGCGAACTCAGTCGTTGAGGTGCCGCGTGACCTCGGCGGATCAAGTTGAGTGTCAAAGGCCCGGTGCAACCTCCGCCGACGAGTGCTGCTGGGCCGCAGGACTGCCTATGATTCGGGAATGTCGTCCCTCGGTTTCGGTCCGGGCCCGCGCTCCGGCGATGTGCCGCCTGATCGCCGGATGGCCTCTGGGGTGGATCGGGTGATCACGGGGTTGTCGTGGTGGTGGGTGGCTGCTCCCCTCGTCCTGCTGACTCCCGTCATCGCACTCGCGTTGGGTTTTCCGGAGGTGCGGGAGGAGTTCGGTAGGACCTTCGGGTTGGCTGCTCTGGGTAGTGCGGTGGCCGCGCCCGCGGTGGGATTCGTGGTGGCGCTCATCGGGCGCCGACGGCAGGCTCGTCGGCGCTTCGCCATCATGGGAGCGATGTCCAGCGTGCCGGTCCTCTTCTTCTGGGTCTTCGGCGTACTGCTCGCTGAGTGTCCGGATGGCTATCACTGCTAAGCCGCCCTGGGTAGCGGGGGTTGGGCTTGGCGCGTCTGCGGGGCGAACTTGCGTCCGCGAGCGTGCGTTCCAGCACTTCGGGAGACTCCTGGTCGGCGCGGGCGAGACGCCGGATGAACGAGTCTGTTTCCTCGCCGAGCCGAGCCGAGCCGAGCCGCGGTGCGGTCCGGACGGGCAGCCGGGCCAGCCGGCCCGATACAGCCCCGGTCATCGGGTGACTGCCTCCTTCAACGGCTGTGCCGTAGTACGTACGGCACGCCTCGATTGGATGGAGCCCAGGCCGGCTGAGCCCGGGCGCGGGGTTGCGGTTGCCGCTGCGGCAGCTTCTACCGTCCTGAGCAGGGCCGGAGAAGCCGGCCCGGTAACGCGATCGTGAGGGAGGAAGCGATGGACTGGCCCATCGCGGAGGTCGCTCGGATGTCGGGCGTGACCGCCCGGACCCTGCGGCACTACGACGAGGTCGGCCTGCTGCCGCCCGCCCGGATCGGGGCCAACGGCCACCGCTACTACGAGGAGCACCAGCTGCTGCGGCTGCAGCAGATCCTCGTTCTGAGGGCGCTGGGCGTAGGACTCCCCGACGTCGGCCGGATCCTGGCCGAGCAGGTCGACGAGGTGGACGCCCTGCGCGGCCACCACCGGCGACTGCTCGCCGAGCGGGACCGGCTCGATGCCCTGGCGGGCACCGTCTCCCGCACGATCGCCGACCTGGAACAGTCCAGAAAGGACGGCAACCCCATGACTGCCATCAACCGACCGGAGAACCTATTCGAGGGCGTCCAGCCCTCCCAGTACCAGGAGAGCCTGCACGGCTTCCCCGAGCACGCCGAGGAAGTCGCCCGACGGGTCGCCGTGATGACCCCGCAGGACATCGAGGCCGGCCAGCGCGAGCGCACCGCACAGATGATCCGGCTGGCGGAGCTGATGGCCGCCGAGCACCCGGCCGACGCCGAGCCGGTACAGGCCGAGATCGACGCGCAGTACCGGGCCCTGACCCAGCTGCGGACCGTCTCCGCCGAGGAATACCGCGCCATCGGCCGCTCCTGTGTGGACAACGGCGCCTGGCGCGCCGCGTACGAGGCGATCGCACCGGGCCTGGCCTCCTACCAGCGCGATGCCATCGAGGCGTACGCCACCACTCGGCTCAGCTGACCCGGGAACCGGGCAGCCCCACGGGTCCAGGCCCGCGGAAACAGTCGACTCGCCGCACCGACAGGTAGCACCTTGCCCGGCTTTTCACTGCCGAGCGAGGTGCTGCCCGCCCTCGTGACATCTGCCCCAGCCTGGAATGACTGCCTCCCAACGAGCTGAACAACCGCTGTCGGCGCTCGTCGGGCATCCCAGGCACCTGCGTGGGCCCTCCGGCTCGCCCGCTACGCGCTCCGCATCCGTTCGCGGATCAGCTCGATCACTTCCGCCGCGTGGTCGTTGAGGTAGAAGTGGCCGCCCGGGAAGGTGCGGAAGGAGCACGGGCCGTCCGTGTGGGTGGTCCAGCCGGTGGCCTCCTCGGGGGTTACCTCGGGGTCGGTGTCGCCGTTGAGGACGGTGATCGGGCAGGTCAGGGCCTTGCCCGGGTGGTAGCGGTACGTTTCGGCGGCCCGGTAGTCGCCGCGGATGGCCGGCAGGACCGCGCGCAGCAGTTCCTCGTCGGCCAGGACCGCCGGGTCCGTGCCGCTCATCCGGCGGATGGTGGACAGGAGTTGGGCGTCCGGGGCGAGGTGGACCTTTTCGTTCTCCCGGTGGTGGGACGGGGCCCGGCGGCCCGAGGCGAACAGGGTCAGGGGGGTGATGCCCGCCGCCTCCAGGCGCAGGGCCACCTCGAAGCCCAGGGTCGCGCCCAGGCTGTGGCCGAACAGGGCCACCGGGCGGTCGCACCAGGGCAGCATCTCGGCGGTCACCAGGTCGGCCAGGTCGCGTACGTCGGCCACGCAGGGTTCGGCGCGGCGGTCCTGGCGGCCCGGGTACTGGACGGCCACCACGTCCGCCGCGGGGGCCAGGGAGCGGGAGACGGGGAAGTAGTAGCTGGCCGAGCCGCCCGCGTGGGGGAAGCAGAACAGGCGTACCGGCGCCTCGTCGGAGGGGTGGAAGCGGCGCAGCCAGGCGCTGGGGGCCCGCACGGTCGTGGTCGGGTTCATCGGTGGTCGGTGTCCTTACGCAGTCGGTTCACGGGGCGGTCCAGGTGCCCGGCGGGCGCCAGCCGCGTGCGGGGCCCCAGGCCGCCCGGGGCCGGGGCGGGGCGGGCTCGTCAGGGTCGCGGGGGCGCGTCGCGGAGAGCAGCACCAGGAGGACGGCGGCCAGTTCCGTCGCGTCCGGGGTGCCGCGCTCGACCCGCAGGTGGGGTTCGGCTCGTTCGCTCATGTCAGAACGGTGGGTTGCCGTGCTTGCGTTCGGGCAGCGGCACGTGTTTGGCCCGGAGGACGTCGAGTGCGTCGACGAGTACCTGGCGTGTGGTCGCCGGGTCGATGACGTCGTCGACGAGGCCCCGCTCGGCGGCGTAGTACGGGTGCATCAGCTCCTGGCGGTACTGCTTGACGCGCAGGGCGCGGGCCGCCTCGGGGTCGTCCGCGGCGGCGATCTCCCGGCGGAAGACGACGTTGGCCGCGCCCTCCGCGCCCATGACCGCGATCTCGTTGGTGGGCCAGGCGAAGGACAGGTCCGCGCCGATGGAGCGGGAGTCCATGACGATGTACGCGCCGCCGTACGCCTTGCGCAGGATCACCTGCACGCGGGGGACGGTGGCCGCGCAGTACGCGTAGAGGAGTTTCGCGCCGTGGCGGATGACCCCGCTGTGCTCCTGGTCGCTGCCCGGCAGGAAGCCGGGGACGTCGACCAGGGTGACGAGCGGGATGCTGAAGGCGTCGCAGGTCTGTACGAAGCGGGCCGCCTTCTCCGCCGCGTGGATGTCGAGGACTCCGGCGAGGGAGGCCGGCTGGTTGGCGACGATGCCGACGACGTGGCCGTCCAGGCGGGCCAGACCGCAGATGATGTTGGTCGCCCAGTTGGCGTGGACCTCGAACAGATCGGAGTCGTCGACGATCTCCTCGATCACGGTCCGCATGTCGTACGAGCGGTTGGGGTCGGCCGGTACGAGCCGGGACAGTGCCTCGCCGCGCCGGTCCGCCGGGTCGTCGCAGGGGACGGAGGGCGGCAGTTCGCGGTTGTTGGACGGCAGCAGCGACAGCAGGTGGCGTACGTCCTGGAGGCACTCCTCCTCGGTGTCGTACAGGAAGGTGCTCGCGCCGGAGACCGTGGAGTGCACCTGGGCGCCGCCGAGGTCGTTGTGGGTGATCTTCTCGCCGGTCACCGCCTGCACCACGTCGGGTCCGGTGATGTACATCTGCGAGATGTCCCGCACCATGAACACGTAGTCCGTCAGCGCGGGGGAGTACGTCGCCCCGCCGGCGCACGGCCCGAGCATCACGCTGATCTGCGGGATCACCCCGGACGCGGCCACGTTGCGGCGGAAGATGCCGCCGTACCCGGCGAGCGCCGTGACGCCCTCCTGGATACGGGCCCCGGCGCCGTCGCTGAGCGACACGAGCGGCAGCCCCGACGCCAGCGCGAGGTCCATCACCTTGTGGATCTTCTGCGCGTGGGCCTCGCCGAGCGAGCCGCCGAAGATCCGGAAGTCGTGCGCGTAGACGAACACCTTGCGGCCGTCCACCTTGCCCCAGCCGGTCACCACCCCGTCGGTGTGCGGTCTGCGGTCCTCCAGCCCGAACCCGGAGGCCCGGTGCCGTCGCAGCTGTTCGATCTCCCGGAACGTACCCGGGTCGAACAGCAGGTCCAGCCGCTCGCGCACGGTCAGCTTGCCCCGCGCGTGCTGTGCCTCGGTCGCGCTCGGGGAAGGGCCCAGCTCCACGGCCTCCTTGATCGCTTCTCGTTCGGCCACTCGGACACTGACATCGGCAACGGTCATGCTCCACCCGTCTCTTCGGCCATCGGGGCCGCCGATGGCGGCGCCCTGGGCAGTGCGTGTCATTGAAGGCGCCCGGGGCGTGTGCGGAGAACACGGACCACCCCCCTGACCGTCCGCGGGCCGCCCAACACCCGTGCCCAGCAGGCATATCGGGGCGTACGGCCGTGCCGCGCGGTGGATCCGGCCGGGCGGGGGCGGGCAGGCGCCAGGGTCAACACCTGGGGGGATAGGGGTGTCGCCGCCCTTCGGAGCGGACCTAGCGTGCGGTCACCCCGTGGCTGGAATGACTCGGGGTACCCGATACCAACTGGGAGCGTGCAGATGTCCGCGGGCTTCGATCCTGTCGCTGATGACGAGTCCGGCGCGGAGGTCCGCCCGGAGGGCCGCGCGGAGGTGCGTCCGGGGGAGGACACGGGGGCCGCCGCGCTGGCCGGCCGCCTGTCCGGGCTTCCTCGGGGCGAACAGACCCGGCTCCTGGCGGATCTGGTCTGCGAGCAGACCGCCGCATGCCTGCGCAAGGTCCGGCCCGACACGGAGCCGGTGATCGTCGCGCAAACCTCCTTCAGGGAACTGGGGCTGGATTCGATCGCCCTCGTCGACCTGCACGCACGGATCAACGCCGCGACGGGCCTGGCCCTGCCGGTGACCGCCGCCTTCGACCACCCGAGCCCCGAGCTGCTGGCCGGCTGCGTCCGTACGGAACTGCTCGGCGAGCCCGACGGGTCGCGGCCGGTCACCGCCGACACCGTCGCCCCCGCGGCTACGGCCTTCGTGGACGAGCCCATCGCGGTCGTCGGCATCAGCGGGCGCTTCCCCGGCGGCATCCGCTCGGCCGAGGACCTCTGGGAGCTGGTCGACGGGGGCGGGAGTGCGGTCGGCCCCTTCCCGGACGACCGAGGCTGGGACCTCGACGCCCTGTTCGACGACGACCCCACCGTGCCCGGCACCTGCTACACGCGTACCGGTGGATTCCTGCACGACGCCGCCGAGTTCGACGCCGAGTTCTTCGGGATCGGCCCGCGCGAGGCGCTGGCCATGGACCCGCAGCAGCGGCTGCTGCTGGAGACCGCCTGGGAGGCGCTGGAGCGCACCGGGATCGACCCGACCTCGTTGCGCGGGAGCCGGACCGGTGTGTTCATCGGCGCCGGGCCCTCCGAGTACGGGCCCCGGGTGCAGGACGCCCCCGAGAGCCTGACCGGATACCTCGTGACGGGCGGCGCGCTGAGCGTCACCTCGGGCCGCGTCGCCTACGCGCTGGGCCTGGAGGGCCCCGCGCTCACCGTCGACACGGCCTGCTCCGGTTCGCTGGTCTCCCTGCACCTGGCCGTCCAGTCGCTGCGCCGCGGCGAGTGCTCGATGGCGCTGGCCGGCGGCGTCACCGTGCTGAGCACCCCCGGGCTGTTCACCGAGTTCAGCCGGCAGCGCGGGCTCGCGCCGGACGGACAGATCAAGGCCTTCGCGGCGGGCGCCGACGGCACCTCCTTCGCCGAGGGCGTCGGGCTCCTCGTGGTGGAGCGGCTCTCCGACGCCCGGCGCAACGGCCACCAGGTGCTCGCCGTCGTCCGTGGTTCGGCCGTGAACCAGGACGGCGCGAGCAACGGGCTCACCGCCCCGAGCGGGACCGCCCAGCAGCGCGTCATCGCCGACGCCCTCGCCGACGCCGGGCTCCGCGCCCAGGACGTGGACGCGGTCGAGGCGCACGGCACCGGTACGACCCTGGGCGACCCGATCGAGGCGCGGGCGCTGATCGCCACGTACGGCAAGGACCGCCCCGAGGGCAGGCCGCTGTGGCTCGGCTCGGTGAAGTCCAACCTGGGACACACGCAGGCCGCCGCGGGCGTGGCCGGCCTGATGAAGATGATCATGGCGATGCGGAACGGAGTGCTCCCGCGCACCCTGCACGTGGACGCCCCCAGCGGGAACGTCGACTGGTCGGCGGGGACCGTACGTCTGCTCACCGAGCCCGTGCCGTGGCCGGAGGCCGAGAACCGGCCGCGCCGGGCGGGCGTCTCGGGCTTCGGCATCAGCGGGACCAACGCGCACGTGATCGTGGAGGAGCCGCCGGCCGACGACGCCGCGGACGCGGTACGGGAAGCCGGCGCGGGTGACGCCGGGGTGGTGGACGAGCCGTCTGCCGGCTCCACCGGACCGGTGCTCGTGCCCGTCGGGGCCCGGTCGGACGAGGGGCTGCGGGCCCAGGCCGTGCGGCTGGCGGAATTCCTGGACGAGCGGGCCGGCCTCTCCCCCGCGGACCTCGGACACGCGCTCGGCACGAGTCGCGCCGCGCTCGAACACCGGGCCGCCGTCGTCGCCGCCGACCGCGACGAACTCCTCGCCGGGCTGTACGCCCTGGCGGCGGGGGACAGCGCACCCGGCACCCGGACGGGCGCGCTGCCCGCCGGGCGGCTCGCCTTCCTCTTCACCGGTCAGGGCAGTCAGCGCCTCGCCATGGGGCGCCGGCTCCACGACACCTACCCGGTCTTCGCGGACGCCCTCGCCGATGCCATCGGCTGGCTCGACCTCCAGCTCGACACCTCCGTGTGGGACGTCCTGTTCGCCGAGGAGGGGTCCGCGGAGGCCGCCCTGCTCGACGAGACCCGTTACGCCCAGACCGCGCTGTTCGCCGTCGAGGTGGCCCTCTTCCGTCTCGTCGAGTCCTGGGGCGTCCAACCCGACTTCGTGGCCGGCCACTCCATCGGCGAGATCGCCGCCGCGCACGTCGCCGGCGTCCTGAACCTGGAGGACGCTGCCACCCTCGTCGCCGCCCGCGGCCGGCTCATGCAGGAACTGCCCACCGGCGGCGCCATGATCGCCGTCCAGGCCACCGAGGAAGAGGTGCTCCCCCTCCTCGGCGAGCAGGTCGCCGTCGCCGCCCTCAACGGCCCCGACTCCCTGGTCCTCTCCGGCGAGGAGCACGCCACCCTCGCCCTCGCCGAGCGCTTCGCCGGACTGGGACGCAAGACCAAGCGGCTCCAGGTCAGCCACGCCTTCCACTCGCCCCTCATGGAGCCGATGCTGGAGGAGTTCCGGCGCATCGCCGGCATCCTGGCCTACTCCGCGCCCCGCATCCCCGTCGTCTCCACCGTCACCGGACGGCTCGCGACCTCGGAGGAACTCCGCTCGCCGGACTACTGGACCGGCCACGTCCGGAGCGCCGTCCGCTTCTCCGACGCCATGGACTGGCTCCTCACCCGGGGCGGCGCCCGCACCTTCCTGGAACTCGGCCCCGACGGCGTCCTCAGCGCGCTGGGCCAGAACTGCCTGCCGGAGGAGCGCGAGGCCGACACCGTCTTCGCCCCGCTCCTGCGCACCGGCAAGGACGAGGTCCGTGAGGTGCTCGGCGCCGCCGGACTCGCCCACGTGCGCGGGGCGCGCCTCGACTGGAACGCCGTCTACTCCGGCCACCCCGCCCGCCGGGTCGACCTGCCCACCCACGCCTTCCGTACCCGCCGCTTCTGGCTCGACCCGGAGCAGGCGGCCGGGCCCGGTGCGCTCGCCACCCGGCACCCCGTCCTCACCTCGGCCGTCGAACTCGCGGGCGCCGGCATTACCGTGCTGTCGGGACGCCTGTCGCCGCGTACGCACGCGTGGGTGGCCGACCACACCATCGCCGGGGTCACCCTGCTTCCGGGCACCGCGTTCGTCGAACTCGCCCTGCGGGCCGGGGAGGAGACCGGCTGCGCGTTCGTCGAGGAGCTGACCCTCCAGAGCCCGCTGGTGCTGCCCGAGTCGGGTGCCGTGGCCCTTCAGGTCGTCGTGGCCGCCGCCGACGCCGCGGGCCGCCGCGCCGTCGAGTGCTACGCGCGCCCCGACACCGTGGAGGCCGCCGAGGACGACTGGGTGCGCCACGCCACGGGCGTCCTGGCCCCGGCGGACTCCGCAGCCCCTTCGGCCTCTTCGGCCCCTTCGGTCGCGGAGCCGGACACCGCCGTGCTCGCCGGGCCGTGGCCGCCGACCGGTTCCGTCCCGCTCGACGTCAGCACCCTGTACGCCGACATGGCCGACGAGGGTTATGGCTACGGACCCGCCTTCCACGGGGTCCGCGCCGCCTGGCTGCTGGAGGGCGAGGTCTTCGCCGAGGTGGAGCTCCCGCAGACGGCCCAGGCCGGCGCCGCGGGCTTCGGCCTCCACCCGGCCCTGCTCGACGCCGCCCTGCACCCCGCCGACCACGCCCTCTCCGCGGCCGGCAACCGCCCCGAAGGGACCTGGATCCCGTTCTCCTGGAACAGGGTCGCCCTGTACGCGGCCGGAGCATCGGCCGTCCGCGTACGCATCGTCGCGCGCGGCGGCGAGGAACTCGATGTCACGGTCGCCGACGCGACCGGCGCCCCCGTCGCCCGGGTCGGGTCGCTGCTGCTGCGCGCCGTCACCGCGGACCAACTCGCCGCCGACCGCAGCGACCCGCTGCTCGCGGTGCGGTGGAGCGACTTCGAACTGCCGCAGGACGGAGTCGAGTTCGCCGAGTCGGCCGCACTCGACGAAGCCGCCGTGCCGCCCGTCGTCGTGTACCGCACCCCGCCCACCCCGGCGGGCGATGTGCCGTCCGCCGTCCGCACCGTCGCCGCCGACGCGCTGGCCGCCGTACAGGCCTGGCTCGCCGACGAGCGGTACGCGGCGTCGCGGCTCGCCGTGGTCACGCGCGCCGGGGCCGCCGTGCCGGGCACCGAGGTCGATCTCGCCCAGGCGCCCGTGTGGGGGCTCGTCCGGTCCGCGGAGGCGGAGAACCCGGGCCGCTTCGTGCTCATCGACACCGACGAGGCCGGGGAGGCCCTCCTCGGCCGCGCCCTGGCCGCCTCGTCCGAACCCGAACTGGCCCTGCGCGGCGCCGATGCGTACCTACCCCGACTCGCCGCCGTACCGCCCCCCGCCGAGCAACGGCCCGCACCCTGGGACGCGACCGGCACCGTACTCCTGACCGGAGGCACCGGCGGTGTGGGCGCCGAACTCGCCCGCCACCTGGTCCGCGAACACGGCGTACGGCACCTGCTGCTCACCAGCCGGCGCGGGGCGGACGCCCCCGGTGCGCGCGAACTCCTCGCCGACCTCGCCGCAGCGGGCGCCGACGTCACCGTCAGCGCCACCGACGCCGGCGACCGGGACGCCCTGGCCGCACTGCTCGCCGCCATCCCGTCCGAGCACCCGCTGCGGGCCGTGGTGCACGCGGCCGGCGTGATCGACGACGGCCTCGCGGGCGACCTCACCGCAGCGCGGATCGACACCGTGCTGCGGCCCAAGGCGGACGCCGCCTGGCACCTGCACGAGCTGACGGCCGGCCTCGACCTCGCCGCCTTCGTCCTCTTCTCCTCCGCCTCGACCGTCCTCGACGGCGCCGGACAGGGCAACTACGCCGCCGCCAACCTCTTCCTCGACGCCCTGGCCGCCCGCCGCGCGTCCGCCGGGCAGGTCGTGACCTCCCTCGCCTGGGGGCTGTGGGCCGGGGGCGGCGGCATGGGAGCGGGCCTCGACGCGGCCGCCCTCACCCGCATCGAACGGCTCGGCCTCGATTCGCTGTCCTTCGCCGAGAACCTCGCGCAACTGGACAAGGCCCTGGGCACCGACGAGCCGACCGTGGTCCCCGTACGCGTCAACCAGCGCGCGGTGAGGGCCCGCACCGACGGCACCCCCACCCTGCTGCGCGCCCTGGTGCGGCCCCGCACCGCCCGTGCCGCCGCCGGAGCGGCGACGGCGACCACCCCCGCCGGGACGTCACCGCTCGCGGCGCGCCTCGCCGAACTGGGCGCGGCCGAACGCCTCGCCACCGTCCTGCGCCTGGTCCGCACCGAGGCCGCCGCCGTCCTCGGATACCGGAGCGCCGAGGAGGTCACCGCCACCCGGGCGTTCATGGAGACGGGCTTCGACTCCCTCGCCGCCGTGGAGCTGCGCAACCGGCTCGCCGCCGCGACCGGACTGCGGCTCAGCGCGACCCTGACCTTCGACTACCCCACGGCGACGGTCCTGGCCGAACACCTCGTCACCAAGCTCGTGTCCACCGCCGCACCCGAGGCCGCGGCAGCGGCGCCGGTCTCCCGTACGCCCGGCACGGCAACGGAAGACGACCCGATCGTGATCGTCTCCATGGCCTGCCGCTACCCGGGCGGGGTGACCTCGCCCGAGGAGCTGTGGCAGCTCGTCGCCGACGGTTCCGACGCCATCGGCCCCTTCCCCACCGACCGGGGCTGGGACAACGACCTGTACGACCCGGAGATCGGCAAGCCCGGCAGGACGTACTCCACCGAGGGGGCGTTCCTGTACGACGCCGCCCGGTTCGACCCTGCCTTCTTCGGGATCAGTCCGCGTGAGGCCCAGGCCATGGACCCGCAGCAACGACTGCTGCTGGAGGTCGCCTGGGAGACCTTCGAGCGCGCCGGGATCGACCCCCGCTCCGTGAAGGGCAGCTCGACCGGAATCTTCGCCGGCGTGATGTACCACGACTGGGGCCTGCGGCTCGGCCCGCTCCCCGAGGACGTGGCCGGCTACCACGGCAACGGCAGCCTCGCCAGTGTGGTGTCCGGCCGGGTCGCGTACACGCTGGGCCTGGAGGGCCCGGCGGTCAGCGTCGACACGGCGTGCTCGTCCTCGCTGGTGGCCCTCCACATGGCCGCCCAGGCCCTGCGGTCCGGGGAGTGCTCGCTGGCCCTCGCCGGTGGCGTCACGATCATGTCGACCCCCGACACGTTCCTCGACATGTCCCGCCAGCGCGGCCTGTCCTCCGACGGCCGCTGCAAGTCCTTCGGCGCCGGCGCGGACGGTACGGGCTGGGGCGAGGGCGCGGGTGTCCTGCTGCTGGAGCGGCTGTCGGACGCGCGCCGCAACGGGCACCGGGTGCTGGCCGTGGTGCGGGGCTCCGCCCTGAACCAGGACGGCGCGAGCAACGGGCTCACCGCCCCGAACGGCCCCGCCCAGCAGCGGGTGATCCGCCAGGCTCTCGCCAACGCCGGTCTGTCGGCCGCCGAGGTCGACGTGGTGGAGGCGCACGGCACGGGAACCCGGCTCGGCGACCCGATCGAGGCCCAGGCACTCCTGGAGACGTACGGGCAGGAACGGCCCGAGGGGCACCCGCTCCGGCTCGGCTCCATCAAGTCCAACATGGGCCACACGCAGGCGGCGGCCGGTGTCGCGGGCATCATCAAGATGGTCATGGCGATGCGCCACGGCATCCTGCCCAGGACCCTGTACGCGGACACGCCCTCGGACCAGGTGGACTGGTCGGCGGGTGAGGTGGAACTCCTCACCGAGGCCCTGGAATGGCAGCCGACGGGGCGCCCGAGGCGGGCAGGTATCTCCTCGTTCGGCATCAGCGGGACGAACGCCCACGTGATCATCGAGCAGGCCGTGGAAGAGGTCAGGGAACAGGCCGAGGACGAGGCTGCTCCCGCCGCTCTCCTTCCTGCCCTCCCCTGGCCGGTCTCCGGAGCCAGCGCCGAGGCCCTGCGCGCGCAGGCCGGTCTCCTCCGCAGCCGGCTCACCCAGCTGACCGACGAGGAACTGACCCCCGCCGCCCTCACCCTGGCCACGGGCCGGGCAGCCCTGGAACACCGCGCCGTCGCCTTCGGCGCCGACCGGGAGGAACTCTCCGCCGCGCTGGAGCTGCTCGCGGGCGCGGAGACGGCCCGGGAGGTGGGGACGGCTGACGACGCGGGGACGGTTCAGGACGCGGCGACGGCGTTCCTGTTCACGGGGCAGGGTGCGCAGCGGCTGGGTATGGGCCGTGAGTTGTATGCGGCGTTCCCGGTGTTCGCGGCTGCTTTCGCCGCGGTGTGTGCGGAGGTTGATGCGGATCTGGGGCGGTCGTTGCGTGAGGTGGTGTGGGGTGAGGATGCGGATGCGTTGAACGCGACCGCTCTCGCTCAGCCTGCGTTGTTTGCGTTCGAGGTGGCGTTGTTCCGGTTGGTCGAGGCGTGGGGGGTGGCCCCTGATGTGGTGGTGGGGCACTCGATCGGTGAGCTGGCCGCTGCGCATGTGGCGGGGGTTCTCTCCCTCGCGGATGCGGCTCGGTTGGTGGTGGCGCGTGGGCGGCTGATGCAGGCTCTGCCGGCCGGTGGCGCGATGGTCGCCATCCAGGCGACCGAGGATGAAGTGTTGCCGCTGCTGACTGATGGTGTGGGTGTCGCGGCGGTCAACGGGCCGCAGTCGGTCGTTGTTTCGGGCACGGAAGCGGCTGCTCTCGCCGTGGGTGAGCACTTCGCTGCCGCCGGCCGTAAGACCAGCAGGCTGGCTGTGTCGCATGCGTTCCATTCGGCGTTGATGGAGCCGATGTTGGAGGAGTTCCGGGCAGTAGCGGCGGAGTTGACCTTCGCCGAGCCGCGCATTCCGGTGGTCTCCACGGTCACAGGTGAGCCGTCCGAGGAGTGGCAGTCTGCTGACTACTGGGTGGATCAGGTGCGCCGGCCCGTGCGCTTCGCTGATGCCGTCCGCAGCGCGGAAGCGCTCGGCGTGCGTACGTTCGTGGAGATCGGCCCGGACGCGGTCCTGACCGCGCTCGGGGCGGGGTCCGCCGGAGACTCCGCCACCTTCGTCCCGTTGGTGCGGCGGGACCGTGACGAAGCGCGTGATGCCCTCACCGGTATCGGAGCGGTCTGGGCGCGCGGAGGTGACGTCGACTGGTCCGCCGTGCTCGGTGCGCGGCGCACCACCGGCTCCCTCGTCGACCTGCCCACGTACGCCTTCCAGCGCAAGCGTTACTGGCTCGACGTCACCGCCAAGCCCGGCGATGTCGGATCGGCCGGGCTCGATCCCGTCGACCACCCCGTGCTCAGCGCGGCCGTCCTGTCGCCGGAATCGGGGTCCGTGGTCCTGACGGGCCGGCTCTCGACCGCCGCACAGCCGTGGGTCGCCGACCACGGGGTGCACGGCGCGGTGCTGCTCCCGGGCACGGGCTTCGTCGAGCTCGCGGTGCGCCTCGGTGACCAGGTCGGCTGCGACCTCCTGGAGGAGCTGACCCTGGAGGCGCCCCTCGTCCTTCCCGCCTCCGGGGGCGTGGCCCTGCGCGTCGTCGCCGGTGCTCCGGAGGTCTCGGGCCGCCGCCCGCTGCACATCCACTCACGTGTCGACGGCGCCCCCGAGAACTCCTGGACCCGGCACGCTACCGGCTTCCTCGCCACCGGCGCGCCCACGAAGGTGGAAGCCGACCTCACCCAGTGGCCGCCCCGCGGCGCCACGCCCGTGCGGGTCGAGGGCGCCTACGAACGGCTGCGTGAGCGCGGATACGGCTACGGGCCCGCCTTCCAGGGCCTGACAGCGGCCTGGCGGCGCGGCGACGAGCTGTTCGCCGAGGTCGCCCTGCCCGACTCCGTACGCGCGGAGGCCGCCGCCTACGGGCTGCACCCGGCGCTCCTGGACACCGCCATGCACGTGGACGTGCTCGTCGACCAGGAGGAGGGCGGCACCGAAGCGCTGCTGCCCTTCGCGTGGAGCGGTGTGTCCCTGCACGCGACCGGAGCCGCCGCGCTGCGTGTGTACGTACGCCGCGTCCGGGGTGCGGAGGAGTCGGTGATGGTCGTCGCCGACGAGACCGGCAGCCCCGTGATGACCGTCTCCTCGCTGATCTGCCGCCCCGTCTCCGCCGAACAGCTGGCCCCGGCCGACGGCCCCCTCTCCGATGCCCTGCACCACATCGAGTGGACGCCGCTCCCCGAGCCGTTCGCACCCCTTCCGTCCTCCACGGTCGTGCTCGACGAGTACGGGCTCGCCATCCTCGGTGACCCGTCGGCCGCCGTCCTGGCCTGCTGCCCCACCCCGGCGGGCTGGCCGACGCCCGAGGCCACGCGCACCGTCACCGCGTACGTGCTCGACCTGCTTCAGTCCTGGCTGACGGACGAGCGGTTCGAGTCCACCCCCCTGGTGGTCGTCACGCGGGGCGCGGTCGCCACCGACCCGGGCACCGCCCCCGATCTGACCCAGGCCCCCGTGTGGGGCATCGTCCGGGCGGCCCAGGCCGAGAACCCGGGCCGGATCGTCCTGCTGGACGCGGACCCCGGCGACGACATCGACGCGGCAGGGTTCCCGGCTGCCGCCGGTGCCGCCCTGGCGCATGACGAGCCCGAACTCGCGCTGCGCGGCGACCGGTTCCTCGTCCCGCGACTGGTCGCTACGGCCGTGCCGGAGGCCGACGCCCCCTGGAACGGCGACGACACCGTCCTGATCACCGGTGGGACGGGCGGCCTCGGCGCGCGCATCGCCCACCATCTCGTCGAACGGCACGGCGTACGCCACCTGCTGCTCACCAGCCGCAGGGGCTCGGACGCCCCTGGCGCCGCCGCACTCCGCGACCGGCTCGTCGCCGCCGGAGCCGTGGACGTCGAGATCGCCGCCTGCGACGTCGCCGACCGGGACGCCCTGGCCGAGGTCCTCGCCCGCATCGGGTCCGCGCACCCGCTCGGGGGAGTCGTCCACGCCGCCGGAGTCGTCGACCCCGGCCTGATCGGCGCCCTCACCCCCGAACGCCTCGACATCGTCATGCGGCCGAAGGCGGACGCGGCCTGGCACCTGCACGAACTCACCGCGGGAATGAACCTGTCGGCGTTCGTGATGTTCTCCTCCGCCGGAGGGCTCGTCCTGCCCGCCGGGCAGGGCAACTACGCGGCCGCCAACGTGTTCCTGGACGCCCTCGCCGCCCACCGGCGCTCCGCCGGACTGCCGGCCACCTCCCTCGCGTACGGGCTGTGGGCCGTCAACACCGGGCTCGGCGGCGAACTCACCGACGCCGACGTGGAGAAGATGAACCGGCTCGGCCTCCCGGCCCTGCCCGCCGCCCGCGGCATCGAACTCTTCGACGAGGCCCTGCGCACCCGGCACGCCCTGGTCGCCCCGCTCCTCGTCGACCCGGTCGCCCTGCACGCCCGTGGCACCGACGTCCCGCCGCTGCTGCGGGCCACCGCTGCCGCCGCCAGGCCCGCGCTCCGCCGCCAAGCGGCCACCGCGCCCGTCGGCGACAGCCTCGCCGGCCGCTTGGCTTCGCTCACCGCCGCCGACCGCCGCCAGGCCCTGCGCGATCTGGTCGCCGGCCAGGTCGCGGCCGTCCTCGGCCACGAGTCCGCGGCGACCGTCGGTGTCGACCGCGCCTTCAAGGAACTCGGCTTCGACTCACTGGCAGCGGTGGAACTGCGCAACGCGCTCAACTCCGTGACCGGCCTGCGGCTCCCGGTCACCCTCGTCTTCGACTACCCGAACACCGGGGCCGTGGCCGACTACCTCGCCACGGAGCTCGGCGGCACCGAGGGCGAGTCCGCCGCCGCGCCTGCCGACGCCGCCCCCGCGGGCCTCTCGGACGACGAACCCGTCGCGATCGTCGGCATCAGCTGCCGCTTCCCCGGCGGGGTCCGCTCCGCCGAGGACCTCTGGAACCTCGTCGCGGAAGGCCGCGACGCCATCGACGGCTTCCCCGCCGACCGTGGCTGGGACACCGACGGCATCTACGACCCGGAGCCGGGCCTGCACGGCAAGACGTACGCCCGCGAAGGCGGATTCCTGTACGACGCGGCCGAGTTCGATCCGGCGTTCTTCGGGATCAGCCCCCGTGAGGCCATCGCCATGGACCCGCAGCAGCGGCTCCTGCTCCAGGCGGCCTGGGAGGCCTTCGAGGACGCGGGCATCGACCCCACGGCCATGCGCGGCAGCCAGACCGGTGTCTACGCCGGTGTGATGTACCACGACTACGCCTCCCGCCTCCAGCACATCCCCGACGACGTCGCCGGCTACCTCGGCAACGGCACGGCGGCCTCGATCCTCACCGGCCGCGTCGCCTACACCCTCGGCCTGGAAGGCCCCGCGGTCAGCGTCGACACCGCATGCTCCTCGTCCTTGGTGGCGCTCCACATGGCCTGCCAGGCCCTGCGGCGCGGCGAGGTCGGCATGGCCCTCGCGGGCGGTGTCACGGTCATGTCGACCCCCGAGATCTACGTGGAGTTCGCCCAGCAGCGCGGCCTCTCCGCCGACGGCCGCTGCAAGGCCTTCGCGGGCGGAGCCGACGGCACGGGCTGGGCGGAAGGCGTGGGCCTGCTGCTCGTCGAGCGACTCTCCGATGCCGAACGCCTCGGCCATGACGTCCTCGCCGTGATCCGCGGCTCCGCCATCAACCAGGACGGCGCGAGCAACGGGCTCACCGCCCCGAACGGACCCTCGCAACAGCGCGTCATCCACCGCGCCCTCGCCGCGAGCGGCCTCACGACGTCCGACGTGGACCTCGTGGAGGGCCACGGAACGGGCACCCGGCTCGGCGACCCGATCGAGGCCCAGGCCCTCCTCGCCACCTACGGCCAGGGGCGGCCCGCCGACGACCCGGTGTGGCTGGGCTCCATCAAGTCCAACATCGGCCACGCCCAGGCGGCGGCCGGCGTCAGCGGTGTCATCAAGTCCGTCATGGCGCTGCGCAACGGCCTGATGCCCCGCACCCTGCACGTGGACGAGCCCTCGCCCGAGGTGGACTGGGACGCCGGAAACGTACGCCTGCTCACCGAGGCCCGGCCCTGGCCGCGCCGCGCGGACCGGCCGCGCCGCGCGACCGTCTCCTCGTTCGGGCTCAGCGGCACCAACGCCCACCTGGTCGTCGAGGAGGCGCCGCAGACGGTGGAGCCGGCCGCCGAGCCACGGGTACGGCCCGTGACCGGGCGGCCGCTGCCCCTGGTCCTCTCCGGCTCGGACCCGGAGGCCCCCGCCCGCCAGGCCGCGGACCTGCGCGCCCGCCTGCTCGCGGAACCGGAACTGGACCTGCACGACGTCGCGTACACCCTGGCCACCGGCCGGGCGTCGCTGGAACACCGCGGTGCGGTCCTGGCCACCGACACGCAGAGCGCGCTGCGTGAGCTGGGTGTGCTGGCTGACGGTGAGGGGGTACGGGGAGTCGCCACGCAGGGCAGGACGGCGTTCCTGTTCACGGGGCAGGGTGCGCAGCGGATCGGTATAGGCCGTGAGTTGTATGGGGCGTTCCCGGTGTTCGCGGCTGCTTTCGACGCGGTGTGTGCGGAGGTTGACGTACTTCTGGGGCGTTCGTTGCGTGAGGTGGTGTGGGGTGAGGACGCGGACGCGTTGAACGCGACCGCACTCGCTCAGCCGGCGCTGTTCGCGTTCGAGGTGGCGTTGTTCCGATTGGTCGAGGCGTGGGGTGTGACGCCGGATGTGGTGGTGGGGCACTCGATCGGTGAGCTGGCGGCTGCGCATGTGGCGGGGGTTCTCTCCCTCGCGGATGCGGCGCGGTTGGTGGTGGCGCGTGGGCGGTTGATGCAGGCGTTGCCGGCCGGTGGCGCGATGATCGCGGTGCAGGCGACCGAAGACGAAGTGCTGCCGCTGCTGAGCGACGCGGTAGGCATCGCGGCGGTCAACGGGCCGTTGGCCGTGGTGGTTTCGGGTACGGAAGCGGCGGCCCTTGCGGTGGGTGAGCACTTCGCTGCCGCCGGCCGTAAGACCAGCAGGTTGTCCGTGTCGCACGCGTTCCATTCGGCGTTGATGGAGCCGATGTTGGAGGAATTCCGGGCGGTGGCTGCGGGGATGACCTTCGCGGAGCCGCGTATCCCGGTGGTCTCCACCGTCACAGGTGAGCCGTCCGAGGCGTGGCAGTCTGCTGAGTACTGGGTCGATCAGGTCCGTCAGCCTGTGCGCTTCGCTGATGCCGTTCTCAGTGCGGAAGCGCTGGGCGTGCGTACGTTCGTGGAGGTCGGCCCGGACGCGGTCCTGTCCGCTCTCGGTAGCGACTCCGCGTCCTTCGTCCCATTGCTGCGCAGGAACCGTCCGGAGTCGGAGGCGCTGGTCGCGGCCCTCAGCCGGTTGTACGTGGAGGGCGTGCGGGTCGACTGGGAGGCGTTCTACGCCGGTACCGGTGCGCGTCGCGTCGAGTTGCCCACGTACGCCTTCCAGCGCACCCGCTACTGGCTCGACGCACCTGCCGCAGTCGGCGATGCCGCCGGGCTCGGGCAGTTGCCCGCCGGGCACCCGATGCTCAGTGCCGTCGTCGTCTCCCCGGAGACCGGGGCTCCCGTGCTCACCGGACGGATCTCCGTGGCCACGCACCCGTGGCTCGCCGATCACGCCGTGCACGGCAGCGTGCTGCTGCCCGGTACCGCGTACGTCGAGATGGCGCTCCGCGCCGGTCACGAGGCGGGTTGCGCCCAGTTGGAGGAGCTGACCCAGGAGACTCCGCTGCTGCTGCCCGCCAAGGGCGGTGTCGCCGTGCAGGTCACCGTGGGCGAGGCGGACGGGTCCGGGCGGCGTGATGTCGTCGTGTACTCGCGGGCCGAGGACCTGGCCGCCGATGCCCCGTGGACCCGCAACGCCCGTGGTGTCCTCGCCGTCGAGCCGGCCCCCGTCGTGCCCGACCTGGAGGCCTGGCCCCCGGCCGGTGCGCGGGCGGTGGACGTGAGCGGCATGTACGAGGACCTCGCCGGGCTCGGATACGGGTACGGCCCCGTCTTCCAGGGGCTGACGGCGGCCTGGCGGCGCGGCGACGAACTCTTCGCCGAGATCAACCTGCCCGAGCACGCCCGCACCGACGCCGCGGCGTTCGCTCTGCATCCCGCCCTGCTCGACGCAGCCCTGCACGCCGAGCGCATCTTCGACGGGGATCACGACGAGCCCGTCCGGGCGGCGCTGCCCTTCGCGTGGAACGGCGTCACCCTGCACACCACCGGTTCCGCCGCCCTGCGCGTGCGGCTGTCCAAGCCGGGGCCCGACGCCGTCGCCCTGCGGATCACGGCGCCGACGGGTGAGCCCGTGGCCACGGTCGAGTCGCTCGTGGTGCGTGAGGTGTCCGCCGCACAGCTTGCGGGTGACGGGGGTGGCCGGGATGCGGCGCTGTTCCGTATCGACTGGCAGGCCCCTCGGCCGAACCGGTCCTCGGCGGCGTCGGCTTCCAGCGATGACTGGCTCGTCGT
The DNA here is from genome assembly GCF_042871565.1 of Streptomyces sp. NPDC005775. Taxonomy (NCBI): domain Bacteria; kingdom Bacillati; phylum Actinomycetota; class Actinomycetes; order Kitasatosporales; family Streptomycetaceae; genus Streptomyces; species Streptomyces sp. NPDC005775. The sequence goes on along the minus strand of NZ_JBIAIU010000008.1, from coordinate 203,654 downwards.
CGGCGCCCCGCTGCCGGGCATCCGGTCGGTCTCGTCGTTCGCCGAGGCCGGCGCGGAGTCGCGGATCCCGGGGACGGTTCTGCTGACCGCTCCCGACGTCTCCGACGTCTTCGGTACCGCGGGCGGCGTGCCCGAGCAGGTGCGTACGTCCGTCGGGCGGCTCGTCGACGGGCTCGGCCAGTGGCTGGCCGACGAGCGGTTCGCCGATGCGCGGCTGGTGCTCGTCACCCGGAATGCCGTGGCCGCGGACGACGGCGACGAGGTGGATGTCGTACAGGCCCCGCTGTGGGGTGTCCTGCGTGCGGCGCAGGCCGAGAACCCGGGCCGTTTCACCGTCGTCGACCTCGACGCGTCCCCCGCGTCGGTGGCGGCGCTGCCCGCGGCCCTCGCCGGGACCGGGAGCGACAGCGAGACCGAGATCGCCATCCGCCGGGGCAAGGTCCTGGTTCCCCGGTATATGCCCACCACCACCGCCACCGGCGTCGGTGAGCCCCCGGTGTGGACCGCGGACGGCACCGTACTGATCACGGGCGGAACCGGCCTGCTGGGCGGGGTGCTCGCCAGGCACCTGGTCGCCGAGAAGGGCGTACGCCACCTCGTGCTGACCAGCCGACGGGGTGCCGAAGCCCCAGGGGCGGCGGAACTGCGGGCCGGACTCATCGAGTCGGGCGCCGAGTCGGTGCGGATCGTCGCCGTCGACGCGGCCGACCGCTACGCGCTCGCCGCGCTGTTGGACGAGATCCCGGCCGGGCACCCGCTGACCGGGGTCGTGCACGCCGCCGGCGTCATGGACAACGCCCTGGTCGGCGCCGTCACGCAGGAACAGGTCGGCAAGGTGTTGCGGCCCAAGGTGGACGCCGCCTGGCACCTGCACGAGCTGACCAAGAACCTGAACCTGTCGGCGTTCGTGCTCTACTCCTCGGCCGGTGGCCAGATCCTCTCCGCCGGGCAGGCCACCTACGCGGCCGCCAACGTCTTCCTCGACGCCCTGGCCACCGAGCGCCGGGCCCGCGGGCTCGTCGCCACGTCCCTGGCCTGGGGCCTGTGGGAGGGCACGGTCGGGGAGGGACCGGAGCTCACCGACGCCGACCTGCGCCGAATGGGCCGCTCCGGGGTGCTGGAGCTCTCCTTCGCAGACGGGCTCGCGCTGTTCGACGCGGCGCTGAGCACGCAGGACGCGCTGCTCGCACCGGTCAGGCTCGACCGCGCCGCCCTCCGCGCACGGGCCGACGAGATTCCGGCCCTGCTGCGCGGGCTGGCCGGCCCGCCCGCCAGGAAGGGGCCCGCGCCCGCCACGGTCCCGGCTGCGGGCGCCGGCGACAGCGGCGGCTCCCTCGTACGGGCCAAGCTGGCCGGGCTGCGGCCCGGACCGGAGCAGACCCGCTATCTGGAGGAGCTGGTACGGGGCCACGCCGCGGCCGTACTCGGCCACGGCGATCCGGCGGGGGTCGCGGCCGACCGGGGCTTCACCGAGCTCGGCCTGGACTCCCTCGGAGCGATCGAACTGCGCAACCGGCTCCAGAAGGCGACCGGGCTGCGCCTGCCCGCCACCCTGATGTTCGACTACCCCAACTCGGCCGCTCTGGCCGGGTTCCTGCTGGAGGACCTGGCGCCCGAACCGGCGGCCTCCGTGGGCGGAGAGCCCCTGGACGAGGAAGGCATCAGGCGGGCCCTGCTGTCGATCCCGGCGGCGCGCCTGCGCGAGTCCGGGCTCCTCGACACCCTGCTCGGCCTGGCGCGGACCGGCCCGGCCGAGGCCGGCGCCGCTTCCGATGCCTCGGACGCTCCCGGAGCTTCTGACGGGTCCGGCGCTTCCGACGCCTCCGACGAACAGGGTCCGGCCATCGAGGAGATGGCCGTGGACGACCTCGTACGAGCCGCCATGGCCGGCGGCGAACTCAGCTGATCCCGACCTGGATGATGAGGATGACGTGACCAGCACATCGATGGAACAGGTCGTAGCAGCACTCCGGAAGTCGCTCACTGACAATGAGCGACTGCGGGAGGAGAACGCGCGGCTCACCTCCGTGAACGACGACCCGATCGCGATCGTGGCCATGGCGTGCCGCTACCCCGGCGGGGCCGACACCCCGGAGGACCTGTGGCGGCTGGTGGCCGGGGGCGTCGACGCGGTGTCCGGCTTCCCGGCCGACCGGGGGTGGGATCCGGGTGTGTACGACCCGGAGCCTGGTGTGCCGGGGAAGTCGTACGCGCGTGAGGGCGCGTTCCTGTACGACGCGGCGGAGTTCGACCCCGGCTTCTTCGGGATCAGTCCGCGTGAGGCGTTGGCCATGGACCCGCAGCAGCGGTTGCTGTTGGAGGTGTCGTGGGAGGCGATCGAGCGGGCCGGGGTCGACCCGACCACGCTCAAGGGCAGCCGGACCGGTGTGTACGCCGGTGTGATGTACCACGACTACGCCGACGGCAGCGCGGGCAGCTTCGTCTCCGGCCGGGTCGCGTACACGCTGGGGCTGGAGGGTCCGGCCGTCACCATCGACACGGCGTGCTCGTCGTCGTTGGTGGCGTTGCACACGGCGGCCCAGGCGCTGCGTTCCGGGGAGTGCTCGCTGGCCCTCGCGGGCGGCGTCACAGTCATGTCGACTCCGGACATGCTGGTGTACTTCAGCGAGCAGCGCGGGCTGGCCCCGGACGGGCGCTGCAAGCCGTTCGCCGACGCGGCCGACGGCACGGGCTGGGGCGAGGGCGCGGGTGTCCTGCTGCTGGAGCGCCTCTCCGACGCGCGGCGCAACGGCCACCCGGTGCTCGGGCTCGTCAGCGGGTCGGCGGTCAACCAGGACGGCGCGTCGAGCGCGATGACCGTACCCAACGGGCCCGCCCAGCAGCGGGTGATCCGCCAGGCGCTGAGCGACGCGGGCCTGACGACGGCCGAGGTCGACGCGGTGGAGGCCCACGGCACCGGAACCCGGCTCGGCGATCCCATCGAGGCGCAGGCGCTGCTGGCCACCTACGGCAGGAACCGGCCGGAGGGGCAGCCGCTGTGGCTGGGCTCGGTGAAGTCCAACTTCGGCCACACGCAGGCGGCGGCCGGTGTCGCGGGCATCATCAAGATGGTCATGGCGATGCGGCACGGCGTACTGCCGAAGTCCCTGCACGTGGATACGCCGTCGGACCAGGTGGACTGGTCGGCGGGCGACGTGGAACTGCTCACCGAGTCGAGGGAGTGGCGGCCGGTCGGCCGACCCAGGCGTGCGGGAATCTCGTCGTTCGGGCTGAGCGGCACGAACGCCCACGTGATCGTGGAGGAGGCGCCCGCGGAGGCGCAGGCGGCTGTGCCGGCGGCGGGGCTCCCTGCCGTGCCGTGGGTGGTGTCGGCGAAGAGCGAAGAGGCCCTGGCCGCCCAGGCGGAACGGCTGCTGACCGTGGCCGACGACCACGCCGCCGAGGACGTCGGACACTCCCTGGCCACCACGCGTACCGCCTTCCCCCATCGCGCGGTGGCCGTCGGTGACCGGAAGGCCGCCCTTGCCGCCCTTGCCGTGGGCGAGGAACACCCGGGCCTGGTGCGGGGGGTGGCCGCGCCGACGGGCAGGACGGCGTTCCTGTTCACGGGGCAGGGTGCGCAGCGGCTGGGTATGGGGCATGAGTTGTATGCGGCGTTCCCGGTGTTCGCGGCTGCTTTCGACGCGGTGTGTGCGGAGGTTGATGCGCATCTGGGGCGGTCGTTGCGTGAGGTGGTGTGGGGTGAGGATGCGGACGCGTTGAACGCGACCGCACTCGCTCAGCCGGCGCTGTTCGCGTTCGAGGTGGCGTTGTTCCGGCTGGTCGAGGCGTGGGGGGTGGCCCCTGATGTGGTGGTGGGGCACTCGATCGGTGAGCTGGCGGCTGCGCATGTGGCCGGTGTGTTGTCGCTTGCGGATGCGGCTCGGTTGGTGGTGGCGCGTGGGCGGCTGATGCAGGCTCTGCCGGCCGGTGGCGCGATGGTCGCCATCCAGGCGACCGAGGATGAAGTGTTGCCGCTGCTGACTGATGGTGTGGGGATCGCGGCGGTCAACGGGCCGCAGTCGGTCGTGGTTTCGGGCACGGAAGCGGCTGCTCTCGCGGTGGGTGAGCACTTCGCTGCCGCCGGCCGTAAGACCAGCAGGCTGGCTGTGTCGCATGCGTTCCACTCGGCGCTGATGGAGCCGATGCTGGAGGAGTTCCGGGCAGTGGCTGCGGGGTTGTCCTTCGCCGAGCCGCGCATCCCGGTGGTCTCCACCGTCACGGCTGAGATGAGCACGGATTGGCAGTCGCCGGAGTACTGGGTCGATCAGGTTCGCCGACCCGTACGTTTCGCCGATGCCGTCCGCTGTGCCGAGGAGTGGGGCGCTCGCACGTTCGTCGAGGTCGGCCCGGACGCGGTCCTGTCCGCTCTCGGTAGCGACTCCGCGACCTTCGTCCCGTTGCTGCGCAGGAACCGTCCCGAGTCCGAGGCGCTCGTCGCGGCCATCAGCCGGTTGTACGTGGACGGCACCCGGGTCGACTGGGAGGCGTTCTACGCCGGTACCGGTGCGCGCCGCGTCGAGTTGCCCACGTACGCCTTCCAGCGCACCCGCTACTGGCTCGACGCCGTCAGGCCGGGGAGTACCCAGCACGGGCACCCCCTGCTCGGATCGGTGATCACCTTGGCCGACTCCGGGGGTGCCGTGCTCACCGGACGGCTCGCCGTCGCCGCACAGCCGTGGCTGGCCGACCACGTCGTGCGGGACACGGTCCTCTTTCCCGGTGCGGGGTTCGTCGAGCTGGCCATCCGTGCGGGCGATCACGTGGGCTGCGACGTCCTCGAAGAGCTCGCGCTCCACGCACCCCTCGTTCTTCCCGAGGACGGGGCCGTCGCCGTCCAGGTCGTCGTCGGAGCTGCCGACGACACCGCCCGGCGCACGGTCGGGGTGTACGCGCGGGACGAGAGCGACGCCGGGCCCGACTGGACCCTGCACGCGGAAGGCGTGCTGGCCGAAGCCGCGGAGGAGCCCGTTTTCGACCTGAGCGCATGGCCGCCGCCGGGCGCGGTCCCCTTCCCGCTCGACGGGGCGTACGAGACGCTGCGCGCGCAGGGCCTCGCGTACGGCCCGGCCTTCCAGGGGCTGACGGCCGCCTGGCGGCTCGACGGGGCCGTGTACGCGGAGGTCGCGCTCGACGAGGACGTCGTGGCCGACGCGTACGGGCTGCACCCGGCGCTGCTGGACTCCGCGATGCACGCCGCGCTGGTGGACGGCGCCGGGGAGCAGGACGGCGGTACGGTCCTGCCGTTCGTGTGGAAGGACGTACGGCTGTTCGCGGTCGGGACCTCCGCCGCGCGTGTACGGGTGTCGCGGCCGACCCCGCAGAGCTTCTCGCTGGAGATCGCGGACTCCGCCGGGGCCCCGGTCGCCTCGGTCGGTGGTGTGGTCGGCCGGGCCATGGATGAGGCGTCCGGGGCCGGCGGCCCGGCCGCGGACCCGCTGTACCGGGTCGTGTGGCAGCCGGTCGGCTTTGCCGCCCCGCCGGTGGAGTGGCTGCGCTGGGAGGACGTACCCGACGAGGGCCCGGTGCCCGGCACGGTCGTTCTGGAGTGCGCCCAGCCCGTGCCGGCGGAGCAGGACGTGCCGTCCGCCGCCCGCACGGTGGCCGAACGGGTCCTGGAGGTGCTCCAGCAGTGGCTGGCGGACCAGCGGTTCGCCGCGTCCTCCCTGGTGGTCGTCACGCGCGACGCCGTGGCCGTGGCCGACGGCGACCCGGTCGACGTGTGCCAGGCCCCGGTGTGGGGAATGGTGCGGGCGGCTCAGGCCGAGAACCCCGGGCGGTTCGTCCTCCTGGACACGGACGGGTCCGAGGACCTCGGACGCGTCGGGGCCGGGGAGGAGCCGGAGTCGGCGGTCCGCGAGGGACGGCTGCTGGCCCCCAGGCTGGCCCGCGTCAGCGTCCCCGCCGATGCCGCACCGGCGTGGGATCCGACCGGGACCGTACTGATCACGGGCGGCACGGGCGGTCTGGGCGCGCTCGTGGCACGCCACCTGGTGGCCGAGCACGGCATACGGCATCTGGTGCTCGCCGGCCGACGGGGCGAGCAAGCCCCAGGGGCGGCCGAACTGCGAGCGGATCTTGAAGGTTCGGGCGTACGCGTCACACTCGCCGCGTGCGACGTGGCCGACCGTGACGCCGTGGCCGCGCTTCTGGCCGGGGTGGACCCGGACCACCCGCTGCGGGCGATCGTCCACGCGGCAGGGGTACTTGACGACGCGATGGTCACGTCGCTCACGCCCGAGCGCCTGCGCGGGGTCTTCGCGCCCAAGGCGGATGCCGCCTGGCTGCTGCACGATCTCACCCGTGGTCTCGACCTCACCGCGTTCGTGATGTTCTCCTCCATCGCCGGAACCCTCGGCTCCACGGGCCAGGCCAACTACGCCGCCGCGAACGCCTTCCTCGACGCGCTCGCCGCCCACCGCCGGGCCAGTGGCCTGCCGGCGTCGTCCCTGGCCTTCGGCCTGTGGGACACCCCGGGAGGCATGGGCGACCGGCTCGGCACCGCCGAACTGGAACGCATGCGGCAGGCCGGTACCCCGGCCATCCCCGCCGACCGGGGGCTCGCGCTCTTCGACGCCGCACTGCGCTCGGGTGCGGCGGCCACCGTCCCCGTCCGCCTCGACCTCGCGGTGCTGCGTACGCACGCCGACGAGATCCCCGCCCTGCTGCGCGGTCTCGTACGGGCCCCCGGCCGTCGTACGGCCCGTGCCGCGGCCCCGGCCCTGCGCACCCGGCTGGCCGGCCTGGCCGGGGCCGACCGCGCCGACGCCGTGCTGACTCTGGTCCGTACGAAGATCGCCGCTGTACTCGGCCACGCCTCCGGCGACGCCATCGAACCCGGCCGCGCCTTCGACGAGTTGGGCTTTGACTCCCTCACCGCCGTCGAGCTGCGCAACCGGCTCGATGCCGAGACCGGACTGCGTCTTCCGGCCACCCTGATCTTCGACCACCCCACGGCCGAGGCCGTCACGGCGCATGTCCTGACCCTCCTCGACGGCCCCGCGGCCACGTCCCCGGAGCCGCGACCGGCCGCCGCCGGTGTTCGGGCGGGCGGCGAGGACCCGATCGTGATCGTGGGCATGGCCTGCCGGTACCCCGGCGGTGTGACCACGCCGGACGGGCTGTGGCAGTTGGTCGCGGACGGCGTCGATGCGATAGCCCCGCTGCCCGACGACCGGGGGTGGGATCCGGGTGTGTACGACCCCGAGCCTGGTGTGCCGGGGAAGTCGTACGCCCGTGACGGGGCGTTCCTGTACGACGCGGCGGAGTTCGACCCGGACTTCTTCGGGATCAGTCCGCGTGAGGCGTTGGCCATGGACCCGCAGCAGCGGTTGCTGTTGGAGGTGTCGTGGGAGGCGATCGAGCGGGCCGGGGTCGACCCGACCACGCTCAAGGGCAGCCGGACCGGTGTGTACGCCGGTGTGATGTACCACGACTACGCGGGCGGTACGGCCGGGAGCCTGGTCTCCGGCCGTGTGGCCTACACGCTGGGGCTGGAGGGTCCGGCCCTCACGGTCGACACGGCGTGCTCGTCGTCGCTGGTGGCGTTGCACACGGCGGCCCAGGCGCTGCGTTCCGGGGAGTGCTCGCTGGCCTTGGCGGGCGGTGTGACGGTGATGTCGACTCCGGACATGTTGGTGTACTTCAGCGAGCAGCGCGGCCTCTCCCCCGACGGGCGCTGCAAGTCCTTCGGTGCCGGCGCGGACGGTACGGGCTGGGGCGAGGGCGCGGGCATGCTGCTGCTGGAGCGGCTGTCCGACGCGCGGCGCCACGGCCACCCGGTGCTGGCGGTGGTGCGGGGTTCGGCCCTGAACCAGGACGGTGCGAGCAACGGCCTGACCGCCCCGAACGGCCCGGCCCAGCAGCGGGTGATCCGCCAGGCGCTGGCCGACGGCGGACTGTCGGCGGCGGACGTCGACGCGGTGGAGGCGCACGGCACGGGGACCCGGCTCGGGGATCCGATCGAGGCGCAGGCCCTGTTGGCGACCTACGGCCAGGGGCGGGATGAGGACCGGCCACTGTGGCTGGGGTCCATCAAGTCGAACATGGGCCACACGCAGGCGGCGGCCGGTGTCGCGGGCATCATCAAGATGGTCATGGCGATGCGGCACGGTGTGCTGCCGCCGACGCTGCACGCGCGGGAGCGCTCGGACCAGGTGGACTGGGCCGCAGGTGACGTGGAACTGCTCACCGAGGCGCAGGAGTGGCGGGCGGTCGGCCACCCGAGGCGGGCGGGCGTCTCCTCGTTCGGGCTGAGTGGGACGAACGCCCACGTGATCGTGGAAGAGGCCCCGGCACAGGTGGCGGAACCGGCCGCCGAGCGGGCCGGGCTTCCCGTGGTTCCTTGGGTGGTGTCGGCGCGGACCGGCGAGGCGCTGGCTGCCCAGGCCGAGCAGTTGATGGCCGTGGCGGGTGAGCACAGGCCCGAGGACATCGGGTACTCCCTGGCGACGTCGAGGTCGGTGTTCGAGCACCGGGCGGTGGTCCTCGGCGACCGGGAAGGTGCCCTGGCTGCTCTCGCGGGAGGCGAGGCGCACCTGGGTGTGGTGGTCGGTCAGCCTCGACGTGGCGGGAAGACGGCGTTCCTGTTTACGGGGCAGGGTGCGCAGCGGGTGGGTATGGGGCGTGAGTTGTACGCGAACCACCCGGTGTTCGCGGAGGCTTTTGACGCGGTGTGCGGGGAGATCGACGTACATCTGGGGCGGTCATTGCGTGAGGTGGTGTGGGGTGAGGACGCGGCCGCGTTGAACGCGACCGCACTCGCTCAGCCGGCGCTGTTCGCGTTCGAGGTGGCGCTGTTCCGGCTGGTCGAGGCGTGGGGGGTGGCCCCTGATGTGGTGGTGGGGCACTCGATCGGTGAGCTGGCGGCTGCGCATGTGGCGGGGGTTCTCTCCCTCGCGGATGCGGCGCGGTTGGTGGTGGCGCGTGGGCGGTTGATGCAGGCGTTGCCGGCCGGTGGCGCGATGGTCGCGGTGCAGGCGACCGAGGACGAGGTGCTGCCGCTGCTGACCGACGGTGTGGGTATCGCGGCGGTCAACGGGCCGCAGTCGGTCGTGGTTTCGGGCACGGTGGCGGCCGCCGTCGCCGTGGGTGAGCACTTCGCTGCCGCCGGCCGTAAGACCAGCAGGTTGTCCGTGTCGCACGCGTTCCATTCGGCGTTGATGGAGCCGATGTTGGAGGAGTTCCGGGGGGTGGCTGCGGGGTTGAGCTTCGCGGAGCCGCGTATCCCGGTGGTCTCCACGGTCACAGGTGAGGTGTCCGAGGCGTGGCAGTCGCCGGAGTACTGGGTCGATCAGGTTCGTCAGCCTGTGCGCTTCGCTGATGCCGTTCACAGTGCGGAAGCGCTCGGCGTGCGTACGTTCGTGGAGATCGGCCCGGATGCGGTCCTGTCTGCTCTCGGTAGCGACTCCGCGACCTTCGTCCCGTTGCTGCGCAGGAACCGTCCCGAGTCGGAGGCGCTGGTCGCGGCCCTCAGCCGGTTGTACGTGGAGGGCGTGCGGGTCGACTGGGAGGCGTTCTACGCCGGTACCAGTGCGCGTCGCGTCGAGCTGCCCACGTACGCCTTCCAGCGCAGCCGCTACTGGCTCGACGCACCCGTTGCCGGAGCCGACGCCGCGGCTTCCGGGCAGATCGCCCTCGACCACCCGGTGCTCCGGGCCGCCGTGGTTCTGCCCGACGACAGCGGGATCGTTCTCACGGGCCGGCTGTCCGCCGGTACGCACGGCTGGATCATCGATCACGAGGTCCTCGGCAGCGTGCTGCTGCCGGGCACCGGGTTCGTCGAACTCGCCGTCCGGGCGGGCGAGCAGCTCGGCTGCGGGCTGCTCGAGGAACTCACCTTGCAGGCCCCCCTGGTGCTGCAACCGCTCGGCGGCATCGCGGTCCAGGTGGTGGTCGGGGAGGCCGACGACACCGGGCGCCGGTCCGTGACGATCCACTCGCGTGCCGACGACCACCCGGATCTGCCGTGGACCCGCCACGCGGACGGTGTGCTGGCGCCGCCGGTGGAGGCGGACCGGACGGGAGGGCTCACCGACTGGCCGCCGACCGGAGCCGAGGAGTTGGCCGTCACCGGTGCCTACGCGGATCTGGCAGCCGTCGGGTATCACTACGGCCCCGTGTTCCAGGGCCTCACCGCGGCGTGGCGGCGCGGAGACGAGCTCTACGCAGAAGTCAGCCTGCCGGAAGCGGCACACCAGGACGCCGCCCGCTTCGGCCTCCACCCCGCCCTGCTGGACGCGGCGATGCACGTCGGGCTGCTCGACATCCCGGGCCGTGAGGACGGCGGGCAGACGCTGCTGCCCTTCGCGTGGAACGGGGTAGCGCTGCACGCGGCCGGGGCCACGTCGCTCCGGGTGCGGATCACTCCTGTCGCGCAGCAGGACGGGCTTTCGCTGACCGTCGCCGACGAGCACGGCAACCCTGTGTTGTCCGTGGACTCGCTGCTCTCCCGGCCCGTGTGGGCCGAGGGGCTCGGTGCCGGAGTGGGCGACGCGTTGTTCCGGGTGGACTGGCAGCCCGCACCCCTGGGTGAGCAGGCGGCCGAAGGGCCGGCACCGGTGGTCTTCGCGTGCGGGGCCGAGGGCCTGGACGAGGACGTACCCGGTGCGGTGCACGGTCTGGTGGGCCGTGTGCTGGGTGCGGTGCAGGAGTGGCTCTCGGTCGATCGGCCCGAGGGTGCGGTCCTGGCGGTGGTCACGCAGGGTGCGGTGGCCGTCGGTGACGGCGATCCCGTGGATGTGCGCCAGGCTCCGGTGTGGGGTCTGGTGCGGGCTGCGCAGGCGGAGAATCCGGGTCGGTTCGTGCTGGTCGATACGGATGGTTCGGTGCCGTGGGAGCAGGCGGTCGGCCTGGGTGAGCCGGAGGTGGCGGTCCGCGGGGGTGCGGTGTGTGTTCCGCGGCTGGTCCGGGCCGCCTCAGGCGAGGGTCCGGGTCCGGTGTGGGATGCGGACGGGACCGTACTGATCACCGGTGGCACGGGCGGTCTGGGGGCGCGTGTCGCCCGGCATCTGGTGTCGGTGCACGGCGTACGGAGCCTGCTGTTGGTGGGTCGCCGGGGCGCTGACACTCCGGGTGTCCCGGATCTGGTCGCGGAGCTGTCCGGCTTGGGTGCGTCGGTGTCGGTCGCGGCGTGTGACGTGGCGGATCGGGAGGCTCTGGCCGGGGTGATCGGGGCGGTGGATCCGGGGCGCCCGTTGTCCGGTGTCGTTCACGTGGCGGGTGTCGCGGACAACGGGGTCGTTGGTTCGCTGACGGTGGAGCGTGTGGATGCGGTGTTGCGTCCGAAGGTGGACGCGGCCTGGCACCTGCATGAGCTGACCCGTGACATGGATCTGTCGGCGTTCGTGATGTTCTCCTCCGCCGGTGGTCTGGTGTTGGCGGCGGGACAGGGCAATTACGCGGCTGCCAACGTGTTCCTTGACGCTCTGGCGGCTCATCGTCGTGCCGAGGGTCTTCCGGCGTGCTCCATGGCCTTCGGTCTCTGGGCCGTCGACACCGGCATGGCGGCCGATCTCGCCGATGCCGACCTGGAGCGCATGCGCCGCGCCGGCACTCCCGCGCTCTCCGAGGGCGAGGGCCTCGCCCTGTTCGACGCCGCACTGGCGTCGGGTCTGGCGGCCACCGTGCCGCTCCGGATCGACGCGGGCGCCCTGCGCACCCGTACCGACGAACTCCCCGCCCTGCTCCGGTCCATGGCCGCGCCGACGCGCAAGCGCACCACCACGGGACCGGCCAAGGGGGCGTTGCTCGCGGACCGGATCGCCGGGCGGAGCGAGGAGGGCCGGGCCCGGATCATCCTGGATCTCGTACGGGACCAGGCGGCCGCGGTGCTGGGGCATTCCTCCGGCGAGGCGGTCGAACCGGACCGTGCGTTCGGGGAGCTGGGCTTCGACTCGCTCGCCGCGGTGGAACTGCGTAACCAACTCACGGCGGTCAGCGGGGTGCGGCTGCCCGCGACGCTGGTCTTCGACTACCCGAGCGCGGCGGAGGTCGCCGCGTACATCGACGCCCGCCTGGTCCCGGCCGAACCCGTCTCCAGGGCGGAGGCGGACCTGAGGAAACTGGAAGCCCTGCTGACGGCCGACGCCCCGCCGGCCGGCCCCGTCCGGAGCCGACTCGTCGAAAGACTGCGGGAGTTGGCGGGGCGGCTCGACGACGTGGGGTCTGCGCTGACGGATACCCCGGACGCCGGTCCCGGCCTCGATGGCCCCGATCTCGACGACGTCACCGCGGACGAGCTGTTCGACATCCTCGACAACGAACTCGGTTCGCCCGCGACCACCTGAGACCCCGGGCCGCCTCCGATCGGGGGCGGCACCGGCCACCCGGCCGGGGTGCGTGGCAGCTGTACCGCAGCCGCCACGCACCCCGGCTTTTCGCGTGTTTCCCCTGCCCGGCCACGGCCCCTGGGCAGGGGTGGGCTAAGGGTAGGCCGCCCCTCGACGCTCTCAGTAGCGTTCATATCCGATCAACGTTGGACGCCGCGTGAGTGAGTCGCCACGGATCGTCGACCAGAGGGAGTAGGTCTCGGTGAGCAACGAGGAGCGACTTCTCGAGTACCTGAAGCGGGCCACGACCGACCTGCGCGAGGTCCGTCGCCGGCTGGCGGAGGCCGAGCGCCGGCTCAGCGACGCGAACGGTTCCGGCGGCCGTCGCGGGCACCACGACGACCCGGTGGTGATCGTCGGGATGGGGTGCCGGTATCCGGGCGGTGTGGCGACGCCGGAGGAACTGTGGAGCCTGGTCGCGGACGGGGTGGACGCCATCGGCGCGTTCCCGACGGACCGTGGATGGGACCCGGAGGTGTACGACCCGGAGCCGGGTACGCCCGGCCGGACGTACGCCCGCGAGGGTGGCTTCCTCTATGACGCGCCCGACTTCGACCCGGTGTTCTTCGGGATCAGCCCCAACGAAGCCCTGCTGACCGACCCGCAGCAGCGGTTGCTGCTGGAGGTGTCGTGGGAGGCGATCGAGCGGGCCGGAATCGATCCCACGACGCTCAAGGGCTCGGCGACCGGTGTGTTCGCCGGGGTGATGTACCACGACTACGCACTCGGCGTGGAGCCCGGAAGCACCACGGCGGGCAGTGTCGTCTCCGGCCGGGTGGCCTACACCCTCGGCCTCGAGGGCCCGGCCGTCAGCGTCGACACGGCGTGCTCGTCCTCCCTGGTGGCCCTGCACATGGCCGCCCAGGCACTGAGGTCCGGCGAGTGCTCGCTGGCACTGGCCGGCGGAGTGACGGTGATGCCGAGCCCGGACATGTTCGTGTACTTCAGCACCCAGCAGGGCCTCTCCCCCGACGGCCGCTCGAAGTCCTTCTCCGCGTCCGCCGACGGCGTCGCCTGCTCGGAAGGTGCGGGCGTCCTGCTGCTGGAGCGGCTCTCCGACGCGCGGCGCAACGGTCACCCGGTGCTGGCGGTGGTGCGGGGTTCGGCCCTCAACCAGGACGGCGCGAGCAACGGCCTGACCGCCCCGAACGGCCCCGCCCAGCAGCGGGTGATCCGCCGGGCGCTGACCGACGCGGGCCTGGCGGCGGCGGAGGTCGACGCGGTGGAGGCGCACGGCACCGGGACGACCCTGGGTGACCCCATCGAGGCCCAGGCGCTGCTGGAGACGTACGGCCAGGAACGGCCCGAGGGGCACCCGCTGTGGCTGGGCTCCATCAAGTCCAACATGGGCCACAGCCAGGCGGCGGCCGGTGTGGCGGGCATCATCAAGATGGTCATGGCGATGCGCCACGGCACGCTGCCGAAGTCCCTGTACGCGGACACGCCGTCGGACCAGGTGGACTGGTCGGCGGGCGAGGTGGAGCTGCTGGCCGAGTCGCGTGCGTGGGTGCCGGCCGGCACGGTACGGCGGGCCGGTGTGTCCTCCTTCGGGATCAGTGGGACGAACGCCCATGTGATCGTCGAGGAGGCGCCGGCGGAGACGGGGGAGGTGGCCGTGCGGGCCGCGCTTCCCGTGGTTCCTTGGGTGGTGTCGGCGAAGACTGAGCAGTCCCTCAGTGCTCAGGCCGCCCGCCTGCGGGAACGGGTCATGGGGGAGCCCGGGACCGATGCGGCGGACATCGGGCTCTCCCTGACCACCACACGTACGGCCTTCATCCATCGGGCGGTGGTCCTCGGCGACCGGCCGGCCGCGCTCGCCGCTCTCGCGGCAGGCGAGGAGCACCCGGGGATGGTGACTGGCCGGGCCCGTCGTGGTGGAAAGACGGCGTTCCTGTTCACGGGGCAGGGTGCGCAGCGGGTCGGTATGGGGCGTGAGTTGTATGCGGCGTTCCCGGTGTTCGCGGCTGCTTTCGACGCGGTGTGTGCGGAGGTTGATGCGCATCTGGGGCGGTCGTTGCGTGAGGTGGTGTGGGGTGAGGATGCGGATGCGTTGAACGCGACCGCTCTCGCTCAGCCTGCGTTGTTCGCGTTCGAGGTGGCGTTGTTCCGGCTGGTCGAGGCGTGGGGGGTGGCCCCTGATGTGGTGGTGGGGCACTCGATCGGTGAGCTGGCCGCTGCGCATGTGGCGGGGGTTCTCTCCCTCGCGGATGCGGCGCGGTTGGTGGTGGCGCGTGGGCGGTTGATGCAGGCGTTGCCGGCCGGTGGCGCGATGGTCGCCATCCAGGCGACCGAGGCCGAAGTATTGCCGCTGCTGACCGACGGAGTAGGCATCGCGGCGGTCAACGGGCCGCAGTCGGTCGTTGTTTCGGGCACGGAAGCGGCTGCTCTCGCCGTGGGTGAGCACTTCGCTGCCGCCGGCCGTAGGACCAGCCGACTGGCTGTCTCGCACGCGTTCCACTCGGCGCTGATGGAGCCGATGCTGGAGGAGTTCCGGGGGGTGGCTGCGGCGTTGTCCTTTGCCGAGCCGCGCATCCCGGTGGTCTCCACCGTCACGGCTGAGATGACCACGGATTGGCAGTCGCCGGAGTACTGGGTCGATCAGGTTCGCCGGCCCGTACGTTTCGCCGATGCCGTCCGCTGTGCCGAGGAGTGGGGCGCTCGCACGTTCGTCGAGGTCGGCCCGGACGCGGTCCTGACCGCTCTCGGCACCGACTCCGCGACCTTCGTCCCGTTGCTGCGCAGGAACCGTCCCGAGTCCGAGGCGCTCGTCGCGGCAATCAGCCGGTTGTACGTGGACGGGGTACGGGTCGACTGGGAGAAGTTCTACGCCGGTTCCGGTGCGCGTCGCGTCGAGTTGCCCACGTACGCCTTCCAGCGCACCCGCTACTGGGTCGAGGGCGCCACTTCCACCGGCTCGGGCTCCCAGTCTCCCGTGGCGGAGCATGAGGCCCCCTCCGCCGAGGAGTCCCGGAAGGCGGCGGCGGATCTGCGGGTGAAGCTCGACGGGCTCGGGGCCGCCGAGCGGGGACGGGTGCTGCTCGCGCTGGTACGTACGCATGTCGCAGCCGTCCTCGGCCATGCCTCCAGCACCGTCGTCGAGACCGATCTCGCCTTCCGTGACATGGGCTTCGACTCGCTGGCGGCCGTGGACCTGCGCAAGCGGCTCACCGCCGCCACCGGTTGTGACCTGCCCGCCACCCTGATCTTCGACTACCCCACCGCGCGCGCCGTCAGCGCCGTCCTGGCGGAGAGCCTCGCATCCGAGTCCGGGCCGGCGACCGGCGATCCGGCGGGTGCGGCCCTGGCCGAGCTCGACCGGATCGAGGCCGTGCTCAGCGGATTCCCCGCGAACGACGGGATCGCCGAGACGATCGGCGCCCGCGCGGACGCCATCACCGCCCGGCTGGAAGCCATCGTCCGCCACTGGCGCGACGCGCACGGCGACCCGGCGTCGAGCGGTGAAGGACCCGACTTCGAAACGGTCACCGACGAGGAGCTGTTCGACGTGCTCGACAGCGAATTCGGCATCTCCTAGCCAGCGATCAGCTCTAGATTGGTTGAGGTTCGATGAGCAACGACGAGAAGCTCCGGGACTATCTCAGGCGCGCCACCTCCGAACTCCAGCGCACGCGCAGGCAGTTGGCGGAGGCGGAGGAGCGCGGCAGTGAGCCGGTCGCGATCGTGGCGATGGGGTGCCGCTACCCGGGTGGCATCACGTCACCCGAGGACCTCTGGCAGCTGGTGGACTCCGGCCGGGACGCCGTCTCGCTCTTCCCGGACGGGCGGGGCTGGGACATCGAGAACCTGTACGACCCCGAGCCGTCGACGCCCGGCAAGACGTACTGCCGTGAGGGCGGCTTCCTGCACGACGCGGGCGGGTTCGACGCGGACTTCTTCAAGATCAGTCCGCGCGAGGCGCGGGACACCGATCCGCAGCAGCGGCTGCTGCTGGAGGTGTCCTGGGAGGTCATCGAGCGGGCCGGGATCGACCCCACCTCCCTGAAGGGCAGCCGTACCGGGGTGTTCGCCGGTGTGGTCTACCACGACTACCCGGGCGGCGGCGGCACCGGCGGCCTGGCCAGTGTCGCGTCCGGGCGGGTGGCGTACACGCTGGGGCTCGAGGGCCCCGCCGTCACCGTCGACACGGCCTGCTCCTCGTCGCTCGTCGCCCTCCACCTCGCGGTGCAGTCGGTACGCACCGGTGAATGCACGATGGCTCTCGCGGGTGGTGTCACCGTGATGGCGAGCCCCGACTCCTTCGTCGGCTTCAGCCAGGACCGCGGCCTCGCACCCGACGGGCGCTGCAAGTCCTTCGCGGCCGCCGCCGACGGCACCACCTGGTCCGAGGGCGCGGGCATGCTCCTCGTCGAGCAGCTGTCCGACGCCCGCCGCCTCGGCCACCCCGTCCTCGCCGTCATCCGTGGCTCGGCCATGAACTCCGACGGCGCGTCGAACGGGCTGACCGCGCCGAACGGCCCTTCGCAGCAGCGGGTCATCCAGCAGGCCCTCGCCTCGGGCGGGCTGACCCCCGCGGATGTCGACGCTGTCGAGGCGCACGGCACCGGAACCACGCTCGGCGACCCCATCGAGGCGCAGGCCCTCATCGCCGCCTACGGCCGGGAACGGCCTGCGGACCAACCGCTGTGGCTGGGCTCGTTCAAGTCGAACATCGGCCACGCGCAGGCCGCGGCGGGCGTCGGCGGTGTGATCAAGATGGTGCAGGCCATGCACGCCGGCGTCCTGCCGCGCACGCTGCACGTGGACGAGCCGAGCCACAACGTCGACTGGAGCGCGGGCACCGTACGGCTGCTGACCGAGCCGATCGCCTGGCCGGAGCGCGGTCACGCCAAGCGGGCCGCGGTGTCCTCGTTCGGCCTGAGCGGTACGAACGTCCACGTCATCGTGGAGGAGGCGCCCGATGCCCCGGCCGTGGCCGAGGACGCTCCGGGCGGCGCTCCCCGCGTCGTGCCCGTCCTGGTGTCCGCCCGCCGGCCCGATGCCCTGGCCGCCCAGGCCGGCCGGCTCGCCGACCACCTGGAGTCCCGTCCCGGCCAGGCACTCGCCGACACCGGTTGGTCGCTGGCCACCGGCCGGGCCGCCCTGGAGCATCGCGCCGTGATCGTCGCCGACGGCCGGGCAGAGGACAACAGCGGGCTCATACGGTCCCTGCGCGCCCTCGCCGCCGCATCCGACGGCTCTCCCGCGTCCGCCCCGTCCGCCGCATCCACCGGTTCCGGGACGGCCGGCATCGTCACCGGTGAGGCCCGGCCCGATGCGCTGAGCGCCGCACTGTTCACCGGCCAGGGTGCCCAGCGCCTCGGCATGGGGCGTGAACTGCACGCCGCCTACCCGGTGTTCGCCCGCGCCTTCGACGAGGCCGTCGCGGCCCTCGACGCGCACCTCGACACCCCGCTGCGCCCGGTGATGTGGGGCGAGGACCGTGCGCTGCTCGACGGTACGGCCCAGGCCCAGCCCGCCCTGTTCGCCTGCGAAGTGGCGCTGTACCGGCTCGTCGAGTCCTGGGGCATCCGGCCCGACTTCCTCGCCGGTCACTCGGTCGGCGAGTTCGCCGCCGCGCATGTCGCCGGTGTGCTCACGCTGTCCGACGCCGCCCGTCTGGTCGCCGCCCGGGGCCGGCTGATGCAGGCACTCCCGCAGGGCGGCGCGATGATCGCGGTCGAGGCGGCCGAGCACGAGGTGACGCCCCTGCTCACCCCGGCCACCGGCATCGCCGCGCTCAACGGGCCGAACGCCGTGATCATCTCGGGCGACGAGAGCGACGCCCTCGCCGTCGCCGCGCACTTCACCGCCCTCGGGCGCAGGACCAAGCGGCTCGCCGTCTCGCACGCCTTCCACTCCCCGCTGATGGAGCCGATGCTCGACGCGTTCCGCGCCGTCGCCGAGAGCATCACGTACGGCACCGCCCGTACGCCGATCGTCTCCACCGTCACCGGGGAACTCGCGGGCGACGACGAACTGGCCTGCGCCGACTACTGGGTACGCCACGTCCGCGCGAGCGTCCGTTTCGACGACGCCGTACGCGTGCTCGCGGCCAAGGGGGTCCACACCTTCCTGGAACTCGGCCCCGACGCCGCGCTCACCCCGCTCGGGCCCGACTGCCTGACCGGCCCCGACGACGCAACGGACCGGCCGGTGTTCACCGCCGTCCTGCGACGCGGCCGGGACGAGGAACGCGTCCTGGCCGAAGCCGTCGCGCTCGCCCACACCCGGGGCGTCCCCGTCGACTGGAACGCCCTCCTCACCGCCACCGGCCACCGGCCCCACCGTGTGGACCTGCCCACCTACGCCTTCCAGCGCCGGACCTACTGGGCCGCGGCCGTACAGCCCGACACACCCTCCGCGACCGCCCCGTCGGCCGCCGACCCGGGGGAGAACCGGTTCTGGGAGGCCGTGGAGCGCGAGGACGCGGCCGGGCTCGCGGAGCGGCTCGGGCTCGACCCCGCCGACCTCGGCCCGGTGCTGCCCGCGCTCGCCGCCTGGCGGGCCGGCCGGCGCGAGGCCTCGGCGGTCGACGCGCTGCGCTACCGGATCTCCTGGGCGCCGGTCCCCGACCCCGCCGCGCCCGTCCCGCTCACCGGGGACTGGCTCGTCCTCCACACCGCCGGGGAGCGGCCGCTCGCGGACGCCCTCAGCGCCGCGCTGACCGCCCGGGGCGCGACCCCCGTGCTGGTGGAGGGCGCCGCGCTGCCCGAGGCAGCGGCCACCCCGGCCGGCATCCTCAGCCTGCTCGCCCTCGACACCGCCCCGCACCCCGGCCACCCCGCCCTCTCCCGGGGCCTGGTGGACACCGTCGCCCTGGTGCGGGAGGCGGCCGAGAGGCAGTGGGCCGCCCCGGTGTGGTGCCTCACCCGGGGTGCGGTGGCCACCGACGACACCGACGCGACGGCCCGCCCCGTGCGGCCCGAGCAGACCGCCGTCTGGGGAATGGGAGCGGCGCTCGCCCTGGAGGCCCCCGCGACCTGGGGCGGCCTCGTCGATCTCCCGGCCGGCGCCGACCCGGGCGAAGCGCTCCTGCTGCGGCTGTGCGACACCCTCTCCGGGGCCACCGGCGAGGACCAGATCGCCGCCCGGCCCGAAGGTGTCTACGCCCGCCGCCTGGTCCGCCCCGCGCAGCCCGACCCCGCCGGGCCGTGGCAGGCCCGTGGCACCGTCCTGGTCACCGGGGGCACGGGCGGGCTCGGTGCCCATGTCGCCCGGATGCTCGCCGCGGACGGGGCAGAGCACATCGTCCTCGTCGGCCGGCGCGGCCCCGAAGCGCCAGGAGTGGCCGCACTCGTCGACGAGCTCGGCGCCACGGGCGCCCGGGTCTCCGTCGAGGCCTGCGACATGGGCGACCGCGAAGCCGTCCGCGCGCTGCTCGACGGGCTGCCCGGGCTCACCGCCGTCTTCCACGCGGCCGGCCTGGCGCAGCGCATCGCCCCGCTCGGCGAACTGTCGCTCGCGGAGCTGGCGGAGGTGGCCGAGGCCAAGGTGCTCGGCGCCCGCCACCTCGACGAACTCCTCGGGGACACCGCGCTCGACGCCTTCGTGCTCTTCTCGTCGGGCGCCGCCGTCTGGGGCAGTGCGGGCCAGGCCGCCTACGGCAGTGCCAACGCCTACCTCGACGGCCTCGCCCACAGCCGCCGCGCACGCGGCCTCGCCGCCACCTCCGTGGCCTGGGGCTCCTGGGACGGGGGCATGGTCGACGCCGAACTCGCCGCCGTCATGCGCCGAATGGGCGCCCCCGCGATGCCGCCCGGCCTCGCCGTCGGGGCGCTGCGCCGCATCCTGGCGGGCCGCGCCTCGCACGCGGTCGTCGCCGACTTCGACTGGGAGCGCTTCGCACCCACCTATGCGCTCGCCCGGCCGCGCCCACTCCTCGACGCCCTGCCCGAAGCCCTCACCGCCCTCGGCGCGGACGCCATGCCGGACGGTGCGGGCGCCGACCCCGGCCTCGTGGACCGGCTGGCCGCTCTGGCGGAGCCCGAGCAGCGGTCCGTGCTGCTCGACCTCGTCCGTACCCACGTGGCCGCACTGCTCGGCTACGACGACCCGGCCGAGGTCGCGCCCGACCGCGGCTTCACCGACCTCGGCTTCGACTCCGTCGCCGCCGTCGACCTGCGCACGCGACTCGTCGCCGCCACCGGGCGCCCCCTGCCGACCAGCATGATCTACGACCACCCGAGCCCCGGGGCGCTCGCCACCCACCTGTGGTCCGAGCTCTGCCAGGACGAGCACCTCGGCGAACTCCCCGTACTGGACCGGCTCGACCGGCTCGAAGAGGCCGCCGCGGCACTCGCCGCCGAGGACATCGAGGCCACCCGGATCACCGCCCGTCTGCAGAGCCTGCTGGCGCGGCTGACCGGCACCCTCGACGAGCGGACCGGTGACGGCGGCCGGCAGGTGGGCCAGCAGCTCGAGACCGCCTCCGCCGACGACGTCTTCGCCTTCATCGACAACGAACTCGGCCTCACCTGACCGACCGCGCGGCCAGTGCTGTGACCGGCACCGGGCCCCGCCCCGCAACTCCGCGACCCGATTCGACCACGGCATGAGCAAGGACTCGGTGGGACCCAACATGTCCAATGACGACGCACGGCTCCTCGACTACCTCAAGCGGGTCACGGCGGATCTGCACCAGACCCGGCGCAGGCTTCAGGAAGCCGAGGACCAGGACCACGAACCCATCGCCGTCGTGGCGATGAGCTGCCGCTACCCGGGAGGCGTCAGCACCCCCGAGGACCTGTGGCAGCTCGTGGCCGAGGGCCGGGACGCCATCAGCACCTTCCCCACCGACCGCGGCTGGGACCTCGACGGTCTCCGCGGCAGCGAGACCGACGCCACCGGCGGGTCCGGCGGCAGTTACGTCGACGAGGGCGGCTTCGTCCGTGACGTCGCCGGGTTCGACGCCGGCTTCTTCGGGATCAGCCCCAACGAGGCGCTCACCATGGACCCCCAGCAGCGCCTGCTGCTGGAGGTGTCCTGGGAGGCGATCGAGCGGGCCGGGATCAACCCGGAGTCGCTGCGCGGAAAGCCCGTCGGTGTGTTCGCGGGCTCCGGGATCCAGGACTACGAGTACCTCACCGGCGCGGCGGGCGAGGTCGCCGAGGCCTACATGACCACCGCCAACGCGGCGGCCGTCATCTCCGGCCGGATCTCCTACGCCCTGGGTCTCGAAGGCCCCGCGGTCACCATCGACACGGCCTGTTCCTCCTCGCTCGTCTCCCTCCACCTGGCCGCCCAGGCCCTGCGGCAGCGGGAATGCTCACTGGCCCTGGCCGGCGGCGTCATGGTGATGTCCACCCCGTCGCCCTTCATCGCGTTCAGCCGGCAGCGCGGGCTGGCCCCCGACGGCCGCTGCAAGGCCTTCGCCGAGGCCGCTGACGGCACCGGCTGGTCCGAGGGCGCGGGCATGCTCGTCCTGGAACGGCTCGCGGACGCCCGGCGGAGCGGCCACCCCGTGCTCGCCGTCGTGCGGGGCAGCGCGGTCAACCAGGACGGCGCCAGCAACGGCCTCACCGCCCCCAACGGCCGTGCGCAGCAGCGGGTCATCCGTCAGGCCCTCGCCAACGCCCGGCTCTCCGCCGCACACGTCGACGTGGTCGAGGGACACGGCACCGGGACGACCCTGGGCGACCCGATCGAGGCGCAGGCGCTGCTGGCGACCTACGGTCAGGGGCGCGAGGAGGACCGGCCGCTGTGGCTGGGCTCCATCAAGTCCAACATGGGCCACGCCCAGGCCGCCGCCGGTGTCGGCAGCATCATCAAGATGGTCGAGGCGCTGCGCCACGGCGTACTGCCGAAGACGCTCCACGTGGACGAACCGTCGACCCACGTCGACTGGTCAGCGGGCCGGGTACGGCTGCTGACCGAGACCCGGGAGTGGGAACGCGCCGAGGACCGGCCGAGACGGGCCGGTGTCTCGGCCTTCGGCGTGAGCGGGACCAACGCCCACGTGATCCTGGAGGAGGCCCCGGCGGCGGACCCGGCGGTCCCGGCGGACGCGGCGGAGCCGGCCGACACCCCCGAGACCCCCGAAGGCTCCGCGGCCCCCGCCACGCCCCTGCCCGGCCTTCTGCCCTGGCCGCTCTCCGCGCGCGACACGGCCGCCCTCGCAGCGCAGGCCGACCGTGTCCACGCACACATCGCGGCGGCGCCGGAACTGGGCGCGGCCGACCTCGCCCACTCCCTGGCGACCTCCCGGGCCGCCCTCGAACACCGCGCGGTCGTCCTCGCGGAGACCCGCGACGCGGCCCTGAGCGCCCTCGCGTCCCTTGCGGAGGGCGAGAGCCACCCGGCGGTGCTCCAGGGCACCGCCACGAAGGGGAAGACGGCGTTCCTGTTCACCGGCCAGGGCGCCCAGCGGGTGGGCATGGGCCGTGAGTTGTGCGAGGCGTTTCCGGTGTTCGCGGCAGCGTTCGACGCGGTGTGCGCGGAGGTGGACGCGCATCTGGGGCGGTCGTTGCGCGAGGTGGTGTGGGGGGAGGACGCGGAGGTGCTGAACGCGACCGCCTTCGCCCAGCCCGCACTCTTCGCGTTCGAGGTGGCGTTGTTCCGGCTGGTCGAGGCGTGGGGCGTCGCCCCGGACCTCGTCGTCGGTCACTCGATCGGTGAGCTGGCCGCCGCGCATGTCGCCGGGGTGCTGTCGCTGGCGGACGCCGCGAAGCTGGTCGTCGCCCGGGGCCGTCTGATGCAGGCGCTTCCCGCCGGTGGCGCGATGGTGGCCGTGCAGGCGACCGAGGACGAGGTGCTTCCCCTGCTCACGGGCGGGGTGGGCGTCGCGGCCGTCAACGGGCCGCAGTCGGTCGTGGTTTCTGGCCCGGATGCGGAAGCCCTGGCCGTGGGCGAGCACTTCGCCGCGCTGGGGCGCAAGACCAGCAGGCTGTCCGTGTCACACGCGTTCCACTCGGCGCTCATGGACCCGATGCTGGACGAGTTCCGCGCGGTGGCCGCGCAGTTGACGTTCAACGAGCCGCGTATCCCGGTCGTCTCCACCGTCACCGGCACGCTGTCCTCGGACTGGCAGTCGGCCGAGTACTGGGTCGGTCAGGTCCGCGAAGCGGTCCGGTTCGCCGACGCGGTGGGCGCGGCGGAGACGTTCGGTGTCCGCACGTTCGTCGAGATCGGCCCGGACGCGGTGCTCACCGCCCTCGGGGCCGCCTCCGTCACCGACGGGGCCACCACATGCGTGGCGTTGGCGCGCAAGGACCGCGACGAGTCCGAGGCCCTGGTCGCGGGCCTGGGCCGGTTGTACACCGCCGGCGTCACCCCCGACTGGGACGCGTTCTACGCCGGCACCGGGGCCCGCACGGTCGAGCTGCCCACGTACCCCTTCCAGCGCACCCGTTACTGGGTCGAGGGCAGCGGCTCCTCCGGGGACGTCGCCGCCGCCGGTCTCGCCGCCGCCGGGCACCCGCTGCTCGGTGCGGTCGTCTCGCTCGCCGACTCCGGCGGTGTCGTCCTGACCGGCAGGGTCTCCGTGTCGGCACAGCCGTGGCTCGCCGACCACGTCGTCGGGGAGTCCGTGGTCTTCCCCGGCACGGGCTTCGTCGAACTGGCCGTCCGGGCCGGGGACCAGGTCGGCTGCGAATCGCTCGAGGAGCTGATGCTCCAGGCCCCCCTCGTCCTGCCCGCACGCGGTGCCGTCGCACTCCAGGTCGAGGTCGGCGCTGCGGACTCCTCCGGGCGGCGCCCGGTCAGCGTCCACTCACGCCGCGACGACCAGCCCGACCAGCCCTGGACGCTGCACGCGGCCGGGGTCCTGGCGGCCACCACCGCGGGCCCCGCCCCCTTCGACCTGGCCGCCTGGCCGCCCGCAGGTGCCGAGGCCCTCGACACGGACGGGGTGTACGCGTCGCTGGCCGAGGCCGGTCTCGCGTACGGGCCCGCCTTCCGGGGGCTGACCGGGGCCTGGCGCTCCGGCAGCGAGGTCTTCGCCGAGGTAGCGCTGCCGGACCCGGCCCGGCCCGGGGCCGCCGCGTTCGGGCTGCACCCGGCGCTGCTGGACGCGTCCCTGCACGGTTCCGTGTTCACGGACCTTTTCGCCGGGGCCACCGGCCCCGTCCTGCCGTTCGTGTGGACCGGGGTGCGGCTGCACGCCTCCGGAGCCGCGCGTCTGCGGGTCCGGATCGCCCCGGACGGCGCGGGAGCCATCGCCCTGTCCGTCGCCGACGAGACGGGCCGGCCCGTGCTGTCCGTCGACGCGCTCGTCCTGCGTGAGGTCTCCGCCGAGCAGCTGGCCGCCGCCCGGACGGTCGCGCACGAGTCCCTGTTCGGCCTGGACTGGCTCGAACTGCCCACCGGCGAAACGGCTTCCGTACCCGTCGACTGGTCCGACCTGCGCGCCGACGGGCCCGTGCCCGAGAGCGTCGTCCTGCGCTCCCGGCACACCGGCACGGACCCCGCGACCGTCCGCGCCGCCACCACCGAGATCCTCGCCGCGCTCCAGCGCTGGCTAGCCGACGACCGGTACGCGGCCTCCCGCCTGCTCATCGCCACCAGTGGCGCGGTCGCCCGGCCCCAGGAGGACGTCACCGACCTGGCCGGGGCCGCCGTCTGGGGGCTGGTGCGCTCCGCGCAGGCCGAGCACCCCGGGCGGCTCCTGCTCGCCGACCTGGACGACCTCGCGGACGACGCACAGGCCGCCGCCGCGCTCGCCACCGGCGAGTCCCAGACCCTCGTACGCTCCACGGCCGTGTACGGCGCCCGCCTGGTCCGCCTCACGGACGACCCCGAGAAGCGCGTCCGTCCCGACTTCGGTGACGGCACGGTCCTGGTCACCGGCGCGACCGGCGCGCTGGGCAGCCTGGTGGCCCGGCAACTCGTCGGGACCTACGGCGTACGGAGCCTGCTGCTGGTCTCCCGGCGCGGAGTGGACGCCCCCGGCGCGGCGGAGCTGCGCGCCGAGCTGCGCGGCCTCGGGGCCGAGGTCACGGTCGCGGCCTGCGACGTCGCGGACCGGGACGCCCTGGCCGGGCTCATCGCCGGAGTACCGCTCACCGGCGTCGTCCACCTCGCCGGTGTCCTGGACGACACGCTCATCGCCTCGCTGACCCCGGAGAGCCTGGACACGGTCCTGCGGGCCAAGGCCGACGCCGCGCTCCACCTGCACGCACTGACGCGGGACCTGGAGCTGTCGGCCTTCGTGCTGTTCTCCTCCGCCACCGGCGTGCTCGGCGTCCCCGGCCAGGCCAACTACGGGGCCGCGAACGCCCTGCTCGACGCGCTCGCCGTCCACCGCACCGCCCACGGCCTGCCCGCCCGCTCCCTGGCATGGGGCCTGTGGGCGAGCGGGATGTCCGGCACCCTGACCGACGCCGACCTCCAGCGGATGAGCCGCACCGGCATCGGCGCCCTCACTCCCGCGTACGGCCTGGACCTCTTCGACCGGGCCCTGACCGTGGACGCGCCCGTCGTCCTCCCGATCCGGCTGGACGTCCGCACCCTCGCCGAGGCCGGCGACGCACTGCCGCCGCTCTTCCGCAAGCTGGTGCGCGTACGGCCCCGCCGCGCCGCCGTCTCCGCGTCGGAGACGGCCGGGGCGCTGCGCGGCCGGCTGGCCGGGCTGGACCGGGAGGAGCAGGAGCGCGTCCTGCTCGACCTGGTCCGCACCCAGGTCGCGACGGCGCTCGGCTACCCGGACGCGGACGCCGTCGACGAGACCCGCGCGTTCAGCGAGCTGGGCTTCGACTCGCTGACGGCCGTGGAATTCCGCAACGCCGTCAGCGCCGCCGCCGAGGTCCGGCTGCCCGCCACCCTGGCCTTCGACTACCCCAGCCCGCGCGCTCTGGCCCGGCACCTGCTCGGCGAACTCGCCGGCTCCCTCGCCGAGGTGAGCCCCACCGGACGAGTGGCAGGCGCGACCGGGGACGACGACGACCCGATCGTGATCGTCTCCATGGCATGCCGCTACCCGGGCGGCGTGCGCAGTCCCGAGCAGCTGTGGCGGCTCGTGGCGGACGGCGTGGACGCGGTCTCGGACTTCCCCGCCAACCGTGGCTGGGACCTGGACCGGGTCTACGACCCCACCTCCGGTCGCCCGCACACCAGTTACGCCAACGAGGGCGGATTCCTGCACGAGGCGGGCGAGTTCGACCCGGCGTTCTTCGGCATCAGCCCCAACGAGGCCGCCGTCATGGACCCGCAGCAGTTCCTGCTGCTGGAGACGGCCTGGGAGGCGTTCGAGCGGGCCGGGATCGACCCGGAGACCCTGCGCGGCAGCATGACCGGCTGCTACGCCGGGATGATGTACCACGACTACGCGGCCAACAACAGCACGGGCGCCATCGCCTCCGGCCGCGTCTCGTACGTGTTCGGCCTGGAAGGCCCGGCCGTCACGGTCGACACGGCGTGCTCGTCCTCGCTGGTATCCCTGCACATGGCGGCCCAGGCGCTGCGCTCCGGCGAGTGCTCGCTCGCCCTGGCGGGCGGTGTCGCGGTCATGGCGACCCCCGAGGTCTTCGTCGAGTTCAGCCGGCAGCGGGGCCTCGCCCCGGACGGCCGCTGCAAGTCCTTCGGCCTCGGTGCCAACGGCACGGGCTGGGGCGAGGGCGCGGGCATGCTCCTCCTGGAGCGCCTGTCCGACGCCCGTCGCAACGGTCACCCGGTCCTCGCGGTGGTCCGTGGCTCGGCCCTCAACCAGGATGGCGCCAGCAACGGCCTGACCGCCCCGAACGGCCCGTCCCAGCAGCGCGTGATCCGCCAGGCCCTGGCCAACGCGGGCCTGACGGCGGCGGAGGTCGACGCGGTCGAGGCGCACGGCACCGGGACGACCCTGGGCGACCCGATCGAGGCGCAGGCGCTGCTGGCGACCTACGGTCAGGGGCGCGAGGAGGGCCGGCCGCTGTGGCTGGGCTCCATCAAGTCGAACATGGGCCACACCCAGGCGGCGGCCGGGGTCGCGGGCATCATCAAGATGGTCATGGCGATGCGCCACGGCGTCCTGCCACCGACCCTGCACGCGCGGGAGCGCTCGGACCAGATCGACTGGTCGGCCGGTGACGTCGAACTGCTCACCGAGGCCCGTGACTGGCAGCAGTCCGGTCACCCGAGGCGCGCGGGCATCTCCTCCTTCGGCATCAGCGGTACGAACGCGCACGTGATCGTGGAAGAGGTGCCCGAGGCCGCGGTGACGGAGGAGGCCGGACCCGGCCCGCACGTCACCCCCTGGGTGGTGTCCGCGAAGAGCGCGGAGGCGCTGGCCGGGCAGGCGGAGAACCTGCTGACGGTGGCCGGTGACGGTGACCACCGGGCGGAGGACATCGGCTACTCCCTGGTGACGTCGAAGCCCGCCTTCGCCCACCGGGCGGTCGTCTTCGGTGACCGGGCGGCCGCGCTGGCCGCCCTGGCCGCCGGCGAGGAGCACCCGGGCCTGGTGAAGGGGGCCACGCGGACGGCCGGCAAGTCGGCGTTCCTGTTCACCGGCCAGGGCGCCCAGCGGGTGGGCATGGGACGGGAGTTGTGCGAGGCGTTTCCGGTGTTCGCGGCAGCGTTCGACGCGGTGTGCGCGGAGGTGGACGCGCACCTCGGTGCGTCGTTGCGTGACGTGATGTGGGGGGAGGACGCGGAGGAGCTGAACGCGACCGCGTACGCCCAGCCCGCACTCTTCGCGTTCGAGGTGGCGTTGTTCCGGCTGGTCGAGGCGTGGGGCGTCACGCCCGACGTGGTCGTCGGTCACTCGATCGGTGAGCTGGCCGCCGCGCATGTCGCCGGGGTGCTGTCGCTGGCGGACGCCGCGAAGCTGGTCGTCGCCCGGGGCCGTCTGATGCAGGCGCTTCCCGCCGGTGGCGCGATGGTCGCCGTGCAGGCGACCGAGGACGAGGTGCTGCCGCTGCTGACCGACGGCGTGGGCGTCGCAGCCGTCAACGGGCCCCAGGCGGTCGTCATTTCGGGCGCGGAGGCGGAGGCCCTGGCCGTCGGCGAGCACGTCGCCGCGCTGGGCCGCAAGACCAGCCGCCTCGCCGTCTCGCACGCCTTCCACTCCGCGCTGATGGAACCGATGCTCGACGAGTTCCGGGCGGTGGCCGCGCAGTTGACGTTCAACGAGCCGCGTATCCCGGTCGTCTCCACCGTCACCGGCACGCTGTCCTCGGACTGGCAGTCGGCCGAGTACTGGGTCGACCAGGTCCGCCGGCCGGTGCGGTTCGCGGACGCCGTGGTCGCCGCCGAGGCCCTCGGCGCCCGGACGTTCGTCGAGATCGGCCCGGACGCGGTGCTCACCGCCCTCGGGGCCGCCTCCGCGACCGACGAGAACAGCACGTTCCTGCCGTCGGTGCGCAAGAAGCGTGCCGAACCCGAATCCCTGCTCGCCGCGGTGGGCCGGCTGTACGTGGACGGGGCCCGGGTCGACTGGGAGACGTTCTACGCCGGTGCCGGGGCCCGGAGCGTCGAGCTGCCCACGTACGCCTTCCAGCGCACCCGGTACTGGGTGGGCACGGAGGAGTACCTCGCCAACTCCTGGATCGGCGGCGGCAGCAGCATGGCGACGGCCGGGCTGACCGATGCCGGACACCCGCTGCTCGGTGCGGTGGTGCCGTCGCCGGACACCGACGTGGTCACGTTCACCGGCCGGCTGTCCGCGCGTACGCACGAGTGGATCCTCGACCACGACGTCCTCGGGAGCGTCCTGCTGCCGGGAACCGGCTTCGTCGAGCTGGCGATCCGGGCCGGCGACCAGGTGGGCTGCGCGGTGCTGGAGGAGCTGGCCCTGCAGGCGCCGCTCGTCCTGCCCCGGCGCGGGGGCGTGAGCGTGCAGATGGTCGTCGGTGCCGCCGACGCGTCCGCCCGGCGCTCGGTGAGCGTCTACTCGCGCGCCGAGGACCGTCCGGACCTGCCGTGGACCCTGCACGCCGACGGCGTACTGGCGCCCGGCACGCAGAGCGCCGGGTTCGACCTCTCGGCCTGGCCGCCCGCCGGGGCGGAGGAACTGTCCCTGGACGGTGCCTACGAGGGGCTGCGCGAGCGGGGCTTCGGCTACGGGCCGGCGTTCCAGGGCCTCAAGGCCGCCTGGCGGGTGGACGACGTCCTGTACGCGGAGGTCGCGCTGCCGGAGCAGGCGCACGCGGAGGCGGGGAAGTTCGGGCTGCACCCGGCGCTCCTGGACGCCGCCATGCACGCGGCCCTCGTCAACGGCACCGGCGGCGACGAGACCGTCCTGCCCTTCGTGTGGCGCGACGTGACGCTGCACGCGGCGGGCGCCCACGCCGTGCGGGTACGCATCACGCAGCCCACCGCGGAGAGTCTGTCCTTGCAGGTCGCGGACGCCACCGGGGCCCCCGTCGCCACGGTGGGCGCGGTCGTCGGACGGCCCGTGTCCACCGAGCAGCTCGCCACGGGCGGGAACGACTCCCTCTTCCGCATCGCCTGGAGCCGGCTGCCCGCCGCGCGGGGCCACACACCCGCCGAGGGACCGGCCCCCGTCGTCTTCACTTGCGGGACGCGGGACGTGCCCGAGGACGTGCCGGGTGCCGTGCACGGTCTGGTGGGCGAGGTGCTGGCGGCCGTGCAGGAGTGGCTGTCGACGGAGCGGCCCGAGGGCGCGGTGCTGGCGGTCGCCACGTGCGGCGCGGTGGCCGTGGCCGACGGTGAGCCGGTCGACGTGCGGCAGGCTCCGGTCTGGGGCCTCGTGCGGGCCGCGCAGGCCGAGAACCCGGGGCGGTTCGTCCTGGTCGACTCCGACGGGTCCGTGCCCTGGGAGCGGGTGATCGCCTACGGCGAGCCGGAGCTGGTCGTCCGCGAGGGTGAGGTGTGGGTGCCGCGCCTGGTGCTCGCCGCGCCGGGTGACGAGGCCGCGCCGGTGTGGGACGCCGACGGGACCGTACTGATCACCGGAGGTACGGGTGGGCTGGGCGCGCGTGTGGCCCGGCACCTGGTGGCCGAGCACGGCGTACGGGGGCTGCTGCTGGTGGGACGCAGGGGCGCCGATACGCCGGGGGTCTCCGCACTGGTGGCCGAGCTGTCGGCCCTGGGTGCCTCGGTCGCGGTGGCCGCGTGCGACGTGGCCGATCGCGAGTCCCTCGCCGCTGTGCTCGCGTCCGTGGACCCGGACCGCCCGCTCCGCGGAGTCGTCCACGTGGCCGGCGTCGTCGACAACGGTGTGGTCGGGGCGCTGACGGCCGAGCGGGTGGACGCGGTGCTGCGCCCGAAGGTGGACGCGGCCTGGCACCTGCACGAGCTGACCCGGGACCTGGACCTGTCCGCGTTCGTGATGTTCTCCTCCGCCGGCGGCCTGGTGCTGGCGGCGGGTCAGGGCAACTACGCGGCCGCCAACGTCTTCCTCGACGCCCTCGCCGCCCAACGGCACGCCGAGGGCCTTCCGGCGTGCGCGATGGCCTTCGGGCTGTGGGGCGTCGACACCGGCATGACCGGCGTCGACA
The DNA here is from genome assembly GCF_042871565.1 of Streptomyces sp. NPDC005775. NCBI lineage: Bacteria > Bacillati > Actinomycetota > Actinomycetes > Kitasatosporales > Streptomycetaceae > Streptomyces > Streptomyces sp. NPDC005775. The sequence goes on along the minus strand of NZ_JBIAIU010000008.1, from coordinate 172,951 downwards.
TGCTGGACCTGGCCGTGGAGCGGATGGCGGCTCAGGGGCTGCCCGCACTGTCGTCGGCGGAGGGTCTCGCCCTGTTCGACGCCGCCCTGGCGTCGGGTCTGGCGGCCACCGTGCCGCTGCGCGTCGACACCGGCGTCCTGCGCGACCGCGCCACCGAACTCCCTTCCCTGCTCCGGGGCCTGGTCCGGGTACCCGTACGCCGGAGCGCACGGTCCACGGACGGCGGCGACGGGCTCCTCGCCCGTCTCGCGGGGCTGGACACGACCGCTCGGGCTGCCGCGCTCCTCGCTCTCGTACGGACGCACGTGGCGGGTGTGCTCGGTCACGCGTCCGCCGACGCGATCGAGCCGGAGCGGGCCTTCAGCGAGCTGGGCTTCGACTCGCTCGCCGCCGTCGAACTGCGCAACCGGCTCGGCGCGGTGACCGGCCTCCGGCTCCCCGCCACGCTGATCTTCGACTACCCGACCGCGCACGCCGTCGCCGCGTACATGGGCGACGAGGTGGCCGGTTCGGACCGTGCCCTGCCCGTACCCGCCCGCGCCCTGCCCACGGGCGCGGGGGCGGACGGGGAGGACGACCCGGTGGTCATCGTCGGGATGGGCTGCCGGTACCCGGGCGGTGTGACGACCCCGGAGGAGCTGTGGCGGCTCGTCGCGGACGGGGTCGACGCCATCGGCGGCTTCCCGGCCGACCGCGGCTGGGACGCCGAGGTGTACGACCCCGAGCCGGGCACGCCCGGCCGGACGTACGCCCGCGAGGGCGGCTTCCTGCACGACGCCGCCGACTTCGACCCGGTGTTCTTCGGGATCAGCCCCAACGAGGCGCTGATGATGGACCCGCAGCAGCGGTTGCTGCTGGAGGTGTCGTGGGAGGCGATCGAGCGGGCCGGGATCGACCCGACGACGCTCAAGGGTTCATCGACCGGGGTGTTCGCCGGAGTGATGTACCACGACTACGCACTCGGCGTGGAGGCCGCGGCCAGCAGCGGCGGCAGCCTCGTGTCCGGGCGCACCGCCTACACGCTGGGACTTGAGGGCCCGGCCATCACCGTCGACACGGCCTGCTCCTCCTCACTCGTCGCCCTCCACATGGCCGCCCAGGCGCTCAGGGCCGGCGAGTGCTCGCTGGCCCTGGCCGGCGGGGTCGCCGTCATGGGCACGCCGGGCATGTTCATCGAGTTCAGCCGGCAGCGCGGGCTCGCCCCCGACGGCCGCTCCAAGTCCTTCGCCGCCTCGGCGGACGGCGTCGCCTGGGGCGAGGGCGCGGGCGTCCTCCTGCTGGAGCGGCTCTCCGACGCGCGCCGCAACGGGCACCCCGTCGTCGCCGTCCTCCGTGGCTCCGCGCTCAACCAGGACGGCGCCAGCAACGGGATGACCGCCCCCAACGGCCCGTCCCAGCAGCGCGTGATCCGCCAGGCCCTGGCCAACGCGGGCCTGGCGGCGGCGGAGGTCGACGCGGTCGAGGCGCACGGGACCGGCACGACCCTGGGCGACCCGATCGAGGCACAGGCGCTCCTCGCCACCTACGGACAGGGACGCGCGGACGACCTGCCCCTGTGGCTGGGCTCCATCAAGTCCAACATGGGCCACACCCAGGCGGCGTCGGGCATCGCGGGCGTCATGAAGATGGTCCTGGCCATGCGCCACGGCGTCCTGCCCAAGACCCTGCACGTGGACGCGCCCTCGGACCAGGTCGACTGGGAGGCCGGGAACGTCGCGCTGCTCACCGAGGCCCGGGAGTGGCGGCCCGCCGACCGCCCGCGCCGCGCGGGTGTCTCCTCGTTCGGTATCAGCGGGACGAACGCGCACGTGATCGTGGAGGAGGCGCCCAAGGCGGCCGTCGAGCCGGCCGTGGGCGGCGCACTCCCCGTCGTACCCCTGGTGGTGACCGCGAAGAGCCCGCAGGCCCTGGCCGCCCTGGCCGAGCGGCTGACGGACCGGGTCACGGACGAGCCCGCGCTCGCACCGGCCGACCTCGGTCTGTCGCTGGTCTCCTCCCGCACCGCGTTCGCCCACCGGGCGGTCGTGGTGGGCGCCGGCACCGAGGAACTGCTGCGCGGCCTGACCGCCCTGGCCCAGGGCCGCAACGCCCCCGCTGTGGCGAGCGGCCAGGCACGCCGGAGCGGGAAGTCGGCGTTCCTCTTCACCGGCCAGGGAGCCCAGCGGCTCGGGATGGGCCGCGAGCTGTACGAGGCGTTCCCGGTCTTCGCGGCAGCGTTCGACGCGGTGTGCGCGGAGGTGGACGCGCACCTCGGTACGGCGTTGCGCGACGTCGTATGGGGGGAGGACGCGGACGAACTGAACAACACCGCGTACACGCAGCCGGCGCTCTTCGCCTTCGAGGTGGCCCTCTACCGCCTGGTCGAGGCCTGGGGCGTCACCCCCGACGTCGTCGCCGGTCACTCGATCGGTGAGCTGGCCGCCGCGCACGTCGCCGGGGTGCTGTCCCTCGCAGACGCCGCGAAGCTGGTCGTCGCCCGGGGCCGCCTGATGCAGGCGCTTCCCGCCGGTGGCGCGATGGTCGCCGTACAGGCCACCGAGGACGAGGTGCTTCCCCTGCTGACCGACGGCGTGGGCATCGCAGCCGTCAACGGGCCCCAGGCGGTCGTCATTTCGGGAGCGGAGGCGGAGGTCCTCGCCGTCGGCGAGCACGTCGCCGCGCTGGGCCGCAAGACCAGCCGCCTCGCCGTCTCGCACGCCTTCCACTCGGCGCTGATGGAACCGATGCTCGACGAGTTCCGGGCCGTCGCCGCCGGGTTGGCGTACGCCGAGCCCCGCGTCCCGGTCGTCTCCACCGTCACCGGGGAGCTGTCGACGGCCTGGCAGTCCCCGGACTACTGGGTCGACCAGGTCCGCGAGGCCGTCCGCTTCGTGGCTGCCGTGGAGGCCCTGGAACAGCAGGGCGTGACCCGGTTCCTGGAGATCGGCCCCGACGGCGTCCTCACCGGCCTCGCCCAGCAGATCCTGGACCACGGCGAGGGAGGCGGCGGCGAGGCGGTCCTCGTACCGTCCGTGCGCCGGAACCGCCCCGAGCCCGAGGCCCTGGTCACGGCCCTCGGCCGGCTGTACGCGGACGGGGCCCGGGTCGACTGGGAGGCGTACTACGCCGGTACGGGTGCCCGCAGGGTCGAGCTGCCCACGTATCCCTTCCAGCGCACCCGTTACTGGGTGGACGCGGCCAAGCCGGCCACCGATGCCGTCGCCGTCGGGCAGGACGCGGTCGACCACCCGCTGCTCGCGGCCGTCGTGGCGTCCCCCGACTCCGACGCCGTGACGTTCACCGCCCGAGTCTCTCTGGACGCCCAGCCCTGGGTGGCCGACCACGCGGTACACGGCAGCGTCCTGCTCCCCGGCACCGGTTTCGTGGAGCTCGCCCTCCAGGCCGCCCACCACGTCGGCTGCGGGCTGCTGGAGGAACTGACCCTGTACGCACCGCTGGTGCTCCCCGAGCGCGGCGGGGTCTCGCTCCAGGTCGTCGTCGGCGAACCCGACGCGCAGGCCCGGCGCACCGTGCGCGTGTACTCGCGGCCCGAGAGCCACCCCGACGAACCGTGGACCCGGCACGCCGACGGCATGCTGGCCCCGGCCGGTGGCGCCGCGTCCGACGGGCTCACCGTCTGGCCGCCCGCCGGCGCCGAGGAGCTGGACGCCGACGGACTGTACGACAGCCTCCAGGAGCGCGGATTCGGCTACGGCCCCGTGTTCCAGGGGCTGACCGCGGCCTGGCGGCACGGCGACGCGCTCTGCGCCGAGATCGTGCTGCCCGAGCAGGCGCACCCGGACGCCGGGCGCTTCGGCCTGCACCCGGCCCTGCTCGACGCCTCCCTGCACGCGCTCGGCTTCGGCGGTCTCGGCGCCGAGGAGGACGAGGGTCAGGCGCTGCTCCCCTTCTCCTGGGCCGGTGTCACCCTGCACGCCGCGTCCGCGACCGCCGTACGGGTCCGGCTCGCCCCGGTCGAGGGGCTGCGCAACGCCGTACGCCTCGACCTGAGCGACCCGGCCGGGGCGCCCGTGGCCTCGGTCGAGGCGCTGCAACTGCGGCCGGTGGCCGCGCGGCAGCTGGGCGGCGGCGGGTTCCGGGACGCGCTGCTCGCCGTCGAGTGGCAGCCGCTCGGAGGCGGCAGCGGCCCGCGCGGTGACTGGACGGTCGCCGGGCCGGGCCTGGAGGTCGCCGGCGTGCCGGTGGTCGCGGGGCTCGACGCGCTCGGCGACGCCGTGCCGGACCTGGTGCTGCTGCCCGTCCTCGCGGACGGCGGCGGGACCGGCGGTGAGCACGAGGTCCCGGCAGGGATGCGTACCGCTGTGGACGGGGCACTGGCCGCCGTGCAGCGGTGGCTGGACGAGCCGGGGTTCGCGCAGTCGCGGCTGGTGCTGGTGACGCGGGCCGCGGCAGCCGTCGCCGACGGCGACCCGGTCGATGTGCGCCAGGCCCCGGTGTGGGGTCTCGTGCGGGCCGCGCAGGCGGAGAACCCCGGACGTTTCGTCCTGCTGGACCTGGAGGAGGGCGAGCCGTCGCCGCGCGCGCTGGCCGCCGCCCTCGCCTCGGACGAACCCGAACTCGCCGTGCGCGGGGTCAAGGTGCTCGTGCCCCGGCTCGCCCGGTCGGCGGCGCCCGGCGGGGAATCGCCGTGGGATCCCGAGGGGACCGTCCTGATCACCGGCGGCACCGGGGGCCTGGGCGCGCTCGTCGCCCGTCACCTGGTGACCGAGCACGGCGTACGGCACCTGGTGCTCGCCGGCCGGCGCGGGCTCGGAGCGCCCAACGCGGCCGGGCTCCGCGACGAACTGACCGGGCTGGGGGCGCGGGTGGAGATCGCCGCCTGCGACGTCTCCGACCGGGCGGCCGTGGCCGGGCTGATCGGGGGCATCGACCCCGCCCATCCGCTGCGCGGGGTCGTCCACGCCGCCGGGGTCGCCCACAACGGGCTGGTCGGGGCGCTCACGCCCGAGCAGGTGGACCACGTGCTGCGGGCCAAGGCGGACGCGGCCTGGCACCTGCACGAGCTGACCGCCCACCTCGACCTGTCCGTGTTCGCGCTGTTCTCCTCGGCCGGCGGCCTCGTCATGGCCGCGGGGCAGGGCAACTACGCGGCGGCCAACGTCTTCCTCGACGCGCTCGCCGCCCACCGCCGCTCCCACGGGCTCGCCGCCACCTCCATGGCCTTCGGCCTGTGGGCCACCGAGACGGGGCTCAGTCAGTGGCTCGGTGAGGCCGACCTCCAGCGGATGCGGCGGACCGGAACACCTGCGCTGACCGAGGAGGAGGGCCTGTGGCTCTTCGACGCGGCCGTCGCCGCCGACGCCGCCGCGCTCGTCCCGCTCCGGGTCGACCTGGGCGCGCTGCGGGCCCGTACCGATGTCGTCCCGGCCCTGCTGCGGGCCCTGGCGCCCGCCGGGCGCCGACGGGCCGGTGCGGCGGTCGCCGCCCGGGAGGCCGGGGGCCTCGCGCAGAAGGTGCGCGGGCTCGACGAGGCGGCCCGGACCCGGGTCGTGCTCGACGAGGTGCTGAGCCACGCCGCCGAGGTCCTCGGGCACGCCGACGCCGGTGCGGTGGACGCCGAAGCGGGCTTCCTGGAGGCCGGGTTCGACTCGCTGACCGCCGTCGAACTGCGCAACCGGCTGAACGCGGCCTCCGGGCTCGCGCTGCCGGCCATGGTGGTCTTCGACAGCAAGCACCCGCTCGACCTGGCCCGGCTGGTCGCCGGCCGGCTCGCCGCCCAGGGGGACGCCGGGCACGCCGCCGCACCCGCCGAGGACGGCGACGGCCGGGTCGACGACACGCTGTACGGGCTGTTCCTCGACGCGATCATGTCGGGCAACCTCCAGCCCGGGCTGGCCATGCTGCGGGCGGTCGCCGCACTGCGGCCCTCCTTCGCCACGGCGGCCGATCTGGCCGGACTGCCCGAAGCGGTCGCGTACGGGGCCCGCGCCAAGCAGGGCGCCGAAGGCCCGACGGCGCCCCGGCTGATCTGCCTCTCCACCCCGACCGTGGCGGGCGGCGTGCACCAGCACGCGCGCCTCGCGGCCCGGCTCTCGATGCCGGTGTCCGGGATTCCGACTCCCGGGTTCGCGCGCGGCGACGCGCTGCCGGAGTCCTTCGACGCGGCCGTGGACGTCCTCGCCGAGGCAGTCCTGCGCACCGCCGGCGGGGAACCGTTCGTGCTGCTCGGCTTCTCCTCGGGCGGCCTGCTCGCCCACGCCACCGTGGCCCGCCTGGAGCGGGTGCACGGGGTGCGGCCGGCCGGGCTCGTGCTCCTGGACACGTACTACATGGGCCGGACGAACGACGCGATCTTCGACCAGATGGCCTTCGCGGTCCCCGACAAGGCGGCCACGCTGGGCTCCTTCAGCAGTGCCGAACTCTCCGCGATGGGGCGGTACGTGGAGCTGCTGCCGCAGTTCACGCAGGCGGACATCGAGGCGCCCGTGCTGTTCGTACGGGCCGGGGACCTCTTCGAGAGGGGCGAGGACGCCGCGATCGAGCCGGGCAACGGCTGGCAGGCCGACTGGGAGGGCGCGCACACCGTGGCGACCGTCCCCGGCACGCACTTCACCATCGTCGAGCAGCACGTCGACACGACGGCCCCCGTCATCGACAGCTGGCTGAACGACCTCAAGGAGCGGATCTCCTCATGAGCACGGGGCAACGAGCACAGCACACGGGACGACGCGCACACGGACGAGCAGAGGAGGCCGGGCGATGAGCCCGATCACGGAACACCCGGCAGCGGTCGGCGCGCCGGCGGAACGCATGCACGAGTTCCTGCTGGCGGCGGCCCGGACCGCGCCGGACAGCCCGGCCGTCCGGGAGGCCGGTGACGACGGCACCTCCCGGGTGCTGAGCTACCGCCAACTGGAGCGCAGGGCCCATGACTACGCGGTGACCCTGGACGCGCTCGGCCTCGACATCGGGGACCGGGTGATCCTGGAGACGGACAACTCGGCCTCGGCCGTGGCCGCCCTGCTCGCCTGCTCGATGCTCGGGCTCACCTTCATCCCGGTCAGCCCCGACGTCCCCACGCCCCGGCTGCTGTCGATCGCCGCCACCGCCGAGCCCGCCCTGCACCTGCAGACGGTGCGGGGCGGCCGCGAAGGGGTGCCCGAGTCCATCGGCACGGCGCGCTTCGGCCCGGACGGCGTGGTCGTGGAACGGGCCCCGGTGCCGCGCGTACGCCACCGGCGCGACCCGGTCTCCACCGACGCCGCGTACATGATCTTCACCTCGGGCACCACGGGGCGCCCCAAGGGTGTCGTCATGAGCCACCGCGGGGTCCTCTCCTTCTACCGGGGCATGCTCCGGCACTCCATCGTCACCGCGCAGGACCGGCTGGCCACCACCTCACCGCTCCAGTTCGACTTCGCGCTGCTGGACATCGGCCTGGCCCTCGGCTCGGGCGCCCAGCTGATCCCCGTACCGCGCGAACTGACGCACTGGCCGCGCAGGCTGCTGCGGTTCCTCGCCGACACCGGGGCCACCCAGGTCGACGGTGTCCCCTCCATCTGGCGGCCGCTGCTGCGCCACGAACCGCAGGGACTGGCCGCGCTGGCCGGGCAGGTGCGCGGAGTGCTGTTCTCCGGCGAGGCCTTCCCGCTGCCCGAACTGCGGCAACTGCAGGGGCTGCTGCCCCAGGTGCGGGTGGTGAACTGCTTCGGCCCGACCGAGGCCATGGCGTTCTCCCTCACCGACGTGCCGAACCCGCTGCCCGAGGGCATCGACAAGCTGTCCATCGGATTCGCCTACCCCGGCGCGGAGATGCTGCTGATCGACGAGCGGGGCCGGCCCGTGGAGGAACCCGGCGAGGTGGGCGAGATCCATCTGCGCGGACCGTCGCTCTTCACCGGGTACTGGGACGACCCCGAGGCCACCCGGTCCGTACTCGTGCCCGATCCGCTCAACCCCAGGTCGGGGCAGCTCGTGTACAAGTCCAGCGACCTGGCGTACCGGGGGGAGAGCGGCGAGCTCTACTTCGTCGGACGCTCCGACCTCCAGGTCAAGATGCGCGGCAACCGGGTGGAGCTGGGCGAGATCGAGCGCCGGCTCCTGGAGTTCCCGGGCGTCGAGGCGGCCGCGGTGGCGGTGCGGCCCCGCCCGGACCAGGACCCGGAGCTGTACGCGTACGTGGTGCCCGCCCGTGACTTCGACGCCCCGCCCGTGGCGGTCAGCGCCTTCTGCAAGGAGACCCTGCCCGACTACATGGTGCCCCGGAAGGTCGAGCTGATCGCCTCCCTGCCGCTCACCCCCAACGGCAAGACCGACCGCAGGGCACTCGCGGCGCTCGTCGCCGGGGAGAGCTGACGCCGGTCCGGCGGTCAACCGGGGGCCCGGGCTCGACGTCCGGGCCCCGCCCCCTGTTCCGACCCCTATCCGGAGCCCTGTTCACCCCCCTGTTCCCGTGCACGGAGCATCCTGCTGCGCAGGTCATTCCGTTCACTGGTACGTACGTCCCGACCCCACAGCATTGGACTGCTCCCATGACCAGCTCCCAGAGCGAGAACGGCACTTCAGGAACGGAGCCCCGAGCGGGCCGCAAGGAGTGGATCGCCCTCGGCGTCCTGCTCCTGCCCGTGCTGCTCGTCTCGATGGACCTGACCGTCCTCTACTTCGCGATCCCTTCCATCAGCGAGGACCTCAGGCCGTCCGGGAACCAGCAGCTGTGGATGATCGACATCTACGGCTTCGTCCTGGCCGGGGTGCTGCTCACGATGGGCGCGCTCGGCGACCGCATCGGCCGCCGCAAGCTGCTGCTGATCGGTGCCGTGGTCTTCGGCGGCGGCTCCCTGCTCGCCGCCTACGCCTCCAGCCCCGAGATGGTGATCAGCGCCCGGGCGTTCCAGGGCATCGGCGGCGCGACCCTGATGCCCTCCACGCTCGCCCTCATCCGGAACCTGTTCCGTGACCAGACCCAGCGCCGTACCGCCATCGCCGTCTGGTCCACCGGCATGGCCGCCGGTGCCGCGCTGGGCCCGGTCGTCAGCGGCGCCCTGCTGGCCGGCTTCTGGTGGGGTTCGGTCTTCCTCATCAACGTGCCCGTGATGCTGCTCCTGCTGGTCGCGGCGCCGTTCCTGCTGCCGGAGTTCAAGGACGCCGCCGCCGGGAAGTTCGACCTGGTGAGCGCCGCGCTGTCGCTCGCCGTCATCCTGCCGGTCGTCTACGGCTTCAAGAAGATCGCCGCGGACGGCTTCTCCGTCGTCAACGTCGTCGCCATCGTGGTCGGACTCGCGCTCGTGCCGGTGTTCCTGCGGCGCCAGCGCACCAGCAGCGACCCGATGGTCGACATCTCCCTGTTCCGCAACAAGGCCTTCGGCGCCTCGGTGACCGTCAACCTGCTGGCCTGCTTCACCCTGGTCGGATACTCGCTCTTCTCCACCCAGTACATGCAGTCGGTCCTCGGGATGAGCGCCCTCAAGTCCGCGCTGTGGACGATTCCCGGCACCCTCGCCGTGGGCGCCGTCGTGCCGCTCGCCACCGTCCTCGTCCGGACCGTCCGGCCGGCCGTCATCATCGCCAGCGGGTTCGGCCTCGCCACGGTCGCCCTGCTGATGCTCACCCAGGTCCCGGAGAAGGACGGCCTGGTGCTGATCCTGATCGGCATCATCGCGCTCGCCGTCGGTCTCACCCCGGTCCTCACTCTGGTCACCGAACTCGTCGTCGGGCAGGTGCCGCCGGAGCGCGCCGGCACCGCCTCCGCCCTGCTCCAGACCTGCCAGGAGCTCGGCGGCGCCCTCGGGGTCGCCGTCCTCGGCTCCATCGGCTCCGCCGCCTACCGCAACAGCGACGAGCTGGACGCCCCGGCCGGGGTGCCCGCCGACGCGCTGGACCAGGCGCGGGAGACCATCGGCGGCGCGCTGGCCGCGGCCGGAAAGCTGCCGGGCGACGCGTCCTCGGCTCTGGTCGACGCGGCCCGTGCGGCGTTCACCACCGAGGTGCACGTCGCGTCGGTTGCCGGTGCCGTGGTGATGGCCGGTGCGGCCGTGGTCGCCCTGATCGGACTGCGCTCCGTCCAGCACGACAACGCCACGGCCCCCGAGCCGGCGCCGGAAGCCGGTGTGAAGGCCTCGAACGGCACCGCCCGGGAGCCCGGTACCGGCATCGCGTAAGCGGTCCCGGTACACCCGGTACGCCCGGTACGCCCGGCCCCGCCGGGCCCACGGACAGCCGCCCAGGAGCCGCATCCCCCGCCGCTCCTGGGCGGCTTCACCATGTCCGCGCCCCTGGGGGCGCGGGGCCGTCCTAAGGGTAGGGCTGGGGTCGGTTCTGGGGTCCGGTGGCCGATTCCCGTCCCTAGCATCGCATCGTGTTCGAGCACACGCTCGAACTGCTGGGCACCAGGCTGGAGGAATATCCGCATGTCCCTGCTGGCAACCGATTCGGCCGAGGCAGCACGGTTCCGCGCCTTCGGACCACGGCAACTCGATGAGATCGCCGCCCGCCACGGCCTGCCCGCCGACATACGGGAGACCGTCCGGCTCGTGTCGATGGTGCTGCCCTTCCGGGTCAACGAGTACGTCCTGTCGCAACTCATCGACTGGGACCGCATCCCTGACGACCCGATGTTCCAACTCGTCTTTCCCCAAAGGGGGATGCTCACCGAACAGAACGAACGGGATCTGGCGGACCTCTCCGCGGACCCGGCGGCCAAGGTGGCCCTGCGCGCCCTCGTGCAGCAGATACGGGGCCGGCTCAACCCGCACCCCTCCGGGCAGAAGGAACTCAACGTCCCCACCCGGGCGGGCGCGGAGATCCCCGGCCTCCAGCACAAGTACCGCGAGACGGTCCTGTACTTCCCGAGCCAGGGCCAGACCTGCCACGCGTACTGCACCTACTGCTTCCGCTGGGCCCAGTTCGTCGGTGACGCCGAACTGCGTTTCGCCGCCCCCGACCCGCGCGGGCTCATCTCCTACCTGGAGGCCCACCCCGACGCGGGCGACGTGCTCGTCACCGGCGGCGACCCGATGGTGATGACCACCGAGCGGCTGCGCACCCACCTGGAGCCGCTGCTGTCCCTGGACAGCGTGCGGACCATCAGGATCGGTACGAAGTCCGTCGCGTACTGGCCGCAGCGCTACGTCACCGACCCCGACGCGGACGACGCCCTGCGGCTGTTCGAGAAGGTCATCGCCTCCGGGCGGAACCTCGCCGTGATGGCTCACTTCAGCCACCCCCGCGAGCTGGAGACGGACCTCGCGCGGCGGGCGATCGCCCGCATCCGGTCCACCGGTGCCCTGGTCTACTGCCAGGCCCCGCTGATCGCCAAGGTCAACGACAACCCGGACGTGTGGAGCCGGATGTGGCGGGCCGAGCTCGCGGCCGGCGCCGTGCCGTACTACATGTTCGTGGAGCGCGACACCGGCCCGTACGACTACTTCCGGGTGCCGCTCGCCAGGGCTGCGGAGATCTACCGGGACGCCTACAGCACCCTGCCCGGCCTGGCCCGCACGGTCCGCGGCCCGGTGATGTCCGCGACCCCCGGCAAGGTGGCCGTGGACGGGGTCATCGAGAAGCCCGAGGGCCGCTTCTTCCAGCTGCGCATGCTGCAGGCCCGCGACCCCTCGCTCGTCGGCCGCCCCTTCCTCGCGCACTACGACGCCGACGCCGCCTGGCTGGACGAGCTGCGCTTCGACCGTTCGGTGCCCACCGACATCGCCCGCGCCATCGCCGGCCCGGCCTGGTCGGACGGACCCGAACTCTTCGGCACGAGGGCCGCGGCAGCGGTGGGGAGCCAGGCATGAGCGACATGAGGATGTCCCCGAACCTGGCGCTCAACCAGCTGGTGGCGCAGCGGCAGGCCGCCGGTGAGCCCCTGATCCACCTCGGGTTCGGCGAGTCACGGCTCCCCGCCTTCGCCCCGCTCGTGGAACGCCTGGCCGCGGGCGCGCGCCGCAACGCCTATGGCCCGGTGGCCGGTTCGCCCGGGGTGCGGGCCGCGGCCGCGGGCTACTTCGGCCGCCGGCGCCTGCCCACCGACCCGGAGCAGATCGTGGTGGCCCCGGGCAGCAAGCCGCTGCTCATGGCCATCAACCACGCGGTGCCGGGTGATGTGCTGCTGCCCCGCCCGGCGTGGAACACGTACGCGCCGCAGGCCCGGCTGGCGGGCAAGCACCCGATCGCCGTCCCGATCCCCGAGGAGTGCGGCGGGGTGCCGGACCCGGACGTGCTGCGGGAGTGCGTACGGGCGGCCCGGGCGCTGGGCCACGATCCGCGCATCATGGTGCTGACCCTCCCGGACAACCCGACCGGGACCCTCGCTCCGCCCGCGATGATCCGTGAGTTGTGCGCGATCGCCGAGGAGGAGGGCCTGCTGATCGTCTCGGACGAGATCTACCGGGACGTCATGCACGATCCGGCCGCCGACTACCTCAGCCCCGCGGAGGTGGCCCCGGGAATCACGGTGGTCGCCACCGGCCTCAGCAAGAGCCTGGCCGTGGGCGGCTGGCGCATCGGGGTGGCCCGCTTCCCCGAGGGGCCGTGGGGCGACTGGATCCGCAGCGGCGTGCTCTCCGTGGCCAGCGAGGTCTGGTCGACCCTGGCGGGGCCGATGCAGGAGGTGGCCGAGTACGCCTTCGGCGAGCCCGAGGAGATCAGGGACCGGCTGCGTGCCAGCGCCCGGCTGCACGGGGCCGTCGCACGCGACGTCCACCGCATCGTCGTCGAGGCCGGAGCCCGCTGCCGGCCGCCCACCGGGGGCTTCTACGTGTACCCCGACTTCGAGCCGGTCCGCGAGGAGCTCGGCAAGCACGAGGTGGACGACTCGGCGTCACTGGCGCGGCGGATGCTGGACCTGGGGGTCGTCGTCCTGGCCGGGCACCTGCTCGGTGACGAGCCCGGGGCCCTTCGGTTCAAGTGCGCCACCAGCATGCTGTACGGCGAGAGCGCGGAGCAGCAGGAAAGGGCGCTGGCCGCCGAGGATCCGCTTTCTCTGCCCCATGTCCGGTCCGTGCTGGACCGGATCGAGGAGAGTTTTCTGCAACTCCTGTAAAAGGAGCGGCCCGACTCGGATGTGACATCCGTGTCGGGCCGGGCGGTGGGTCCGCTTTCTCACGCGGTGGATTCCGTCTTGGTTATCAGTGTATTCCAGAGGATGTCCGGGCTGGCGAAATTCTCCAGCTTCAGCGCATCATCCAGGAAGCGCACCGAATAGGCGCCCTCCAGGGCTGCGAGCAGCTCGATCGTGCCCATCGAGTCCAGTCCCAGTTCCTTGAGAGGGGAATGGTCGGCAAGCTTTTCGCCGGGTGAGAGATAGGGCAGGAACGGGCGGATGACGTCCTCGAAGGCTTCGTCCCAGGTGTGATTCGTGAGTTCTGGCATAAGGGAATGATGGGGGCGGCCGTCGATGGCTGTCAATGTGTCCTGTGAATGTGCCGGGAAATGAGGAGCGGAAATGGAATCAATGGCGCCAGAGGCGCTGCACGCACGTTTCCTGCGCGGCCTGGAGAAATCGCCGCACGGGGTGGCGGTGCGGGTGGGCGGGGAGACCGTCGACTACACGACGGCCCATGAGACGGCCCTGTCCTGGGCGGGCGCACTGCTGGCCGCCCCCGGCGGCCCCCCGGAGGCCGTCGGCATCCTGACGGGCCGCAGCCCGATCGCGTACGTCGCCATCCTGGCGAGCCTGTACGCGGGACTGCCCGCGGTGCCCGTCCCGGCCGACTTCCCGTCCGGCAAGATCGTGTCGATGCTCGGCGCGGCCCGGGTCTCCGCCCTGGTCGTGGACGAGGAGGGCGCGGCCCTGCTCGCCGGGGGCATGGGAGCGGAGCTCGGGGGCCTCCCGGTCCTCGCGCCCCACCTCGACGCCGCCGGTGCGCGGGAGCTGGCCGGCTCCACCCGGCTGCCGGCGCTGGCGGCCGGTCCGGACACCGCGCTGCGCGCGCCGCGGTCCGTCGCACCCGAGGACGTGGCGTACGTCCTGTTCACCTCGGGATCCACCGGCCGCCCCAAGGGTGTCCGGCTCACCCACGGCAACATGGCGCACTACTTCGCCCTGATGGACGACTGGTACGACTTCACCGCGGCGGACGTCTTCTCCCAGGCGGCCAACCTCAACTGGGACTCGGCGGTGTCGGACCTGTGGTGTGCCTGGGCGGCCGGGGCCCCGCTCGTCTCCGTCCCCCCGCACGCGTACCGCGACCTGCCCGGCTTCGTGGCCGGGCACGGCATCACCGTGTGGTTCTCGGCGCCGAGCGTGATCTCGCTGTCCCGCCGCACCGGCCGGCTGCTGCCCGGCCGGATGCCCTCGCTGCGCTGGACGTTCTTCGGCGGCGAGGCCCTCCAGTTCGACGACACCGACGCGTGGCAGCAGGCGGCTCCGGACTCGGCGGTGATCAACGTCTACGGGCCGACCGAGATGACCATCACCACGCACCGGCACCGCTGGTCGCCCGAGGAGTCGACCCGGCTCGGCGTGAACGGGGTGGTCCCGCTCGGTCTGCTCCATGACGGCCATGCGGAGCTGCTGCTCGATGAACTCGGTGAGCCCTCGGCCGACGAGGGCGAACTGTGGCTGTCCGGGCCGCAGTTGTCGGACGGCTACCTCGACCCGGAGGACGGCCGGGGCAAGTACCTGGAGCAGGACGGCGTGCGCTGGTACCGCACGGGCGACCGGGTCCGCCGCCTTCCCGGCGGGGAGCTCGTCTATCTGGGCCGCATGGACTCCCAGGTGCAGGTGCAGGGCTACCGCGTCGAACTCGCCGAGGTGGAACACGCGTTGCGCGCCGCCTCCCCGGTCGGCGGGGCCGTCGTGGTCGGCGTGCCGGTGGCCAACAGCACCGAACTGGTCGCCTTCTACCTCGGTGAGCGGCGCACCCCGCAGGAGTTCGTCCGCGATCTGTCCCCCGTGCTGCCCGCCCAGCTGATCCCCCGCCACTACCACCGGCTGGACGAGTTCCCCCTCAACACCAACAAGAAGACCGACCGGCTGGCGCTCACCGCGCTCGCGGCCGAACGGCACGGCACCCGGGTGCCGGTGCCTGTCCCATGAACCGCCTCGCACCGCGTCCGTCGTTCCATCCGTCGTCCACGTCCTCAGGAGGACAGTCAGACATGTACACAAGACCCTGGTCCCTGCGGAAGACGGTCCGCAGGTTCACGCTGCTCGCCGTCATCGCGCTGGCGGCCACGCTGGGCACCGCCCCGGTCAACGCCTCCGCGCCCCGGCCCCAGTGGCCGACCGGCGGTCACGACCTGAGCAACAGCCGCTCCGCCTCCCAGGAGCGGACGATCACCAAGGACAACGCGAACCGGCTGAAGGCCAAGTGGACGTACGCCACCCACGGTGACGTGTCGGCGACCCCGGCCGTGGTCGGCGGCGCCGTCTACTTCCCCGACTGGGGCGGCTACCTGCACAAGGTGAACGCCGCGACCGGCCGCCCGATCTGGTCGCGCAAGGTCTCCGAGTACACCGGCGACGCCGATTCCGTCTCCCGGTCCAGCCCCACGGTGGTGGACGGCAAGGTCTACATAGCCGACTGGACCAAGGCCGTCCTGATGTCGGTCGACGCGAGGAACGGCGACCTGGTGTGGGCGCGCGAGATCGACACCCAGTACAAGGCGGTCCTGACGCAGTCGCCGGTCGTGCACGACGGCGTGATCTACCAGGGCGTCTCCTCCCGTGAGTCCGAGGGCGCACTCGACCCCGCGTACCCCTGCTGCACCTTCCGCGGCAGTGTGAACGCCATCTCCGCGGCCACCGGCAAGGTGCTGTGGCGCCAGTTCACGACTCCGGACAACGGAGGCACGACCGGCGGTTACAGCGGCGTCGCCGTCTGGGGCACCCCGGCCCTGGACCCGTCGACGAACACGGTGTACTTCACCACGGGCAACAACTACACCGTCCCGAAGGCGGTCTCCGACTGCCAGACGGCCGGCGGCACCCCCGCCGAGTGCTACGCGTCCGACAACTACGTGGACACCGTGCTGGCGCTCGACATGAGGACCGGCCGGATCAAGTGGAACACCGGGGCCAAGCGCTTCGACGCCTGGAACACCGGCTGCCTGCCCGGCTTCCCGCCGAACAACTGCCCGCCGAACCCGGGTTACGACTACGACTTCGGTGACGGCGCGCACCTGTTCACCATCAAGGGCCCGGACGGCTGCCCCCGCAAGGTGATCGGCGCGGGTGAGAAGAGCGGCGAGTACTGGCTGATGGACGCCTCCACCGGAGAGGTGATCTGGAGCGCGGCGGCCGGCCCCGGCGGCCACGTCGGCGGCATCGAGTGGGGCACGGCCAACGACAACCGGCGGATCTACATCGCCGAGGCCAACTTCAACAGGCTGCCCTACCAGCTGGCCGACGGCACGACCACGACCCGCAGCTCCTTCGCGGCGCTCGACCCGCAGACCGGCAAGATCCTGTGGCAGGTCGCCGACCGTACGGACGGACTCGCCTGGGGCGCCCTGACCGCCGCGAACGGCGTCGTCTTCGGGGGCTCGACCAGCGGTCACATGTACGCGCTCGACGCGGCGACCGGCGACTACCTGTGGGACTTCACCGCGCCGTACTCCTCGAACGCGGGGCCCGCGGTCGTCGACGGCACCGTCTACTGGGGCAACGGGTACGCCCGCTTCTCCGCCGGTGCCGGAACCACCGGCAGCAGCACCGAGGGCACGTTCTACGCCTTCACCGTGGACGGCCGGTAGGACCGGCGGCGGGAGGTGGCCGGCGCTTTTCAGGGGCGCCGGCCACCTCCCGCCGTTGTGCGTTGCCGGGGGCCGTCAGACGGCCACGGGCAGCCGTCGCCGTACCGGGCGCATCGCCGAAGCGGGTGTCACCGGCACCACCTCGAAGGCCCGGGTGGTGCACGCGACCCGGGTGAACAGACCGTCGGCGCCCGCCACGTACAGCCGGCCGACCCCCGCCTCCCGGAGCGTGGCGACCACCGAGGGCCACCGCACCGTACGGACGAAGCCGTCCAGCAGCATCTCGCGCACGCCCGCGCCGGTGGTCACGACGCGGCCGTCCTGGTCGGCGACGACCGGCAGCCGCGGGTCGGACCAGGTGAGCCCGTCGAGGACCTCCTCGGCGACCCGGTCGCGCAGCCCGCCGAAGAGGTGCGAGTGCATGGGCGGCTTCATCGTGTACATCGCCATTCCGCCCAGCGACCTGATCCTGCGCTGGAGCCAGTCCAGTACCGACTCGTGCACGGTGAGCATGGTGAAGTCGTGGTCGACGACGCAGGAGATGTCGCTCCACTCACCCCGCTCCTCCAGCTCCCCGCGCAGCTCCTCGATCCTGTCCTGCGGCACCCGGGCGATCGACTGCGTCACCAGGGCGGGGTGCTCCCGGGTGAAGTAGTCCTCCATGGTGTCGGCCAGGCGGGCGGTCATCGTCACGGCGTCGGCGAAGTCGAGCACCCCGGCGTGGACGGCGGCGGCGCGGGCGCCGAAGCTCGGCCCCGTCACCCAGGCCGGCTGTATCCCCAGCCGCTCGCCGGCCCAGCGCGCCAGGGCGAGGCAGTTCACCACGAAGGAGATCTGCCCGTAGGCGGAGTAGTCGCCGTCGGCCTCCCGGTAGCGGTCGGCCAGCCGGTACCCCAGGGTCTCGTCGGCGATCGCGAACAGCTCGCGCGCGTACGGGTTGACCAGCATGAATCGGGCGACCTCGGAGAAGGCCGTCGGCTGCATCCCGGGAAAGACGAGCGCCGTGCCCGGCGCGCTCCCGGTTTCGGTGTGAGTGTTCATGGTCCGAGCCTCGCTCCGGTCGCGGCCCGCGAGCACCCCTGTCGCCCCCTGACCGCAGGGCCGCGCAAGCGAACCTTAAGGGCGATTGCGGAGGATCGGCGGGAACGAGGGCCGCACCATCCACGGGCCCGCAGATGCGAGGGGATGCCGCGGATGTCAGAGTCACGCTTCGCCACCTTCACCGAACTGCTCCGCGCCCGGACGGCCGAACTCGCCGACGAGGACGTGCACATCTTCCTCCGCGACACCGCCGGCGGAACTGTGGCCGAGCACCTCACGTACGGAGAGCTCGACCGGGAGGCCAGACGGATCGCGGCCTGCCTCCAGGAGTACGGGGCGGCCGGGCAGCCCGTGCTGCTCGCGTACGCCTCGACGGTGGAGTTCCTCAAGGCCTTCGCCGGCTGCCTGTACGCGGGCGCCGTCGCGGTCCCCGTCCCGCTGCCTGGCGAGGCCGGCCGCGACAAGCGGCTCAACCGCACCACCGCCGTCCTCAAGGACACCGGCGCGGAGGTCGTGCTCACCGAGACCGACGCCGCGCCCGAGGTCGCGCTGTGGCTCGCCCGCAACTCCCGCTCCGGGGCCGCCTGCCTGGTCACCGACGTCTCCGACATCGGTGACCCCGAGGCGTGGCAGCCCGTCACCGCGCGCCCCGACGACCTCGTCTTCCTCCAGTACACCTCCGGCTCGGTCTCCGAACCGCGCGGGGTGACGGTCTCGCACCGCAACCTCCTCGCCAACCAGGCCACCCTGCACACGCTGCTGGGCACCACTCGCGAGGACGTCTTCGGGAGCTGGCTGCCCTACTTCCACGACATGGGTCTGGTCGCCCACCTGCTCCACCCGGTCTACCTCGGCAGCCACAGCGTCCAGGTCACCCCGCTGTCCTTCGTGAAGCGTCCGCTGCGCTGGCTCCAGGCCATCGACGAGTACGGCGTCACCGTCGGCGGCGGCCCCAACTTCTGCTACGACCTGTGCGTGCACCGCGTCAAGGACGAGCAGATAGCCGCTCTCGACCTGTCCCGCTGGCGCCTCGCCCTCAACGGGGCGGAGCCGGTGCGCGCCGAGAGCCTCGACGCGTTCGCCGAGCGCTTCGCACCCGCCGGGTTCCGCCCCGAGGCGCTGCGCCCCTGCTACGGACTGGCCGAGGCCACCCTGGTCGTCTCCGGCGGCGTTCCCGGCACCCCGCACGTGCGCAAGGTGTTCGACAGGACGGAGCTGGAGTACGACCGGGTCGCCGGCGCCGCGGGGCCCGAGGACCGTCACCGGACCCTCATCGGCTGCGGCACCCCCGTGGACATGGAGGTGCGCATCGTCGACCCGCTGACCCACCACGAGATGGGCCCCGGCGTGGTCGGTGAGATCTGGCTGCGGGGCTACAGCATCGCCCGCGGCTACTGGCGGCGTCCCACCGAGACCGTACGGACCTTCCGGGCCAGCCTCAACGACGAGGAGAGCAACTTCCTGCGCACCGGCGACCTGGGCATGCTGGTGGACGGTGAGCTGTTCGTCACCGGGCGGCTCAAGGAAGTCATCATCATCAACGGCCGCAACGTGTACCCGCAGGACGTCGAATGGGCGGCGCGCAGCGTCAGCCCCGCCCTGACGTTCGGCGCGGGCGCCGCGTTCTCCGTGGACGCCGGCCGCGAGCACCTCGTCCTCGTCCAGGAGGTGCGCGGGGTCGCCGGCACCGAGCTGCGGACGGTCGCGCAGAAGATCCAGGCCCTGATCGGCCAGGAGTTCGAGATCCCGGCCGGCAACGTCCTGCTCGTGCGCCCCGGCGCCGTCCGCCGCACCAGCAGCGGCAAGGTCCAGCGCACCCTGATGCGCAAGCTCTTCCTCGACGGTGTGGTGCGCGGCGAGTACGAGGTGCTCACCCCCGACGTGTGGGCACTGGCCCGTGCCGAGGACGTGCTGTTCGGAGGCGACCTGCTGCGGCCGGAAGGAGCCGACGGAGGAAGGCGGTGGTGACCACCCTGCCCGTCGAGCGGCCGGAGGCCACCGCGGCCGCCGCGCTGCGGCGTGAGAGCGCCGTCCGGGCCCGCGTCGCCGGCCTGGAGGCCCTGCTCGGCGACCCGTCGGACCCGGCCAACCCGGCCGGCTACACCGCGCTGCTCGAAGCCGACCGGGCGGCGGTGCCCTTCGCCGAAGGGGAGGCGCTGCTCGATGAGTTCGGCATCGCCGACGAGTACGTACCGCAGGAGCTCGGCGGCCGGCTCGACGCGATGGACACCCTGGTCAGGGTCATGCGCCCGGTCATGCGCCGGGACGTGGGCCTGGCCATCGGGCACGGCATGACCACCTTCATGGCCGCGTCCGACGTGTGGGCGGCGGGCAGCCCCCGGCAGCGGGACTGGATGGCGGATCTGCTGCGCAAGGGCGGCAGGGCGGCGATCGCGCAGCACGAGACCGCCCACAGCAACGACTACGTACGCAGTCAGGTCACCGCCCGCCGCAGCTCCGGCGGCTATCTGATCAGTGGCGGCAAGCCGTTGGTCAACAACCTGGAACGGGCCGGTGCGCTGGTCCTGTTCTGCCGTACGGACCCGGCGCCCGGCAGCCGCAGCCACTCGGTCCTGCTGCTGGAGCCCGGGCAGCTGGGCGACGCCCGCGCGGCCGTGACCGCCCGAAGGACCCCCGTCGGGCTCCGCGGCTGCCGGTTCGCCGGGGTGGAGTTCGACGACTGTCCGGTGCCCCGGTCCGCACTGCTGGGATCCGAGGGCAGCGGCATCGAGACCGCGCTGCGTTCCTTCCAGATCAGCCGCACGGTGATCGCCGCGACCGCCGTCGCGGCCCTCGACACCAGCCTGCGCACCGCCGTCCGCATCGACCGGGAACAGTCCGGCGGCTGGCAGGCGCGCGGCACCGACGGCAGCCGCACCGGCGCGGCCCTCACCCACGCCTTCGTCGACCTGCTGCTCTACGACAGCCTCGCGGTGGTCGCCACCCGCGCCCTGCACCTGCTGCCCGCCGAGACGAGCGTCTACTCGTCGGCGCTCAAGTACCTGCTGCCCCGGGTGCTCACCGAGTCGATGTACGACCTGTCCATCGTGCTGGGCTCGGACTTCTACACCCGCGAGGGCACCCTCGGCATCTTCCAGAAACACGTCAGGGACGTGCCGGTGCTCAGTCTCGGCCACGCCGGGACCGTCGCCTGCCAGGCCACCGTCATCCCGCAGATGCCCCGGCTGGCCCGGGGCTCCTGGTTCGTCGAGGACGAGGCGCCCGCCGCCCTGTTCCGGCTGGACGGGGACCTGCCGCCGATGCGCGGCGACCGGCTCGCCCTCGCCTGCGGACGCGACTCGCTGAGCGCGACGATGCTCGCCGTCGCCGCCGGCATCCGCGGCCCGGGCCCCGTGGAGCGCGCCCTGCGCACGCTCGCCGGGCTGCTCGTCGAGGAGTTCCGTGACGTCCGGGCCAGGGTGCTGAGGCTGGAGGCCGCCGGTCCCGCCTCCCGGGCGCAGCCCGCCAGGTTCGCCCTCATGGACCGGTACACGCTGCTGCTGGCCGGGGCCGCCGTGCTCGGCGTGTGGGACCAGGGCCGCTACGGCCGCGACCCCTTCCTCGCCGACCCGTCCTGGGCCGCCGCCGCGCTGCACCGGATCTGCCGGCGGCTCGGCACCCGCGTCGCCGACCTCCCGGCGGAGTGCGGGACGCGGATCCGGCACGAGGTCCAGCTCCGCTTCTCCACCCGGACCAGCTACGACCTCTACTCGACCCCGATCCCGGGTTGACCGAAGGAGTCCCGCCATGACCATCCCCAAGGGCCGGCAGGCCGTGGCCGCCGGCACCGCGAAGGCCGACGGCGTGTACGAGTGGCTGTCCGCCCGCGTCGCGCTCTACCTGCGGCGGGCGCCCGAGACCATCGACGCCACCGTGCCGCTCGCCGAGTACGGCATGGACTCGGTGGCGGCGCTCAGTCTGTGCGGCGACCTGGAGGAGGAGTTCGGACTGGAGGTCGAGCCGACCCTGCTGTGGGACTTCCCGACCGTCGCCGGACTGGTCCGCCATCTGACGGCCGTACTGCCGGACGCCTCCGTGGACACCGCCCCGGCACAGGACCGGCACTGATGGGCGACATCGCCGTCGTCGGGATCGACTGCGCGTTCCCCGGAGCGCCTGACGTGCGCGCGTACTGGGACCTGCTGATGTCCGGCGGGTCCGGCATCGGGCCCGTGCCCGGACAGCGCTGGGAGGCGCGGGACTTCCCGGCCGTCGGTGACAGCGGCGGTTTCGTCGACGACGTCGATGTCTTCGACAGCGACTTCTTCTCCGTCACCCCGCGCGAGGCGGCCGCGATGGACCCGCACCACCGGCTGCTGCTGCCCTGCGCCTGGCGGGCCCTGGAGGACTCGGGGCGCGCCCCGGGGGCACTCGCGGGCACGGAGACCGGGGTGTTCATCGGCGTGATGGGCGGGGAGTGGGGCCGCCTCACCATGAGCGACCTCGCCCGCGTCACCCCGCTGCTCGGCTCGGGCAGCAGCGCCGGGATGGCGGCCAACCGGATCTCGTACCACTTCGACTTCACCGGACCCAGCCTCGCCGTCGACACCGCCTGCTCCTCCTCCCTGGTCGCCGTTCACCTCGCGGCCTCCTCCCTGCTCGCCGAGGAGTGCGACACCGCGCTGGCCGGCGGGGTCAACATCGTGCTGTCGCCGTCGCTGGGCATGGTCTACGGACAGCTGGGCCTCGCGGCCGCCGACGGACGCTGCAAGCCGTTCAGCGCCGACGCCGACGGGATCGGCCGCAGCGACGGCGTCGGCCTGGTGGTGCTGCGCCGCCTCGACGACGCGCTCGCCGACGGACAGCGCGTCTACGCCGTGCTGCGTTCCAGCGCCGTCAGCCAGGACGGCCGCAGCAACGGGATGATCGCCCCCAA
The DNA here is from genome assembly GCF_042871565.1 of Streptomyces sp. NPDC005775. Lineage (NCBI taxonomy): Bacteria > Bacillati > Actinomycetota > Actinomycetes > Kitasatosporales > Streptomycetaceae > Streptomyces > Streptomyces sp. NPDC005775. The sequence continues at coordinate 150,402 of NZ_JBIAIU010000008.1, read as the reverse complement.
CCGCTGGTCGCAGGAGCGCGTCCTGAAATCGGCCTACCGCCGCGCCGGTGTCGCCCCCGGCCAGGTCGCCTTCGTGGAGGCGCACGGCACCGGAACGGTGCTCGGCGACGCCATCGAGTGCGCGGCCCTCGGCTCGGTGCACGGCGTCCCCCGTGACACCCCCTGCGCGATCGGCTCCGTCAAGGGCAACCTGGGCCACACCGAGGGCGCGGCCGGGATCGCCGGATTCATCAAGACGGCGCTGGCCCTGCACCACCGCATCGTCCCCGCGAGCCTGTTCGCCGACCGGGAGAACTCCCGGCTGCGGCTCGGCGAGCGGGGCCTGCGGCTGCTGAAGTCCCCCACGCGGCTGCCGCGCGGGGAGAACATCGCCGGGGTCAGCAGCTTCGGCATGGGCGGTACGAACGCCCACGCCGTCCTCGGCAGTGCGCCCCGGTCCCCGAAGGCCGCACCCGTCCGGGCCCGCACGGACGCCGACGCCGTCGGCGTGTTCACCGTCAGCGCCGACACCACCGAGGCGCTGCGCCGCAACCTCGCCGCGCAGGCCGACGCGATCGCCGCCCGGCCGAAGGGCGGCGCCGCCGGCCTGTGCTGGAGCAGCAACCGGGTCAAGACCGGCCTGCCGCACCGGTTCGCGGTCACCGCACGGGACACCGGGGAGCTCGTGGCGCGGCTGCGCCGGGCGGTCACCCTGCGGACCCCCGTGTCACCGGACGCGGCAGCCGCCACCGACCGCCCCTGGGGGCGGCCCGTGGTGGCGTTCCTCTTCACCGGCCAGGGCAGCGAGTTCCCCGGGATGACGGCGGGGCTGTACCGCGAGTCGCCCGCCTACCGCCGCCACCTCGACGAGGCCGACGCGGCGATCGCCGTCCACCTCGGCTCCTCCGTCCGGGAGTTGATCCTCGGCGGCGAGGACCCGGCGCACCGGCCGGAGGCCGTCCAGCCGGCCCTGTTCGCCGTCGGCGTCGCCCTCGCCCGCACCCTGACGGGCCTCGGTGCCACCCCGGCCGCCGTACTCGGCCACAGCCTCGGCGAGTACGCGGCCGCGGTCATCGCGGGCGCCCTCGAACTGGACGAGGCCGCCCGCCTGGTGGTCCTGCGGGCCGGGCTCACGGCCCGGCTGCCCGCCGGAGCCGGCATGCTCGCCGTCGCCGCCGGGGCCGATGAGCTGGCCCCGGTCCTGGCGGGGGAGCCGGAGGTGGTGGCCGCCGCGCTGAACGGCCCCGCCGACACGGTGCTCGCCGGGCCCCTGGACGCGCTCGCCAGGATCGGCGAGGAACTGGCCGGCACCGGGATGCGCGCGAGGGACCTGGAGGCGGCGCACGCCTTCCACTCGCCCCTGATGGCTCCGGCCGCCGCCGGGCTGCGCACCGCCGATGTGCGGTGCGCGCCGCCCACGGTGCCGGTGGCCTCGTCCCGGCACGGCCGGATGCTGCGGGACGAGCCCCTGGACGCCGGCTACTGGGCCGGCCAGATCGAGGAACCCGTGCTGTTCGACGACGCGCTGGGGGCGCTCGTCCACGACGTCGCCCCGACGCACCTGATCGAGATCGGGCCGCAGGCGCAGCTCACCCGGATCGCCGTCCGGGGCGGGCGCGTCGGCGGCGTCGAACTCCTGCACCCCGCGCCGGGCCCCGAGAGCACCGGCCGGGACCTGGCGGAGGTGGCCGCCGCCCTGTACCGCTGCGGGGTGGACCCGCTCTGGGAGGAGCTGTACGCGCCGGAGCACCGGGTCACCGAACCACTCGCCCCGTACGTGTTCTCGTCCGCGCAGCGCTACTGGGACCGGCCGCCGGCCCCCGCGAGCGCCGAGCCCGCGGCGGCGCGTCCACCCGTGGCGCCGAGGCGGGACGGGCCCCGGGCGGCGACCGGCGCGGACCCGGGCGACCCGGTGCTCCTCGCCGTGGTCCAGGCCGTCACCGAGGTCGGCGGATACCCCCCGGAGCGTGTGGTGCGCGAGGCCCGGTTCCACGAGGACCTCGGCTTCGACTCGGTGATGATCATGCAGTTGAAGAACCGGGTGGAGGCCCGGCTGCCGCGCGTCGGAGAGGTCTCCGTCCAGCGCCTGCTGCCCGCGCTGCGCTCGGTCGGCTCCCTGGCCGAGTTCCTCGACGGCGTCATCATGGCGAGGTCGGCATGAGCGCCGTCCACATCGCCGCGACCGGCACGGCGCTGCCCGGCGACCCGGTGGACAACACCGTGCTCGGCGCGATGCTGGGCGTCGGCAAGGAGTGGATCGACCACTTCGTCGGCACCAGGACCCGGCACTTCGGGTGGGATCCGGTCACCGGAGAGGTCCGCGGCTCCCTCGCCGACCTGTGTGCGGAGGCCGGCTCCCGGGCGGTGCGCGCCTCGGGGCTCGACCCCGCCGACATCGAGTTCGTGGTGCTCGCGACCGCCACCCCCGACACGCTCCTGCCGACCACCGCGACCGAGGTCGCCGACCGGCTCGGCCTCGACCACCTGCCGGTCTACCAGATCCAGGCCGGCTGCTCGGGCGCCGTCCAGGCGCTCGACCTCGGCCGCAGCCTGATCCTCGGCGGCCGCCGGGCCGGGCTCATCATCGGCGGGGACGTCACGCACCGGTTCCTGTCGCCCCGCAGGGACGCGGCCAGGATTCCCAGCGAGGAACTCGTCAACCACGTCCTGTTCGGCGACGGGGCCGGAGCCGTCGTCCTCACCGACGAACCGGAGGGCGAACGGGTCGCCGTACGCGCGGTGCTGAACTCCTGGGCCGGCCGTGGCCGGCCGCCCGGCCAGCTCCTCGACTGGTACGGAACCACCGACCGCGACTCGCGGCGGCCGATGCTCGCCGAGGACTACAAGGCGATCGAGGAGCAGGTGCCGCAGATCGCAGCGGAGATCCTCTGGGAGCTGCTCGGCGACCTCGGCTGGAGCCTCGGCGAAATCGACTTCCTGCTGCCGCCGCAGCTCTCCGAGCGGATGACGGCACGCATCGTGGAACGGCTCCCGGACAGCTCCGCCGAGGAGATCTCCTGTGTCGCCGACACCGGGAACACGGGCAACGCCCTGCCGTTCCTCCAACTCGACCGGCTGTTGCCCCGGTTCGCGGCGGGGGACCGCGCGCTCGGCCTGTGCGTGGAGTCCAGCAGGTGGATCAGGGCCGGGTTCGCCCTGGAGAAGGTGTGAGGCGCGGATGACCACGGCGATGGAACGGCTGCGTGACCTGCGCGGCAGAGGACTGCTGGAGAAGGCGTACGACCAGGTGGCGGCGGTGCTCGCCCAGGAGGAGCCCGGGGGCGGACCACCGGACGCCGCCGCGGTCGGACGGCTGCTGAGCGGCATCGGCCCCGATGCCGTGCTGGCCCACCACCCGGCACTCCCCGTCGTCACGGTGGCCGTCACCGGGGAGTCCACGGTGGGCCAGGTGCTCGACCCGCTCCGGGGCGAACTGGCCCGCCACGGGATGCTGCTGCGCCCGGTCCTCGGGGAACACGGCACCTATCTGCGCGACCTGACCGACCCGGCCGGTGAGCTTCACGCGGCCGGTCCCGACCTCACCCTGTGCCTGCTGGACGCCGAGACGCTCTTCTCCCAGGTGCCCGCGGTGTGGAGACCCGAGGACGTGGCGGCCGCGGCGGAGGAGGTCCTGGCCAGATGCGCCGCTCTGGCCGAGGCGGCGCCGGGCACCCTGGTGCTCAACACCCTCCCGCTGCCGCGTACCTACAGCCACCAGCTCGTCGACCACCGCTCCCGGGCCCGGCTCGGCGCGGTGTGGCGCGAGTTCAACGCCCGGCTGCTGCGGCTCACGGAGCGCTCGCCCGCGCTGGTGGTGATCGACCTCGATCCGCTGATCGGCGAGGGCGGACCGGTCACCGATCCCCGCCTGGCCCGGTACGCCAAGGTGCAGCTCGGTGCGCGGCTCCTCGCGGCCTACGCCCGCGAGGTCGGCCATCTGGCCCGGGCGCTGCGCGGCGCGACCCGCAAGTGCCTGGTGCTCGACCTCGACAACACCTTGTGGGACGGCGTGCTCGGCGAGGAGGGGCCCGACGGCGTCGCCGCCGCGGGCACCCTGCGCGGGGAGGCCTTCGGGGCCTTCCAGCGATGCGTCCGGCAGCTCGGCTCCCAGGGCGTCTTGCTCGCCGTGAGCAGCAAGAACGACCGGGACCAGGTGGAGCGGGTGCTCGCCGATCACCCCGATCTCGTGCTGCGCGAGCCGGACTTCGTGGCGGTCCGCGCCAACTGGGAGCCCAAGGACGTCAATCTCGCGGACATCGCCCGGCGGTTGGACCTGGGCGCCGACGCGCTCGTCTTCGCCGACGACTCGCCGGCCGAGCGCGCGCAGGTGCTCCACGGCCTGCCCGAGGTGGCCGTCGTGCCGCTCGACGGGGAGCCCGCGTCCCATGTGGAGCGGCTGCTGGCGGACGGCTGGTTCGACACGATGAGCCTGACCGAGGAGGACCGGGCCAGGACCGGTGAGTACCGGGCCCGCCGGGAGCGCCGGGAGCTGCACGCGGGCGCGGGTTCGCACCAGGAGTTCCTGGAGGCCCTGGACGTCCGCCTGGAGGTCGGCCCGCCCCGCCCGCACGAGTTCGCTCGCATCTCCCAACTGACGTTACGGACGAATCAGTTCAACCTCACCGGGGGCGGCCACTCGGAGGCCGCGCTGACGGACCTGGCCGCCGACCCCGGGCGCCATCTGCTGCTGGCTGCCCGCAGCGCCGACCGTTTCGGCGACAACGGCCTGACCGGCGCGGTGCTGATCACCGTGTCCCCGGGGCAGTGGCATCTGGACAATCTATGGCTCAGTTGCCGCGTGTTCGGCCGTGGCATCGAACAGGCCCTGCTCGCCATACTGTTGAGTAGAGCCCGGCGCCTCGGACTGCACGCGGTGGGCGCCCGCTACGTACCCACCGTACGAAACCGCAGGGCGAGGGGCTTCTACCCGTCCCTCGGGTTCGTCGCCCGCGATCTCCCGGACCGGGAGGCGGACGGGGACGGGGCCGAAGAGTTCCACCACGACCTGGCGGTACTTCCGGACGTCCCCGGCCATGTACGTGTCACCGAGTCGGGAGGGCAGCCGCATGAGCTCCGATGATCTGACCGTCCTCGACGTGTTCCTGCGGACTGTGGGCGACGACCTCGGTCTGGACATCGGCGGGCCCGCCGGGGCGGACACCCCTCTCGCGGACCTGCCCGGCTGGGACTCGCTGAACCTGCTCCGGCTGGTGGCCCTCCTGGAGCAGTCCGGGCACCGCGTCCCGGTGCACCGGTTGCTGGAGGCGCACACCCTCCGGGACATTCACACCCTCGTGAAGGAGTACGGATGACCACCCCGGGCAGCGTCACGCTCGGTTCACCGCTCGGCGAGCCCGTCCGGGTGGTTCCCGGAGGGGATTCGTGGGACCGGGTCAGAGCGGACCTCGCCACCCATGGCAGCGCGCTGGCCTACGCGTGGCTGAAGGACCTGGAGCCGGTGGTGCCGGCCGGTGACGGGCTGCGCGAACTGCTGGGGCGCGACTGGACGCGCTACCTCGACCTCACCCACGCCGATGTGCGCGACCAGTACGTCGCCTCCCGGATGCTCCTCAAGCACGCGGCGGGAGCCGTGCTCGCCAGCGAACCGGCCGACCTGGAGCTGGCCTACGGCCCGACCGGACGCCCGTACCTGCGCGGCTGCGACCAGATCGACATCAGCCTCAGCCACACCCAGGACCTGCTGCTGGTCGGGCTGACCACGTGCGGGCTCATCGGCGTGGACGCCGAGCGGGCCGACCGGGACATGTACGGCGGCGGACTCGTCCGGCACATCTGCACGTCGTACGAGGCGGTCCTGCTCTCCGGGATGCCGGAGGAGGAGCGCAACGGCGCCCTGGTGCGGCTGTGGACGCTGAAGGAGTCCTACAGCAAGGCGATCGGGCAGGGCATGCAGTTCCGCTTCACCGAGTTCGGCTTCGGCCCGGACGGACGGCCCGTCCGGGTGCAGCGGCCGGACGGCACGGCGGGCACCGGGGAGGAGTGGACCTTCCGCACGTTCCCCCTGCCGGGCGGCTACGTCGTCAGTGCCGCCGTGTACGACGCGGGGTTCGGCAGGCTTCAGGACGCCCACGTCACGACGATGCTCGACCAGGACTGCGTGGACGCGATCACCGAGGCCCTCGACACGGACACCGGCCCGTGAGGCGGGCGGCGCCGGGATCAGAAGGAGGGCGGCCCCGTGCCGCCCGCGAGCATCTCCTGGCGTGCGGCGTTGTAGCCGGCCTGGAAGCGGCTGGTCGCTTCCAACTGCTCGGTGATCTCGGCGATGTGACGCCGGCACGTGCGTACGGACATGCCGAGCCGGCGGGCCACCATCTCGTCCTTGTAGCCCTTGGTCATCAGCCGGATGATCGACCACTTCAGCTCGTCGGTGGAGGTGGGGGGACGCTGGGACTCCACGACGTACGGGGACGCGCCTTCCCACAGGTACTCGAAGACGGAGTAGAGGAACGCGACGAGGGTGGGCTCGCGGACGACGGCGGCGCCCGGGGTGCTGCCGTCCTGGGCGGAACGCTCGGGGAGGAAGGCGACCTCCCTGTCGTAGATGATCAGTCTGTCGATGACCTCGTCCGCGGTACGGACCTCCGCACCCTGCACCGTGACGTCGCGGACGTACGAGCGGGTGGGCAGGTCGTTGCGGGCGGTGTGCTGGTAGATGGTCCGGATCCGGACCCCGCGGTCGAGGATGGACAGGGCGCTCTCGCGCGCGTCGGCGAGGATGTCCGCCCGGCGCGCGCCACCGGGCTGGACGGTGATCAGCTCGCGCTTGCAGGTCTGGCCCAGGTGGTCGAGCAGTGCCTGGATGCGGGAGGGGTCACTGATGACGTCGAAGGCTTCGAGGTGATTGCGCAGCCTGCGGCCCTCGAAGTAGACGGGGCTCAGCGACATCAGCTTGGCGCGGACGTCCGTGACCGCCTGCTGGAGGTCGCGGATCTGCCGCTCGGCGGGCCCCACGAGGGAGGCGGCCGCCGCGTCGGGAGCCACCGGCGTCAGCTGATGGGAGTGGCCGGGCACGGACTGCAGCAGCCGGACACCGGACAGCACGCTCTCGACCCGCGCGATCTCGTCGTGCGAGAGGGACAGCTGGTTCGCAATCCGTTCCCGGTCGAAGCGGCCGCACTCGACGGCGAGGCCGTATGCCGCAGCGCTCACGTCGTCCAGTTCGGTAAACCCCGAATCTGCGTACTCCCCTTGGAACACGCCAGCCCCCACTGATCGGTGTAATTGCTGCCACGTAACTTTACGCCAACGTGCAGGCCTTGGCGCGAATGATCGGCATCCGAGACTCTATTCCCGTCACCCGGGCACGCCAAAGTCGGAGATTTCGGGTGAAGGAGTTAGCGGGGGCAAGGCTCATTCGTCGACCGAGGGGAGTCGCAATGGCAAGGTATGGCAAAAGATCGCTGGTCTGCTTGACTTTGTTGGTGGGTATGCTTCTGGCCGTAATGGGGGGACAGTTCATGTCGGGCCACGCACTGCAGGGGACGTACGCAGGATCCGGCGCGGGGGCGACGGCTGCGAACGGGCTCGTCACGGCGGGCGTGGACAGGCCGAACGACGACCGCTGGGACTGACCGGGCCCCGGCCGTCCAGGACTCAGACGATGCTCCCCGTGCGGCACAGGCGGGGAGCATCGCCGTGTTCCGGGGCGGCCGGTCTGCGGGCGGGCACCGCGATGGCGCTCACCAGCACACCGTCGCGCGCGGACCACCGCCCGCTGAACGTGGTGGGCCCCGCCGGGGAGAGGCCGCCGGGCTGCGGGAGCAGCCGGGCGTGGAAGGTCTCCTGCGCGGCGTCCACGCTCACCAGCGCGTCGGTGAAGTCCAGTTCCTGGCCGGTCAGCGGGAACCAGGTCTTGTAGACGGCCTCCTTGATGCTGAACAGCAGCCGGTCCCAGGCGATCTCCGGTGCCGACCACACCAGCTCACGCGTCCGGCGCAGCTCCTGCGGCAGTGCGATCGACTCCAGAACCCCGGCGGCCAGCGGGGCGTTGGGCTCGGCGTCGATCCCCACCGCGAGGAAGTCCCGCGCACGGGCGAGCGCCACGCCCCGGAAGCCGGCGCAGTGCGTCATCGAGCCCACGACCGAGGGCGCCCACTGCGGGACACCGCGCCGCCCCGGCAGCACCGCGGCCGGTGTGACGCCCAGCGCCCCCATCGCACGCCGGGCGCACCACCGCACCGTGCCGAACTCCAGCCGGCGCTTCGGGACGGCGTTGCGGATCAGGTCCTCCTCCTCCGGGAAGAGGAACACGTCGTCCGGGTCGGCGGTGGCCTCGGCGGTGGCGACGTTCGAAGGCAGGAGCTCTGTGAGCACGGCGTTCCTTCAGGTCGGTGCGTCGGGTGGACGTCTCCCACGCTCGCGCCGCCGCTCCGTCCCGGCCAGCGAAGAGGGTGCCCGCGGGCCGCACCGGCCCGCCGGACCGGCACTTTCTCCCAGGCCGCTGCCATGCGCCGGGCTGCGCACGCCCCGCCCGGGAGTGCACTGCCACCGCCCGGGGCCGGCCTTGTCATCTCCCTGTCATCCGCGTGGCCGGGGGCGGGCCTCCGCAACCCAGGGGGCGGGGAGGGGTGTTGGCCGCCCGCCCGGCCGCCCAGCCTGGATGCATGGCGCACGGAAACCTCATGGGCATCAGTGACCTCCATGTCGCATTCCCCGAGAACCGCCGGATCGTCGAGGAGCTGTATCCCGACAGCCCCGCCGACTGGATCGTCGTGGCCGGTGACGTGGGCGAGTCCCCCGAAGATCTGCGGTGGGTGCTCGATTTGCTGACGCGGCGTTATGCCACCGTCGTCTGGGCTCCCGGAAACCATGATCTGTGGACTCTTCGCGAAGATCCCGTGCCCTTGCGTGGAGACGCCCGCTACCGACGATTGGTCGAAATCTGCCGGTCGTACGGCGCGTACACCCCGGAGGACCCGTACCCCGTCTGGTCGGGGCCGGGCGGGCCGCTGGTCGTGGCCCCCCTCTTCCTGCTGTACGACTACAGCTTCCGCACGCCCACCGCCGCCACCCGGGAGCAGGCGCTGGAGCAGGCCTACGAGGCCGGAGTGGTGTGCACCGACGAGTTCCTGCTGCACCCCGACCCCTACCCCTCCCGGGAGGCCTGGTGCCGGGCCCGGGTGGCCGCCACCGAACAGCGCCTGGCGGCCTGCGACCCCGAGCTGCGCACCGTGCTGGTCAACCACTTCCCGCTGGTCCGCAGCCCCACCCGGATCCTGCGGCACCCCGAGTTCGCCCAGTGGTGCGGCACCGACCTCACCGCCGACTGGCACATCAGGTTCCGGGCCGCCGCGGTCGTCTACGGGCATCTGCACATCCCCCGCACCACCTGGTACGACGGTGTGCGCTTCGAGGAGGTCTCCGTCGGCTACCCCCGGGAACGGCGCCACCAGGGCCGGTCGCGGGTCGCCCCGCGCCGCATCTTCCCCCTCGTCCCCGGGGATTCATGACTGGCAGGTTCCGGCCACCGGCCGGAGGGGAAACCGGCCTCTAGAGTGACACCGGACTGCTTTTCACGCGCTGCTCGATCGGTCCTGAATCCGATTCGCGTTCCCTTTTTTCGAGCAAACGAAAAGCGGGCACTGGGGGATCTCATGGTGTTGTTCCGTCGTGCGGAGGAACTCGCTCTTCTGGAAAGGCTGATCGAAGGCTGCGAAGAGGGGAATTCCGGATTAATTCTTGTCGAAAGTGCGGTCGGCTGCGGGAAGAGCGAGTTCCTCGAAACCGTGGCCGCGAATGCGGAGAAGCGCGGCGGCATCGTGCTGCGGGGTATGGGCACCGCCGAGGAGCGCCGGCACCCGCTGGGCGTGCTGCGCCAGCTGACCGCGGACGCCCCGGCCGGCGCGCTGCCGGCCGTCCCGTCCTCGCCCGGAGAGGCGGGCCGGGTCGGGGCCATGCGGCAGTTCGCCTCGGCCGTCCGTGAACTCAGCGCCACCGCACCGGTGGTGATCTGCGTGGACGACCTGCACCACGTCGACGAGCTCTCCAGCCGCTATCTGCTCCACCTCACCCGCGGCACCCGGCAGGCCAAGGTGCTGGTGGTCCTCACCGAGTCCGTCCACGAACACGGTGACGACCCGCTGCTGCGCACCGAACTGCTGCGGCTGCCCCACTTCGTACGCCTGCGGCTGGAACGCTTCACGCCCGAAGCGGTCCGGGCGATGCTGCCCGACCGCGGCGAGGCCGAGACCGGGCGGCTGCACCGGGCCGGCGGAGGCAACCCGCTGCTCCTGCGGGCCCTGCTCCAGGACCCCGGTTCCCTGCCCGGAGAGGCCTACACCCAGGCCGTGCTCGCCTGCCTGCACCGCTGCGGACCCGCCACCACGGAGCTGACCGAGGCCATCGCCGTGCTCGGCCCCCTGGCGAGTGCCGCCCATGTGGCCCGGCTCGCCGGGTCCACCGAGCCCGCCGCCGCCCGGGCCCTCGCCGCCCTCGAAGCCGCGGGCCTGCTCGCTGCCGGGCGCGGGCAGGGCTTCTGCCATCCGGCCGCGCGGGCGGCCGTACTCGAAGGCATGGAGCCGGACGCCCGACGGGCCCTGCACCGGCAGGCCGCCCTGCTGGCCCGCGCCGCGGGAGCCCCGGACACCGCCGTCGCGGCCCAGCTCCTCGCCGCACGGCACACCGCCGAGGACTGGGCGCTGCCCGTCCTGCGCTCCGCGGCCGACCAGCACGCGGCCGACGCCGCCCTGGACCGGGCCACTGCCCTGCTGCGGCTCGCCCGGGAGGCGTGCGCGGACGAGATCCACCGCACCGAGGTGAGCGTCAGACTCGGCGTCGTCACCGGACGCACCGACCCGGCCGCCGCCGAACAGCACCTGGCCGAACCCCTCACCGCCCTCGCCGCGGGCCGGCTCGAGCCGCGCGCCCTCGGGCCTCTCGCCCGGGTCCTGGCCGCGCAGGGCCGCATCGACGAGTCGACGGAGGTACTGGAGCGGCTCGCCGCCGGCGAGGGGCGTCACCCCGGAGCCGCCGGGCGAAGACACGGGGACATCCCCGGTGACGACCCGCTCGACGGTCTCTCGGCCTTCCCCGGGTGGGGAGCGGCCGGCCGGGGCTGCACCGCCGTCGAGCCCGGCGGGCACCCGGCTGGCCGCGCCGCGCGCGGAGCCATCCACCCCGCGGCACTGTGGGCGCTGCCCGCCCAGGCCGACGAGGGGGCCGCCGCGCAGGCCGCCGAACTCTTCCTCCGGGGAGCCACCCTGGCCGAAGGCATGGTCGAGCCGGCCATGCAGGCGCTGCGCACCCTGCTGTACCTGGACGGCGCCGAGCGGGCACTGCCCTGGTGCGAGGCGTTCGCCGACCAGGCGGCGGCACGCCGCGCCACCGGCTGGCAGGCGGCCTTCGCCGGACTCCTCGCCGAGGCCCGGCTGCGCCTGGGCGATCTCACCGGTGCCGTCACCACGGCCGAGGCGGCCCTGCGCGCGGTGCCCGCCCGGGGCGGCGGCGTCCAGCTGTGCGCCGTCACGGCGACCCTGGTCCGGGCGTTCACCGCCATGGGCCGGCCCGAGGCGGCGGCGGCCGTGCTGAGCCGGCCCGTCCCCGACCGGCTGACGGGCAGCGTCCACGGACTGGCGTACCTGCGCGCCCGGGGCCACTACGCCCTGGCGACCAGCCGCTTCCACGCGGCCCTCGGCGACTTCCTCGACATCGGCCGCCACATGAAGCGCTGGGGCCTTGACCGCCCGCGCGTCCTGCCCTGGCGGGCGGATGCGGCGGAGGCGCTGCTCAGGCTCGGTGAGACCCACCAGGCCGACCGCTTCCTGGCCGACCAGCTGACCACCCGGGACGCCAACGACCCCTGGGTGCGCGGAATGTCGCTGCGCCTTCGGGCGTCCCTGCGCGAGCCGAAGGAGCGGCAGATGATGCTCACCAAGGCCGTGGACGACCTGCACCGCTCCGGCGACCAGTACGAACTGGCCCGTGCGATGAGCGACTTCGGCCAGGTCCTGCGGGTCCTGGGCGAACCGGCCCGCGCCGCCATGGTCAACCGCAGGGCCTGGCACGTGGCGAAGGAGTGCGGCGCCGAGGCGCTGTGCGTGACGATCCTCCCCGGTCACACCGGCGAGGCCCCGGAGACGTCCGCCGACGCCGGGGCCCCGCACGCCGACCTCGTGGCGAGCCTCAGCGAGTCGGAGAAGCGGGTCGCGCTGCTCGCCGTGCACGGCCACACCAACCGGGAGATCGCACAGAAGCTGTACATCACCGTGTCCACGGTGGAACAGCACCTCACCCGCGTCTACCGGAAGCTGGAGATCCCCGGCCGCCAGGCCCTCCCGGTCGACTTCCACCTGGGGGTCGCCGAATTCATCTGATGTTCCGCGCGGCGCTGTAGCAAGGTCATGGCAAGCCCCGGCCGGTCCCGACCGGCCATGGCAGTCAACTGGTGCTCCGCGTCCCCTCCCACGCCGGGGCCCGCCGCCCCGGCCTGTCGGGATGGTTCACGCGCGCGGCGTCCTGGAAGGTCGGTCCTGAGGCCGTAGCCCACCAGGGAGGGCGCCATGACCACCACACCCACGCACGACCCGCCGGGGAACGCGGCGACGCCCGGCCGGGTGCGCGACGCCGTGCTCGACCGGGTCGAGGAGCGACTCGCCCGGCTGTTCGCCGATGAGGGCCGCAACCGGCGTACGTCCGACCCACGCAGCGCCGTACTGGTGGCGGGCGTGGCCGAGCTGGTCCAGGCCGGGGCCGAGCGGGCCCATCCGGTCATCTGCCTCACCGGCTACCTCGCGGCCGGCGGCGACCCGGCCGGCGAGGACGTCGTGGCCGCGTGCGTCGCGCTCGAACTCCTCGACACCAGCCTGATGATCCGGGACGACGTGCGCAAGAACGCGAGCCTGCGCCGCGGCATCCCCACCCTGCACATCAGCCACGCCGCCGAGCACGAGCGCAATGGCTGGAGCGGCGAGTCCCGCCGCTTCGGCGAGGGAACCGCCGTACTCGCGGGCGATCTGGCCGCCGCGTACGGGGACCGCTTCGCCGCCAGGCTGCCGTACGCGGCCTGGGAGTTGTGGGACGGGCTGCGCACGGAACGGGCCATCGGGGCGCACGCGGAAGCCGCCGCGGCGACCGAGTACCTCGACGACGCCTGGCCGGGCCAGTGCCTCGACGGCTGCGGCAGCGGCTGCGGCGCGGGCTGGTACGGGCTGCGCCACGCCCTGCTGATCGGGGCCGCGCTCGCGGGCCGGGAGGACCTGCGTGAACCGTACGAGGAGTACGCGCGCGCCGTGCACGGGGCCTGGCGGATCCGGGGATTCCTGCGCGGCGGTCCGGGCTTCGACGGCGACGCCCAGTTCCTGCGCGACATCTTCTTCGACGCGCAGGCCCGCGAGAACGCGGAGGAGACCATCACCGGGCTCCTCGGCCGGGCCGACACGGCGGTGGCGGCCGCTCCCGTCGCGCCCGGCTGGCGCACCGAACTGCGCGCCTTCGCCCGCCGGGTGGCCGGCTGCGAACACTGAGGAGCCAGGACGGTACGGCCTACGGCGCCTGCCGGGGGCTGCCCGGGTGGAGGCGGAGCAGCCAGCTGCGCAGGGCGGTGCGGCGGAGCCGGCCGTGCTCGTCGCGGGGGAGGGCTCCGACGATCTCCAGCCGCGTCGGCAGGAACGCCTCCGCGACCCCCAGCGCGGTGAGGTGCTCACGCAGCTCGGCCGGACCGGGTGGCCGGTCCCAGGCGGCCGGCACCACGACCGCGCACGGCAGCTCACCGTGGGCCGGGTCGGTGTAGGCGACCACCGCCGCCTCCGCCACCCTGGGATGAGCCACGAGGCCCTCCTCGACCTCCGCCACCGGCACCATGAAGATCGCCCCGGTCCGCGTCCCCGCTCTGGCCAGCACCCGGATGCCGCCCCCGGGCGCCGACGTCGCCACGTCACCGGTGTCCAGCCAGCCGTCCCCGTCCTCCCAGGTGGACACCGGTGCCGAGGAGCCGTGCCGCCACGTGGCCAGGGCCACGGAGGGCCCGCGGACCCGGAGGGGCGCAGCGGCCGAACCGTCCCGGGCGGACACCTCCAGACCGCGCAGCAGCCGGGCGCCCCCGGACGCGGACAGCGCGCCCATCCCCAGCTCCGGCGCCCCCCACGCGGACAGCACCGGCACCCCGAACACCTCCCGCAGCTCGGCCGCGAGCGGTTCCGGCGTGCTGGTGCGCCCTCCCGAGAGCACCAGCCGCAGCCGCTCCAGCTCCCGGGGGCGGTGCCGCTGCGCGGTGAGCAGCTCCGCGAAGTAGGCCGGTTCCGCGTACACCTGGTCGACCCCGGCCTCCGCCATCAGGTCCAGACACCGGCGGGGGTCCCAGACGTCCTGGTAGACGCCCGTCCCGCCGACCGCCAGCGGCCAGCACACGGAGTAGATCAGCGAGGCCAGCGAGGTCAGCGGCAGGGTGCTGAGGAACACCTCGCCGGGCCGCCGCCCCGGGCCGTCCGGATGGTCCTGGGCGGAGATGTTGGCGTACAGCGTGTCGGGGGAGTGCAGCACCGAGGTGTAGGAGTCGCGCAGCCCCATGACGCTGATCAGCACCGACGGCCGGTCGGCCTGCCCGGGCAGCGGCCTGGTGCGCCGGGCCGCCGCGGTCCGCTCGTGCGGGGTGCGGACGAAGTACTCGGTGAAGTCGACCGCCCCGGTCGCCGCCGCGTCGCCCAGCACCACCCGATGGCGCAACCACGGGAGTTCCGTGGCCAGTTCCGTGAGCGCCTCGGCGTGTGCGAAGCCCTCCCACGTGTCCGGCACCACGCACACCCGGGCCCGGGTGCCGTCCAGGATCCGCCGCAGCCCGTGGGACCGGACGGTCGGCAGTACGGGCACCGCGACGGCCCCGGCCCGCAGACAGGCCAGGGTGAGGGCCGTCGTCTCCCACCAGTTCGGCAACTGGTAGGCCACCGGGTCGCCCGGAGCCACCCCGAGCGAGGCCAGAGCGGCCGCGAACCGGTCCGTGTACAGCGCGAGCTGGCCGTACGTGAGGACGACCCGGCTCCGGCCGGCCGGGCGCAGCAGGCGCTCCGAGACGATGGCGGGCCGCTCCGGCGCACCGGCCGCCGTGCGGTAGAGGTCGTCGAGGAAGGTCCCGGTCCGCCACCACCCGGCCGCCCGGAACCGGTCGGTGACGGCGGCGGGCGCGGTCAGCTCCATGATGCGGCGCTCCGCCGTGCCCGTGCCGTGGGTCAGGCCCACCGTCCCACCGCCCCGGCCACCTGCACCCGCGAGGTGCACCCCAGCCGCCGCATCACCTGGCGGACGTGATTGACCACGGTCCACTCCGAGATGCCCAGCCGGGCCGCGATGTGGCGGTTGGTGAGCCCTTCGGCCACCAGGAGCGCCACCTGCGCCTGGCGCGGCGTGAGGGACTGCGCCTCGGCCGCCGCACCGGCCACCGGGTGGCGCGAGGGGGCGGGCGCCGACAGCGCCTCGGTCACCGCCGTCGGCGCGGACATGCGCACGCCTTCCGCCCACGCGGTCGCGAAATCGGGCCAGTCCAGCCGGGAGCCCAGCTCCGTACGGGCCTGTTCTGCCTTCGAGCGCCACTCCTGCGGGACCTCGGCACCGGTCCTGCGGCGCAGGGCGTCCGCCGCCGCCAGCAGCCGCACCGTGCGCGGCCGCTGCGCCGGCTGGGTGCGGAGCAGCAGCAGAGCGAACTCTTCGAGCGCGCCCGGGAGTTCGGTCCGCTCGTCGATGGCCTCGTACAGCCGCAGCGCCTCCCGCGCGGCCGCCTCGGCCCGCGCGGGCTCGTCACCCTCCAGCGCCATCGCGGCCCCGGCCCTCAGGGCGCCGGCGAGTCCCCGCCCGTCCTTGATCCGGCGGAAGGTCTCCTCGGCGCGGTCCAGCATCTGAAGCGCCTGGCGGCGGTCGCCCTCGGCGTGCAGGGCGCCGGCGAGAGAGACCGAGGCCTCGGCCGTGCCGCCGGTGACGCCCATCGCGGACAGCGCGCTCAACGCGGTCACCAGCACGCTCCGTGCCCCCGGGGCGTCACCGGACCTCAGCAGGGCCGTGCCCAGCCCGACGGAGGCGAGCGCGTTCTGCCGGCGGTCCCCCACACTCCGGCCGAGCGCGAGTGCCCGCCGGTGCCGGCGCGCGGACTCCTGCGGATCGCCCAGCGCGAGCGCGAACACCCCGGACAGGTCGGCCAGCCGGGCCCGCAGGGCCTCGGGGAGCTGCTGCCCCCTGCCCCCGTCCACCTGGTCGCACCACTCCAGGCCCTCCCGCAGCCGCCCCTGCACCAGCCACGGCAGCCGGCAGCCCAGCACCATCGCGGCGGCCGCCTCGCCGTCGCCCTGCTCGTGCAGCCGTCCGAGGGCCGCGAGCACGTTCGCGCTCTCCGCCGCCGACTCCCGCAGCAGCCGGTCCTGGCCGGTCCCCGCGAGCCCGGGCAGCGCGGCGGCCACCAGCCGGCGGTAGCGGTCCGCGTGCGCGTCGAGCACCGCGCCGCCGCCGTCCGCCCCGGCCGGGCCGGTGCGCGCGTAGGACCGCACGGGCTCGGGGACGGCCAGCCGCAGTTCGCCCCGCTCCTCGCCGAGCACGGTGAGCAGCCCGCGATCCATCAGCGGTTCGAGGCCCTCCTCGTCGGTGAGGCCCGCGGTGGCCAGGCCGAAGCCGGGCTCGTACACCGCGAGCCGCCCCAGCAGGGTGCGGGCGGCGGGGGCCAGGCCGCGACAGCTCCACTCGGCGAGCGCGGCGAGCGAGCGGTGCCGGCCGGGTGCGTCGACCGGGCCGCCCGCGAGGACGGTCGTACGGCCGCGCAGCCGGGCGGCGAGCAGGTGCGGGGGGAGCAACCGCAGGCGCTGTGCGGCGAGTTCGAGGGCGAGCGGCAGGCCGCCCAGCAGGGTGCAGATCTCCGTGACGGCGGCGCTGTTCTCCAGGGTCAGGGCGAAGGACGGGTCGGCGTCCCGGGCCCGCCGCACGAAGAGGGCCACGGAGGCCGCCTCGTGCGGCTCGTCGCCCTCGCCGTCGCCGGGCACGGGCAGGGGGGCGAGGGGCAGCAGCTGTTCCCCGTAGACACCGAGCGGTTCCACGGCGGTGGCCAGGACCACCACGCGCGGGTCGGCCGCGAGGGAGACGGCGGCCTCGGCGGCGGCCTCGCGCACCTCGTGGTCGCAGCCGTCGAGCAGCAGCAGGATCCGCCCGGCGGCCCCGCCCGGAACCGGCTGAGGGCCGCCGGCCCCCGGTGCGGGCGGAGCGCCGTCGGTGAGCCGGCTGACGAGGGCCCGCAGCGCGTCGCGTCCGGCCTCGCCCGGTGCCGACGCGTCGAAAACCTCCACCCGCCCGAACTCGGCGCCGAGTTCCCGGACGGACTCCCGGGCCAGCCGGGTCTTGCCCACGCCGGCCCGCCCGGTGAGCGTCACCAGCCGCACCCGGGGCTGTCGCAGCCGCTCCCGCAGCGCGGCGGCCTCGAGTTCCCTGCCGACGAGATCCGTATCCGCACCGAGCGCTACCGACATGGTTCTCCGTAGGTCGGGGGCGGCCCGGCGAAGGGCCCGCCCCGGTGGATCCGCCAGAGGCCGGGCCGTATCTCCACGGCTCCGAACCCCGCCCCGCCCCGGCCGGCGGCGGTCGCGGCGGCACCGGTGTCGAGCGCCCGCAGGGAGCGCGTGGCGTACATCCGGAGCCGTGGGTCGTCCAGCGTGCCCGCCAGACGCAGGCACTCGCCGAACCAGACCCGGGCCGCCGCCGGGCCCTCCTGGGCCAGCGCCACCAGGGCCCGGGCCCGGCTCGCCTCGTAGCGGCCCCGCGCGTGACCGGGTGCGGACAGCGCGGCCAGCGCCGGTTCCAGCAGCTCGGCCGCCTCGCCGGCCGCCCCGCCGTCCAGCAGCAGTTCGGCCAGGCCCACGAGCGCGTGGCCCGCCTCCTCCTGGTCGCCGGCTTCGCGGGCACGGTCCAGTGCCTGGCCGAGCAGCGTCCGGGCGTGCTCCGACCGCCGGTAGCGCGAGGCGAGTTCCGCGAGGAGGCGCAGCATCCTGGCCTGGGCGGAGCGGTCCTCGCACCGGCGGGCGGCGTCCAGGGCCAGGGCGTAGCAGGCCTCCTCGGCCGCCGCGTCCTCCTGCGCGCGGCCGGCGAGGCCGTCCGTCAGCCGTACCGTGAGCTCCCACAGCCCGGCGTCGTACGCCGTGCGCGCCAGCCGGGCGAGGCCGGCCGCGTCGGGCTCCGCCGTGCGACGGGGCCCCACCGCGGCCTGCGCGTACGCCTGGCACACGCGGTGCGCCGCCGCGCGCACGGCCTGCGGACCGTCCTCCCCGGCCAGGCGCTCCGCGGCGAGCAGCCGCAACAACTCCGGGAGCCGCCAGTCGTCGTGGTCCGCCTCCACCAGCCGGGCGTCTGCCAGCGCTTCGAGGGCGGCGAGCGCCCCCGCCCCGGTGAGGCCCAGCGCGGCAGCGGCGTGCGGGACGCCGAAGGGGCCCGGCGGCAGGAGGGACAGCAGGCGGAACTCCCGCCGCCGGTCGGCCGGGCACGCCTCGTACGCCGTCATGAGCCGGGCCCGTACGTCCATGTCGCCGGTGCGCAACGCGTCGAGCCGGCCGTCCTCCGCGCGCAGCCGGGCGACGAGGGTGGCCGGGGTCCAGTGCGGCCGGGCCGCGAGCTGGGCGGCGGCGGCCCGTACGGCGAGTGGGAGCCACCCGCAGAGCTCGGCCACGGCGGTGACGGTGCCGGGTGCGACGCGGTTGCCGTCGCGGTCCTCGTCGTGCCCCTCGAAGAGCCGGACGAGGCGGCGTGACTCCTCGGGGCGCCAGGGCCCCAACAGCACCGTGCGCAGCCCCGGAAGACCGGCCGGTACCCGGCACGCGGTGAGCAGCACGACGTGACCCAGCGGCAGCAGGGGCCGTATCTGCGCCTCGGAGGTCACCCCGTCCACGACCAGCAGCGCCCGCCCGGCCCGGGCGGGCCCCGGCAGGGGCGGCCGCCCGCCGCCCGCCAGGTCCACGAAGCGCACACCGCCGGGGAAGGCGTCGGCCACCCGGTGCGCGGCCTCGACCGCCAGTGCCGTCTTCCCGGTGCCCGGCATGCCCGTCACGGCGACGGGGTCACCGCCCGACTCCGACGCGCGGCGCAGCAGCCTTTCCACCAGGGCGAGTTCGTCCGTGCGTCCGGTGAACCAGGGGTCGGTGGCCGGCAGCGCGTCCTCGCCGCGCCGGCCGCCGGCGGGCCCGGTGGGCCTGTCGGCCGCCCCGGGCCGGGCCAGTTCGCGGTCGCCCTCCAGGATGAGCCGCTGGAGCCGGCGGGACCTGGGGCCCGGTTCGATGCCGAGCTCCTCCACCAGGGTCTGCCGCAGCCGCGCGAACACGCGCAGCGCCTCCGCCTGCCGCCCGCACCGGTACAGCGCCACCATCAGGTGGGCGTGGAACTCCTCGCGCAGCGGGTGTTCGGCGGCCAGTTCATGGAGTTCGGCGACGAGTTCGCGGTGCATCCCCAGGTGGAGCTCGGCCCGCACGCGTTCGTCGAGCGCCGTGGTGCGCGTCTCCTCCAGGCGTACGGACGCGCCGTCCATCAGCGGCCCGTGCGGGATGTCGGACAGCAGGGGCCCGCGCCACAGGGCGAGCGCGCGCCGCTGGTGCTCGGCCGCGGTGGCGAAGTCCCCGTCCAGCAGGGCCTGGTGGCCGAGCCGGGACAGCTCCTCGAAGGCCGTGCTGTCGAGCTCGTCGGGTGCCACCCGGAGCAGGTAACCCGGCCGGCGGGTCACCAGCACCTCGTCGCCGCCCCGCGGGTCGGCGGTACGCAGCGACTTGCGCAGGTGGGACACGTACACCTGGAGCGTCGTCGTGGCGGTGCGCGGGGGAGAGTCGGGCCACAGCTCGTCGACGAGGCTGTCCACCGACACGACCTCGTTCGCCCGGACCAGCAGCGTCCCGAGGACGCCGCGCAGCTTGGCGGCCTGCGGCACACCGCCGCCGGCCTCCAGGGGGCCCAGAATGCCGAAACGCACCGAGCCCATGCGCTCAGTAGTCCTGGACCACGGACGTACGGGCCTCGGCGACCGCCCACCGCTGCTGCGTCAGCGTCAGCGTGACCGGCACCGTCGGCCGGCCCTCGGCGTCCCGGCCGAGCGGACCGGCCACCGCCACGCAGCGCAGCGGCAGATCACGTGCCGCCTGCCCGCGGAAGTGCACCTGGCAGGCCCCGAGGGTGCTCCGGGCCGGCTCCAGCCCGTGGGCGCGGCCCGCCGTGAGCAGAGAGCTCTGGCGCAGCGCCTCCAGCAGGTGCAGACCGGAGAACTGCCCCCGCGGCCCCTCGTCCGCGTCGTCGAACACGGGGCTGACCGGCGCGGACAGCACCCAGGTGCTGATCCGCCCCCGGGAGGCGTCGGTGGGCTCGCTGATCACGACGTTGCCCTCCGCGTGACGGCTCACCTCGTCGGCGTCGGCCGGCCTCGGCGGTCCGTCCGGGGCGTCGCCGAGTTCCGGCACGGCGCGCATGGCCTCCCGGGCGTGCGCCACGTGCTTGCGGTACAGCTTCGGCATGAGGAAGACCATCCCGGCCGAGCCGGTGGCGCACGAACGGCCGTCGATCCGCACGTCCAGATGGAAGTCGAGCCCGCGCGGCACCTCGGCGACCACGTTCGCGGGCCGGGCCCGGATCGCCGTCTCCATGATCACGGGCGGGCCGCCCGCGGGGTCCGTGCGCCAGGCGGAGAGATCGGTGAGGTCGAGCGCGAACCGGTAGAAGAGCCCGGGCCGGTCCTCGGGCACACCGAAGTAGCGGTGGCCGACTAGCTCGCCGACCTCACGGACGGTTCCGGTCGCGATCTGGAGGTCGTGGAAGTGTCCGGGGCCGTCGTTGAAGAGCGGGTGGGCGACGGGCGTCTCGCCGACGAGGGTGAAGTGCTCCTCGCCCGGGCTGGGCGCGTCGAGGGCGAAGTAGGCCCGCGGGGACGGCCGGTGGATCAGGTGGTGTGCGATCCCCGTGGACGCCTCCCGGGTCACTGCCGCTGTCGCACGTCCGTGGATGACGGGAGCCGAGGTCGTGCGGTTGTCGACTGTCATGTCCCTCTCCTTCTCTCGGCACATGGTGGAGCGCCCTGACAAGCCCCAGCCACCCGTCCTCGGCGGCCACAACGTGCATGGCAGGAAGGTGCGCCCGCGCACGCCGCCCGTCGCGCCGGGGCTTAAGCGGTATCCATGCGCGGGCGGTCATGCTGCCTCCGACAGCCCCGCCCCGGACACACCCGCGGCGGGACTTCCGGAGGAGGACACCCCGATGCCCACCACGGACACCGACGCCGCCCGGCCCGCCCCGCCCGGTGCCACGGCTGCGACGCGCGCCGGCGGCCCGACGCGCCGGCTGCGGCTCGGCTACGCCTCCGGAGCGCTCGTCACCGGCACGTTCACCACCCTGCCGGGGCTCCTGCTGCTCCCGTACCTCACGGACACGCTGGGCGTCGGGGCGGCGCTGGCCGGGGTGATCGTCTTCGTGCCCAAGGCGTGGGACGCCGTGCTCAACCCGCTGGTCGGCCGCGCCAGCGACCGTACGAGGACCCGCTGGGGCGCCCGCCGCCCGTACGTGCTCGGGGGCGGGCTCGCCATGGCCCTGGCTTTCGCGCTGACCTTCTCGGGCCTGCTGCCCGGCTCCGCCGGTGCCTGGCTCACCGCGACCGGTTACCTGCTCACCGCGACGGCCTTCGCCTTCTTCCAGGTGCCGTACGCCGCGATGCCCGCCGAGCTCGCGGATCGCGAGGAGCACCGCGTGCGGCTGGTGGCCGGCCGGGTCGCCGTCATCGGCGTCGCGGCCCTCGTCACCGGCGCGCTCTCCCCGGTCCTCGTCGACGCGGGCGGGGGCGGGCTCGTGGGGCACCGCTGGGCCGGCCTGTTCGGCGCGACGGTCATCGCCCTCGGCACCCTGTGGGTGTTCTCCGGCACGGCCCGTACGGCACAGACACCACACGACTCGGCCCGTACGGCGAACAGGGACGAGGCCGCCCCCCGCACAACGGCCGGCACCGCCCGCACCCCCGCCGACGCGCACGAGCACACCCTGCGCGCCCAGTTCGCCGCCGCCCGCGCCCATCCGCCGTTCATGGCCCTGCTCCGCTGCGTGGTCGCCCAGTCCGTCGCCACCGGCGTCCTCCTCGCGGGCGCCCCGTACTTCGCCCGGCACATTCTCCACGACTCCTCCGGGGTCGGCGCCCTCGTGGCCGCGTTCGTCGCCCCCAACCTCCTGACCATGCCCCTGTGGTCACGGCTGCGCGGCCCCCGCGGATACGCCGTCGCCACCGCCCTGTTCACCGCCGGCTGTGTGCTCTTCCTCGCGTCCCCGGTCCTGCCGGAGGGTGTGGTGCTGCTCAGCATGGCGTTGGCCGGCACCGGGCACGCGGGCCAGCTCCTGTTCCTGTACGCGATGCTGCCGGACTGCATCGCCCGCGACACCGCCCGCACCGACCGCCACCGCGGCGGCGTCCTCTCCGGGGTGTTCACCACCTGCGAGGGCCTCGGCGTGGCCCTCGGCCCCTTCCTCTACGGCCTGGTCCTCCAGCTCTCCGGATACGTCTCCTCCGGCACCGGCCACGCCGCCGAGCAGACCACGACGGCCCAGATCGGCATCCTGGCGGGCTTCGGGGCCCTCCCCGCCCTGGCCGCCGTCGCGGCCGTCCTTCTCCTGCGCGGGTACGACCGCCCCTACTGACCCCTGATCAGGGGAGCGGACACCGACACGGGTATGCGGGGCCCCACCGCCGCAGGATGATGAGGGCACGATCATGATCCGTGGGCATCGGGGGGTGGGCTTGCGTGACGTACACGCGGGGATGGGACACCTCCCAGGTCGGGTTCGGCCCCGAGGCACGTGACCTGATCACCCGGGCCCTGGTACCGCCCCGGCCGGGCCCCGCCCGGCAGACCCCGGCCGACACGGCCCCGGCCCCGGACCCCGCGGTCATGGTCCGCACCGGGACGTACGTCGTCGACCCGCCCTTCTTCGGCAACGGCGACATCGGCGGGCTCGCGGTCTGCGGCGCCGTCAACGAACTGGCCGCCGCCGGCGCCGAACCCCGTCACCTCGCCCTCGGCATCGTGCTGGAGGCCGGACTGCCGCTGGACCTGGTGCACCGGCTGACCGCCTCGGTGCGCGCCGCCGCCGCCGAGGCCGGGGTCGCGGTCGCCGCCGTGGACACCAGGGTCGTCCGCGCGGGCGAGGCCGACCGGGTCTTCCTCACCGCGACCGCGTTCGGGGAGCGCGGCGGCCACCCGCTCGGCCTGGACACCGTCCGCCCCGGCGACAGCATCGTCGTGACCGGTTCGCTGGGCAGCCACGCGGCCCATCTGGTGTCCCTGCGCGACGGTCTCGGCTACGAACACCACGTGCCCAGCGACTGCGCCCCCCTGGCGGGCCTCCTGCGCACCGTCCGCGCCGACCTCCGCCACGCCCGTCCGGTGGTCGACGGGGGCCTCGCGGAGGTCCTGCGCCTGTGCGCCGCCGGCCGCGGGCTGACCCTGCGCGTCGACGAGGACGCGCTGCCCGTGCGGTACGAGGCACGGGTGGCCCTCGCCACCCGCGGCCTCGCGCCGCTGGACGCGGCCTGTGCGGGCTGCCTGTGCCTGTTCGTTCCGCCGGAACGCGTCCGGACGGTCCTGGCCGCCCTGCGCGCACACCCCTACGGCCGGAACGCCGCGCTCGTCGGCGAGGTCACGGCCGACCCCCTGGGCGACGTCGAGTTCGTCACCCGGGAGGGCGTCCGCCCCCGCACCCCCAGCGCGGGTCCCCTCCCCGAACGCCTGCTCTGAGCCGGCCGGGTCAGGCGCGTTCGGCGGCGGGGGCCGGTGCTCCGGAGACCGGTGCCGTCCGGGGCTCGGGCCGGACGACCGGGCGGCGCCTGGCCGGGACGCCGAGCGTCGGGTGGGCGACGCCCCAGGCCGCGCCCTTGCAGACCATCTCCTTGTAGAAGGCGGCGAGGCGCCCGGTCAGAGCCGCCCGGACGGCGCGGTCGTCAGCGGTGACGTACTGGATCAGCCCCTCCCTGCGGCCCAGCGAGATGCACTGGTTGAAGTAGCGGAGCGGGGTCTTCGGCACCTTCGTCCCGGTCAGGCGTGCGGCGAGGGCGTCGGCCGCCTGCCATGCGGCGGGGACACCCGAGGCGCACGACATCCGCAGCGGCTTGTCGCCGGGGCCCATGGCGAGGGCCGCGTCGCCGATGGCGTACACGTCCGGGTGGGAGACCGAGCGCATGGTCCCGTCGACCACGATCCGGCCCGTGTCCGTGACCTCCAGCGTGGTGGCGCGCGCGATCGGGTGGACCGCGAAGCCGGTCGTCCACACGGTGACCGCTGCCGGGAGGGACGCGCCGTCGGCGGTGGTGACGCGGTCGGGCGTCACGCCGGTGACGGCGCTGTGCTCGTGCACGGTGATGCCGAGCCCGCCGAAGACCTTCCGCACGTGGCGGCGGCCCTTGGGCGAGAGCCAGTCGGCGAGTTCACCGCGGGCGGCGAGGGCGACGTCGAGGTCCGGGCGGGTCTCGGCGACCTCGGTCGCGGCCTCCAGACCGGTGAGGCCGCCGCCGACGACGACCACCGGCTGTCCGGCGTCCAGGGTGGCCAGGCGCTCCCGCAGCCGGAGCGCCCCGGCGCGGCCGGCGATCTCGTGGGCGTGTTCGTCGGTACCGGGGACGCCCTGGCTGTTCCAGCCGCTGCCGAGGGCGTACACGAGGGTGTCGTACGCGAGTTCCTCGGTGCCGTCCGTGTCCATGACGGCGACGGTCCTGCGCTCGGCGTCGACGGCGGTGACCTTCGCGTACTTCAGGGCGACGCCGGTGCCCGCGAACATCTTGCCGAAGGGCCTGGGGGTGAGGTCCTGGCCGACGGCCAGCTGGTGCATCCGGACGCGCTCGACGAAGTCGGACTCGGCGTTGACGAGGGTGATGGCGACGTCCTCGCGGCGCAGTCGCTTGGCGAGGCGGCCGGCGGCGATGGCGCCCGAGTATCCGGCTCCGAGGACGATGATGCGGTGCTGCTGCTGCATTTCCCTGCTCCTGTCTCGCGCGGGTTCGCCCCTTGAACCGGGCAGCCCGCCGTTTCCTGACAGGTCCGCGATGTGATGCACGTCACATGAGATCAGAAGGCGCTGAACAGGGGGTCTCCGTGGTCGGAGGCGGCCCACCGCCGGGTCGCGCGTTCGAGCTTGTCGGGGTTGACCTGGCTGCGGAAGGCGGCGATGCCCTCTGCGGTGATCTCCGGACAGATGACGCCGATGACCCGGCCGTCGACGACCGCCAGGACGGCGGAGGAGCCGTTGGCGCTCGTGACGTGCACCTCGACCGTGCCGCCCGCGAGGGCGCGCTGGGCCTTGCCCGGCTTGAACAGGCCGCGCATGAACTTCGCGACCGCGAGGGCGCCCTCGAACGCCTTGGCGCGGGCCGGGACCTTGCCGCCGCCGTCACCGACCGCGATGGCGTCCTCGGTGAGCAGCCGCACGAGCGGCTCGGTCCGGCCGCTGGTCGCGGCCGCGAGGAACTCCTCGACGATCCGCCGGGCGGCGGCCTCGTCGATCTCGGTGCGGGCCGTGCCGTCCGCGACGTGCTTCCTGGCGCGGTGGAAGGTCTGCTGGGCGGCGGCCTCGGTGATGTCGAGGATCTCGGCGACCTCGCGGTGCGGATAGCCGAAGGCCTCCCGCAGGACGTACACCGCCCGCTCGTTGGGGGAGAGCCGCTCCATGAGGGCGAGAACGGCGTACGAGACGGAGTCGCGCTGCTCGACGGTGTCGGCGGGGCCGAGCATCGGGTCCCCGGCGAGCAGCGGCTCGGGCAGCCACTGGCCCACGTACGTCTCGCGCCGGGCGCGGGCCGAGGTGAGCTGGTTGAGGCACACGTTGGTGAGGACCTTCGTCAGCCAGGCCTCCAGGACCTCGATCCGGTCGACGTCGGCGCCCTGCCAGCGCAGGAACGTGTCCTGCACGGCGTCCTCGGCCTCGCTCGCCGAGCCGAGGAGGCGGTACGCGATGGCCTCCAGGCGCGGCCGGGAGGCCTCGAACCGTTCCACGTCCTGCACGGTCAGGGCCATGGCCCGGATCCTAACGCCCGCGGGGCGGCCCGGCCGCGGTCCGTAGCGGTGTACGGGCGCTTCACGCCGCGGCAGGCGTGATGTTCTGGTTGGCGTGGAAGAAGTTGTCCGGGTCGTAGGTGTGCTTGACCGCGGCCAGCCGGTCGTAGGTGCCGCGGTAGGTGGACCGGACCCGGTCCGGGGCCTCGGCCTGGCCGAGGAAGTTGATGTACGCGCCGCCCATGGAGTGCGGGTGCAGCTCGGTCCAGTAGTCGACGCACCACTCGCGGATCGCCTCGGCGTTGGCGGGATCGGGGTCGATGCCGGCGATGACGCCGGACCACACGGCGTCCCGGTAGGCCCAGGGGGTCGCGTCGGAGCCGACGCGGTGGGCCGCTCCGTCCACCGGGTACAGGTGCATCGTCGACAGGCCGGTGGGGAGGGTGCGGCCGTACTTCGCGTGCACCTCGATCGCCTCGTCCGAGATCGCGTCGAAGAAGTCGCCGCGCCAGTACCACTGGAGTCCCTTGGGGAGCAGCCCGTCGAACATGGTCTGCAGGGCCGGGTACGGCATGGGGCTGGTGAAGTGGAAGGCCGGCGGTGCCGGTTCGTTGACCACCGACAGGGTCTCCTCCAGCTTGCCTGCCGCGAGGTCGCCCGTGTAGCACCAGACGACGCCGCACATCTTCTGTCCGTGGATCTCCTCCGGGAACGGGGGGCCGGGCGGCACGGTCAGCAGGGCGAAGAAGCCGTACAGGTCGTCCGGTGCGGCGGGCAGGAAGTCGCGGTACCAGCGCAGTACTTCGGCCGTGCGGTCGACCGGCCACACGGTCACCGCCACGCCGACCGTGTCCACCGGGTGCAGCTGGTAGGTGAACGAGGTGACCACGCCGAAGTTGCCACCGCCGCCCCGCAGGGCCCAGAAGAGGTCGGGGTGGTCCGTCGCGGACGCGGTGACGAAGGTGCCGTCCGCCAGTACGACGTCCGCGGCGAGCAGGCTGTCGATCGTGAGGCCGTAGGCGCGGGTCAGATAGCCGTGCCCGCCGCCGAGCGTGAGGCCGCCCACGCCCGTGGTCGACATGATCCCGGCCGGTACGCCGAGGCCGAAGGTGTGCGCCGCGTGGTCCAGGTCGCCCAACTGGCTTCCCCCGCCCACCTGTGCCGTTCGGGCCTCGGGGTCGACGCGCACCCAGCGCATCGGGGAGAGGTCGAGGGTCAGCCCGTCGTCGACCAGGCACAGCCCCGGCCCGCTGTGTCCGCCGCCGCGTACGGCGAGGTCGAGCCCCGTGTCCTGGGCGAAGGCGAGGGTGGCCCGCACGTCCGCCACGTCCACGCACTGCGCGATGGCAGCGGGGCGCCGGTCGATCATGGCGTTGTAGATGCCGCGGCCCGTGTCGTAGTCCGCGTCCCCCGGCGCGATGACCGGCCCCCGCACGTTCGAGCGCAGGCTGTCGAGATCAGTGGCTTTGATGCTGGTCATGGTCGAACACCTCTGAGGGATCCTGGGATCGAGCCCACCACCCATCCAGTGTGACGCTGATCACACTGGATGGCGATATGTGGAACCATGGCGGGTTCGCGTCCATTCGTTTCACGTTCAGGAGTCCGGGAGTTCACGCATGGGGTGGCAGTGCACCGGCCTGCGGTGGCCGGACGGGCATGACGGGCCCGTGCTCGGGTGGCGGAACGGCCACCGGACGCGGGGAAGTGTCCTTGCGTACGGGACCGAGCTCGGGTTCCGGGCTTCGGGAGAGCGGACCTGCGTCGGGGCGCGGGGGAACGCCTGCCCGATGGCGGCCCTGGTTGCGGAGCGGAGTACGGGCGCGCGATGCGCCGAGTGCGGGCGGCTGGACCGGGCGCATTCGGTGGCGGCCGACACGATTCCCGACGACCCGCGGACGTACCGCGTGTACCTCGCATGGTTCGGGGCCGGGATGGTGAAGGTCGGGATCACCGCCGAGGAGCGGGGCGCGGCCCGGCTGCGGGAGCAGGGGGCGGTGGTCTTCAGCTGGCTGGGGCGGGGGCCGTTGATGGCGGCGCGGCGGGCCGAGGAGGTGCTGCGGGCCGCGCTCGGGGTGCCGGACCGGATCGCGTACGCGCGCAAGCGGGCGGTGCGGGCGGAGCTTCCGGGAGCCGGTGAGCGGGCCGGCGAGGTGGCGGAGCTGTACGGGAGGGCGGTGGCGCTCGACGGGGGCGGCTGGCCCGAGGCGCTGGAGCGGCTGCCGTTCGAGGCGGTCGACCATGCGGGGATCTTCGGGATCGACGGGCCGGGCGGGGTGGCCGGGCCGGGCGGAACGGTGCGCGCGGTGACCGGGCTGGTGGACGGCGGCGTGGTCGTGGGGCGGCTGGTCGCGGCGGCCGGGCCGGATCTGCATCTGGACACCGGTGCGGACGGGGTCGTCGTCGTGGACACCCGGCTGATGACCGGCTGGGCACTGACGGCGGCCGGGGCCGGCACCGGAAACGGAATCGGAAACGGAATCGGAACCGGGGTGAGTGTGCCGACCGTCGTCGTCGGGGGTGGCCCTTCGCAGGACGGGCTGTTCTGAGCCTCGGGGCGACGCCTTGCCGGGCAGGTCGTTCTGAGATCGTCGGAGCGTGGCCCAGAGGACAGGAGCGCCTGATGGATGACGATCGCGACGACGTGGTGCGGTTCTGGGAACGGCTCGGGCTGCCCGGGATCATCGACGTCCATACGCATTTCATGCCGGAACAAGTACTGCGCAAGGTCTGGGCGTACTTCGACTCGGTCGGGCCGCTGACCGGGATGGAGTGGCCGATCACCTACCGGCACGACGAGGAGGAACGGCTCGCGCTGCTGCGGTCGTTCGGCGTGCTCCGGTTCACCTCGATGCTCTACCCGCACAAGGCGGGCATGGCGCCCTGGCTGAACGGCTGGGCCGCCGACTTCGCCGGCCGGGTGCCCGACTGCCTGCACACCGCGACCTTCTTCCCGGAGGAGGGCGTCGAGACGTACGTGGCCCAGGCCCTCGACGCCGGGGCGCGGGTCCTCAAGTCGCACCTCCAGGTCGGCGCGTACGACCCGAACGACCCGCTGCTGGAGCCGGTGTGGGGGCTGCTCGCCGAGGCCGGGGTCCCCGTCGTGATGCACTGCGGGTCCGGGCCGGCGCCCGGGAAGCACACCGGGCCCGGACCGGTCGGCCGGCTGCTCGCCCGGCACCCCCGGCTGCCGCTGATCGTGGCGCACATGGGGATGCCGGAGTACGCGGAGTTCCTGGCGCTCGCCGAGACGTACCGGGAGGTGCGGCTCGACACGACGATGGCGTTCACCGACTTCACTGAGGACTTCCTCCCCTTCCCGGCGGCGGAGCGCGGGCGGCTCGCGGCCCTGGGGGACCGCATCCTGCTGGGCACGGACTTCCCGAACATCCCGTATCCGTACGCCCACCAGCTGCACGCCCTGGAGCGGCTGGAGCTCGGGGACGACTGGCTGCGGGCGGTCTGCCACGACAACGCGAAGGTGCTGTTCGACCGCTGAGGCGGCGGTCACCCGGCCGCCCGCCCGGGTGGTCCGGCCGCCGAGCGCTTTCTCAGGTAATTCACAGACTCGGGAAAGAACTCTCTCAGGGGCGTCTCACAGGGTGGGGCCATGACGACGACGACCTCGCCCCAGGGGCGTACCGAACTGCTCAGGCCGGACCGGACCCCCGTCCGGGTGCTGGTCGTGGACGACGAGGCGCCCCTGGCCGAGCTGCTCTCCATGGCGCTCCGCTACGAGGGCTGGGAGGTGCGCAGCGCCGGGGACGGGGCCGATGCCCTGCGGACGGCCCGGGAGTTCCGGCCGGACGCGGTGATCCTCGACGTGATGCTCCCCGACATGGACGGGCTCGCCGTGCTCGGCAGGCTGCGCCGGGAGCTGACCGAGGTGCCCGTGCTGTTCCTGACCGCGCGGGACTCCGTGGAGGACCGGATCGCCGGGCTCACGGCCGGCGGGGACGACTACGTCACCAAGCCGTTCTCCCTGGAGGAGGTCGTCGCCCGGCTGCGCGGCCTGATCAGGCGGTCCGGCACGGCGGCCGTACGCAGCGAGTCGACGCTCGTCGTCGGCGACCTGATGCTGGACGAGGACAGCCACGACGTGAGCCGGGGCGGAGCCAACATCCACCTCACCGCGACCGAGTTCGAGCTGCTGCGCTTCCTGATGCGCAACCCGCGCCGGGTCCTGAGCAAGGCGCAGATCCTGGACCGGGTCTGGAACTACGACTTCGGCGGACAGGCCAACGTCGTCGAGCTCTACATCTCGTACCTGCGCAAGAAGATCGACGCGGGTCGGTCGCCGATGATCCACACCCGGCGGGGCGCCGGGTATCTCATCAAGCCCGGTGAGTGAGCGCGTGCGGCGGCCGTGGACCCTGCGCACCCGTCTCGTGGTGTCCGCGGTGTCGCTCATCGCCGTCGTCGCGGCCGTGATCGGCACGGTCACCGCCATCGCCTTCCACACCTACATGTACGGGAAGCTGGACGGCCAACTGCGCGACATCGCCATGCGGGCCGAGCGGGTGCCGGGTGCGCCCGTGCCCGGCGGGCCCAAGGACGAGGACCAGGCCAGGGCCAAGGACCCGCTCGGCTTCATCGGCATGGGCGGCGGCCAGCCGATCAAGACGTTCGGCGCGCTCACCGCGGACGGCGAGGTCGCCGATTCGGCGGTCGCCCGGGGCGGCTTCGACGCCTCGGAGAACACCGAGCCGCTGACCGGCGCGCAGACGGCCGCGCTGGAGGCGGCCCACATCCCCGCGGACGGCCGGGCGCACGACGTCGAGCTGCCCGGACTGGGGGGTTACCGGGTGCGGGCCACGGCCCCCGCGAGCGGTGGCACGACCGTCCTGGTCGGCATCCCGACCTCGGAGGTGAGCGGCGCCCTCAGCACCCTGATCCTCGTCGAGGTCTGCGTCACCGGCGCCGGCCTCATCGCCGCCGGGATCGCGGGCGCCGCCATGGTCGGGGTCGCCCTGCGGCCCCTGCGCCGGGTGGCCGCCACCGCGACGCGCGTCTCCGAACTCCCGCTGCACAGCGGCGAGGTCGCCCTCTTCGAACGGGTCCCGGACGCCGAGGCCGATCCGCGCACCGAGGTCGGCCAGGTCGGTGCGGCCCTCAACCGGATGCTGGGCCACGTCGGTTCGGCCCTGGACGCGCGGCAGAAGAGCGAGATGCGGGTACGCCAGTTCGTCGCCGACGCCAGCCACGAGCTGCGCACTCCGCTCGCCTCGATCCGCGGGTACGCCGAACTCACCCGGCGCGGCCGGGAGAACACCGCCCCCGACACCCGGCACGCGCTGGGACGGATCGAGTCCGAGGCCCAGCGCATGACGGGCATGGTGGAGGATCTGCTGCTGCTCGCCCGGCTGGACGCCGGCAGGCCGCTCTCGTACGAGAGCACCGATCTGTCACCGCTCGTCGTCGACGCCGTGAGCGACGCACGCGTCGCGGGCCGGGCGCCCTCCCCGAGCGGGTCCGGGCCCACCCATCACTGGCGGCTGGAGCTTCCCGAGGTGCCCGCGACCGTACGCGCCGACCCGACCAGGATCCAGCAGGTGCTGGTCAACCTGCTGGCCAACGCCCGTACGCACACCGCGCCCGGGACCACGGTCACGGCCCGGGTGCTCGCGGCGGCCGGGAACCCCTGGGTCACCCTGGAGGTCCAGGACAACGGCCCGGGCATCCCTGCCGATCTGCTGCCGCACGTCTTCGAGCGGTTCGCGCGCGGGGACGCCTCGCGCTCCCGGCACGCCGGGTCGACGGGGCTCGGGCTCGCCATCGTGCAGGCCGTCACCGCCGCGCACGGCGGGGTCGCCGAGGTGCGCTCCGTGCCGGGGAACACGGTGTTCGCCGTCCACCTGCCGGCGGACGCGGGCCACCACGAGCCGAACGGTATCCACTCACAGTCGGACCACAGGCTCACCACACGGGCGTGACAGCGCGGTTGGCGAGTGTCGTCGTCATGCGAACCGACACTCCTTGGAGCACCTTGCCGGCCCGGGACCACCTCCTGGCCCGCGTGGGCGATGCGGCAGGTGCCCCCGTACTCGATGTGGTGGTACCCGTCTACAACGAGGAGAAGGACCTGGAGCCGTGTGTGCTGCGGCTGCACGACCATCTCGCGCGGACCTTCCCCTACGCCTTCCGGATCACCGTCGCGGACAACGCGAGCACCGACCGGACCCCCGAGGTGGCGCGGCGCCTCGCCCGCTCACTGCCCGGGGTGCGCTCGTACCGGCTGGAGGAGAAGGGCCGGGGGCGCGCGCTGCGCACCGTCTGGTCGCACTCGGACGCCCCGGTGCTCGCCTACATGGACGTGGACCTCTCCACCGACCTCAACGCCCTGCTCCCGCTGGTCGCGCCCCTGATCTCCGGGCACTCCGACCTGGCCATCGGCTCGCGTCTCGCCCGCAGTTCGCGGGTGGTGCGCGGGACGAAGCGGGAGTTCATCTCGCGGGCCTACAACATCATCCTGCGCTCGTCGCTGGCCGCCCGGTTCAGCGACGCGCAGTGCGGGTTCAAGGCGATCCGGCGCGAGGTCGCGCAGCGGCTGCTGCCGATGGTCGAGGACACCGGCTGGTTCTTCGACACCGAGATGCTGGTGCTCGCCGAGCGGGCCGGGCTGCGCATCCACGAGGTGCCGGTCGACTGGGTCGACGACCCGGACTCGACGGTCCACCTCGTGCGGACCGCGACCGAGGACCTGAAGGGCGTGTGGCGGGTGGGACGCGCGCTGGCCGTCGGCGCGCTGCCGCTGGACCGTCTGGCGCGGCCGTTCGGGGACGACCCGCGCGACCGCGGGATCGGCGGGGTGCCGGGCGGACTGGCCCGGCAACTGGTTGGGTTCTGCGCCGTGGGGGCCCTCTCCACGCTCGTCTACCTGGCCCTGTACTCGCTCTTCCGGCAGGGCTTCGGCCCGCAGCTCGCCAACGGCGGAGCGCTGCTGGTGTCGGCCGTCGCCAACACGGCGGCGAACCGGAGGCTCACGTTCGGCGTACGCGGCCGGGGCGGAGCCGTACGCCACCAGGCGCAGGGCCTGGTGGTCTTCGCCATCGGTCTGGCCCTCACCAGCGGCTCGCTGGCCGCACTGGGGGCGGCTTCCGGTTCGCCCTCGCACGGCACCGAACTCGCCGTGCTGATCGCGGCCAACCTCGCGGCGACGGTGCTGCGGTTCCTGCTCTTCCGCGCCTGGGTCTTCCCGGACCGCGACCGGGGCGGTGACGCGCCCCACCCGGCGCCCCGCCCCGTGGACAGTCCGGCGCCCCGCCCGGCCGCCGTACCGGCCGACGACACCCACCACGAACTGAGGAACGTCCGATGACCACGCTCGACCACCTCCCGGCCCCGCCGCAGACGGCCGGCTCGCCGAGCCGCGGACGAACGGGCGGCTCACTGCCGCACCGCGTGTGGCGCGGCCGTCCCGAGGACCCCCGCTGGGCCCGCCCGGCCTTCCTCGCCATGCTGCTCGTCATCACGCTGGCGTACCTGTGGAACCTCGGCGCCTCCGGCTACGCCAACTCCTTCTACTCCGCGGCCGTGCAGGCCGGCAGCCAGAGCTGGAAGGCGTTCTTCTTCGGTTCGCTGGACTCGTCCAACGCCATCACCGTCGACAAGCCCCCGGCCACCCTGTGGCCGATGGCCCTGTCAGTGCGGATCTTCGGCCTCCACTCCTGGGCGATCCTGGCCCCGCAGGTGCTGATGGGGGCGGCCACGGCAGGCGTGCTCTACGCCTCCGTACGCCGCCGCTTCAGCGCCGCCGCGGGGCTGATCACCATGGCGGTGTTCGCGCTCACGCCCGTCGCCGCGCTGATGTTCCGGTTCAACAACCCGGACGCGCTGCTCGCGCTGCTGATGACCGCCACCGTCTACTGCGTGCTGCGCGCGATGGAGAACGGCCGTACCAAGTGGCTGGTCTGGGCGGGCGTGGCGGTCGGTCTGGCGTTCCTGTCCAAGACCCTCCAGGCGTTCCTGATCCTGCCGCCGCTGGCGGTGCTGTACGCGGTGTTCGCGCCGGTCTCCGTGCGCAAGCGGTTCGGCCAGCTGGGCCTCTCGGCGCTGGCGATGACCGTGGCCGGCGGCTGGTGGGTGGCGATCGTCGAACTGTGGCCCGCCTCCTCGCGTCCGTACATCGGCGGCTCGCAGAACAACTCGTTCCTGGAGCTGACCTTCGGCTACAACGGGCTCGGCCGGATCAACGGCGAGGAGACCGGCAGCGTCGGCGGCGGAGGCGGCCCGGGCGGCGGCTCCGGCGGTCAGTGGGGCGAGACCGGCATCGGCCGGATGTTCAACTCCGAGATCGGCAGCCAGATCTCCTGGCTGCTGCCGGCCGCACTGATCCTGCTGGTCGCGGGTGTCTGGCTGAC
Source organism: Streptomyces sp. NPDC005775 (assembly GCF_042871565.1). NCBI lineage: Bacteria > Bacillati > Actinomycetota > Actinomycetes > Kitasatosporales > Streptomycetaceae > Streptomyces > Streptomyces sp. NPDC005775. Next base: position 116,096 of record NZ_JBIAIU010000008.1, on the reverse strand, counting down.
CTGGCGGGCGAGGAGGACCGATCCGGCGCGAGCGGCCTTCCTGGCGTGGGGCAGCTCGCTGCTGATGACGGCGGCCGTGTTCAGCTTCATGGCCGGGATCTTCCACCAGTACTACACGGTGGCCCTGGCCCCCTACCTCGCGGCGCTGATCGGCATGGGCGCCACGGTCCTGTGGGAGGAGCGCTCCCGCTGGTGGGCGGGCGCCACGCTCGCGGGAACGGTCGCCGTGACGGCGTACTGGTCCTACGTGCTGCTGGGGCGCACCCCGGACTACCAGCCGTGGCTGCGGCCGACGGTGCTGATCGCCGGGGTCCTCGGCGCGCTGGGCCTGCTGCTCGTGTCCCGGCTGGGGCGTCAGCTGGCGCTCGCCGCCGTGGGGCTGGGCTTCGCCGCGTCACTGGCCGGGCCGGTCTCGTACACCGTGAGCACGCTGAACACCGGACACCAGGGCTCGATCGTCACGGCGGGCCCGTCCTCCGGTGGGATGGGCGGCCCCGGTGGGGGCGGTGGAGGCCGTGGTCCCGGCGGCGGTGGCGGTATGCAGCCGCCCGGCCAGGGCGGCAAGCAGGGCGCCCAGCGGGGCGGCGGCATGGGACAGCCCCCGACCGGCACCCCGCCCGGCCAGGGCCGGCAGCAGGGCGGTACCGGCACCACACAGCCGGGGCAGCTGCCCGGAGCCATGCCCGGCGCGGGTGAAGGCACCCGAGGCGGCGGTGGCGGTGGCATGGGCGGTCTGCTCAACGGCGCGTCCGTCGACGCCGCGGCCGAGAAGCTCCTGGCGGCGAACGCGGACGACTACACCTGGGCGGCCGCGGCCATCGGCTCGCAGAACGCCGCCAGTTACCAACTGGCCACCGGAGAGCCGGTGATGGCGATCGGTGGCTTCAACGGGAGCGACCCGTCCCCGACGCTCTCCCAGTTCAGGAAGTACGTCGAGGACGGCCGGATCCACTACTTCGTCTCCAGCGGGACGGGCGGCGGTGGCGGCATGGGCGGCAGCAGCGGCACCTCGTCGCAGATCTCCACCTGGGTGGAGAAGACCTTCAAGGAGGTCACGGCCGGCAACGCCACGTTCTACGACCTGACGCAGCCGAAGAGCGGCTGAGGCGCGGAGGCTCAGCGCCGCAGCAACAGGTCCGCGACAACGGGGCGGTGGTCCGAGGCGAGCGTCTCGGCCACCGCCGCGTCGCGTACCCGCACGGTGTCCTTCGAGACCGCCACGTAGTCGATCCGCTGCACCGGATCCAGCGCGGGGTAGGTGGGACCGCCCGGCTCGACGTCGGTGAGCGTCTCCCACAGCGGTGCCAGCTCCGGCGCGGCCGGAGCCGCGTTGAAGTCGCCGAGCAGGATCTGGTGCACGGGCCGGCGCTCCGACTCCCGGTCCTCGGCCATGATCCGGCGGGTGTCGGCGACCTGGGCGATGCGTACGGACGGGTCACCGCGGTAGTCGAGGTGCGTCGCGTACACGTGCACCGGGACCCCCTTCACCCGCAGCACGACCTCACCGAAGCCGGGCGCGAGCGCGGGTACCGGGTCGGGGTCCTGGGTGGAGAGCCGGGTGATGTCGTGGTTCTCGGCGCTCACGATCCGGTACCGGGAGAGCACGGCGACGCCGAACTCGCGTCTCGGGGCGCCCGGTGTCACCGGATCGAAGCTGTAGATCGGGGCGAACGACACCCGCATGCCCAGCCGCTGCGCCAGCTCCGCCGCCAGGTCGCGCCCCTGGCTGCGGTCGCCCCAGTGGACGTCGACCTCCTGGAGCCCGATCACGTCCGCGTCCAGTGAGCGGAGCTCGGCCACCTGCCGGTCGAGATCGAAGACGTTGTCCATGCCGGCCCCCGCATGGATGTTGTACGTGGCGACGCGCAGGGGCACCAACTGCCCCTGACCGTGCCCCGCGGCTGCCGCGGGAGGCGCGAGCGCCGTCCCCAACAAGCCCGCGGCCAGCAGGACTTCCACCGTACGACGACGCAGTGACATGCCACTCCAGCCCTTGTCGGATCAGTGACCGGCACCGTATCGCGGGAAAGTCGGTTGTACGTGTCCCCTGCACGGCTATACGGTGTACAGCGCTTCCCTGTACACCGTATAAGAGACCCGCACACGCCCCCGCACACGACCTGACCGAACCGCCTGGGAGTCCGTATGACGGCGACCTCCGCCGAGCCGAACCGCCTTTCGGCGCCGAGCCATCCACAGCGCTGGCTGATCCTCGGCGTCATCTGCCTCGCCCAGCTCACCGTGCTGCTCGACAACACCGTCCTCAACGTCGCCATCCCCTCCCTCACCCGGGAGCTCGACGCCTCCACCGCCGACGTGCAGTGGATGATCAACGCCTACTCGCTCGTGCAGTCGGGGCTGCTGCTGACCGCCGGCAGCTCCGCCGACCGCTACGGCCGCAAGAAGATGCTGATCGCCGGGCTCGCGCTGTTCGGGATCGGCTCGCTGGTCGCCGGGCTCGCCCAGTCATCCGCTCAACTGATCGCCGCCCGGGCCGGGATGGGCATCGGCGGAGCGCTGCTGATGACCACGACCCTCGCCGTCATCGTCCAGATCTTCGACGACAGCGAGCGGGTGAAGGCGATCGGCATCTGGTCGACCGTCAGTTCACTCGGCTTCGCCGTCGGGCCGCTGATCGGCGGGGTGATGCTCGACCACTTCTGGTGGGGTGCGATCTTCCTGATCAACATCCCGGTCGCCGTGATCGGCCTGGTGGCCGTGGCGCGCCTGGTCCCGGAGTCGAAGAACCCGAGCGGGGAGCGCCCCGACCTGCTCGGCGCGCTGCTCTCCACCGTCGGCATGGCCGCGGTCGTGTACGCGATCATCTCCGGCCCCGGACACGGCTGGACGTCCGGCCGGGTGCTGCTGACCGCCTTCACCGGGGTCGCCGTGCTCACCGGATTCGTGCTGTGGGAGCTGCGCATCCCGTACCCGATGCTGGACATGCACTTCTTCCGGAACCAGCGGTTCATCGGCGCGGTCGCGGGCGCGATCCTGGTCGCGTTCGGGATGGGCGGCTCGCTGTTCCTGCTCACCCAGCAGCTCCAGTTCGTGCTCGGCTACGGGCCCCTGGAGGCCGGTCTGCGGACGGCTCCGCTGGCCCTGAGCGTCGTCGCGCTCAACCTCACCGGTCTCGGCGCACGGCTGGTGCCCAGGCTCGGCACGCCCGTCACCATCGCCTCGGGCATGGGCCTGCTCGCGGCAGGCCTGGCCGCGATCGCCCTGCTGGGCGGGGACGGCTACGGCGGGACGCTGCTCGGCCTGCTCGTCATGGGCGCGGGCATCGCCCTCGCCATGCCCGCCATGGCCAACGCGATCATGAGCGCGATCCCGCCCGAGAAGGCGGGTGTCGGCGCCGGGGTCAACGGCACCCTCGCCGAATGCGGCAACGGCCTCGGGGTCGCGGTGCTCGGCGCGGTCCTGAACTCCCGGTTCGCGGCGCTGGTCCCCTCGGCCGTGGGCGCGGCCTCGCTGCCCGCCGCCCTGGCCGCCGCGAGCGGGGACGCGGAGCGGCAGCGGATCACGGACGCGTTCTCCTCGGGCCTGGAGACCAGCATGCTGGTCGGGGCGGCGGCCGTGCTGGCCGGCGGTCTGCTGGCCGCCGTACTGCTGCGCCGGGCGGAGCGAGGAGAATCGGCTGCGGCTGATCCGGCCGCGGCGGCGGCATAGCATCAGGCGGGACGTACCGGACCATACAGCTCCGTTTTCGGGGCAGAGGAAGCAGCAGCCGGTCCGTCCCGCCGGCGAGACGAGGGAGTGCGCCATGGTGTCCGCGGCCGACCGCGCGAAGGACCCTGCCCGGACGAGCGTGTGGCTGAACCACCGCCCACCGTCGCGCGCCCGGAAGACGGACCAGCCCGCGGGGCTCGACCGCGACCGGATCACCGCCGCGACGGTCCGCCTGCTGGACGCCGAGGGGCTCGCGAAGTTCTCCATGCGCCGGCTCGCCGCCGAACTGAACGTCACGGCGATGTCCCTCTACTGGTACGTCGACACCAAGGACGACCTGCTGGAACTGGCCCTCGACTCGGTCTACAGCGAGCTCGACCCCCCGCGCGCGGACGGGCCCTGGGAGGACCGGCTGCGCGCGCTGGCGGCCGCCTACCGGCAGCTGCTGGTCCGGCATGTGTGGGTCTCCCCGCTCGTCGGGAAGTTCCTCAACATGGGTCCGCACGCGATGCTCATGGCGTACGCCATCCAGGACGTGATCCGTGCGACCGGCCTCCCGATGAGGCGGCAGACCGGTGCGCTCTCGGCGGTCTTCCAGTTCGTGTACGGATTCAGCACCGTCGAGGGTCAGTTCGCCCAGCGCAGCGCCGAGGCGGGGCTCACCCAGGACGAGTACTTCCAGCAGGCGATGTCGGCCATCCGGGAGGAGCCGCAGTCGGGCCCGCTCGTGGCGAACTCGCAGGACCTCATCGCGGCCCGGGGCGCGGACACCGTGCACGAGATGCACGAGCGGGACTTCGCGTTCGCCCTCGACCTGCTGATCGCGGGGATCGTGGCGATGCGCGAGCGGGAACGGTCCCAGGACCCCGGGGAGGACCACGCCCGCCGCCGTCAGTAGCCGCGCGCCGTGTCCACGGCGAGCGCCGGAAGCCGGCCCGCCATGAGGTCGGCCAGGCAGGCCGTGAAGTCCGTGACGACGTCGTCGTCCGCCGTGATGCCCGCGGAGTGCGAGGTGATCACCGTACGGGGCAGCCGCCAGCACGGGTCGCCGGGCGCGGCGGGCTCCTCGGGCAGCACGTCGAGCACCGCACGTCCCACGGCGCCCGTGTGCAGCGCGGCCTCAAGCGCCACCAGGTCCACGGTCGCGCCGCGCCCCACGTTGACGAACGTGGCCCCGCCCATGGCCGCGAACCGGTCCGCCCCGAAGTACCCGGCCGTCGCGTCCGTCAGCGGCAGCGCGGCGATCACCCAGCGGGCGGCCACCGGCTCGTCCGCCACGGCCACCGCGTCGAAGCCCGGCGGCACCTCGCGGGGGGAGCGGACCACGCCCACGGTCCGGATGCCGCACGACCGCAGCAGCCCGGCGACGGCCGAGCCGATCCGTCCGGTGCCGTGCACCACGGCCGTCTGCCCGGCCGCGAGCTCCGAGGGGAGGCGGCGCCACTCGGCGCGGGCGTGCTGCGCGGCGAACTCCGGGACCGACTGGCACTCCGCCAGCACCCAGGCCAGCACGTACTGCGCGATCCGCTCGCCCATCCGGCCCACCGTCCGGGTGAGCAGTGCCCCGGCCGGCCACGGGCCGGCCTTCAGCAGGGCGTCCGTACCGGCGTTCACGCTGTGGAACCACACCAGGCCGTTCCCGCGCAGCGCCTCGGGCAGCGAGGCCCCCACGTACACACAGGGACGGCCGTCGGCGCGGTCACCGCGCTCCACGGGGCGCCCGGTGGCCCGTGCCAGGGCGTCCACCAGGCCGGGGCCGACCTCGGGCCCGGCCAGCAGCCGGGCCCGGGAGAGCGGTCCGGGCCGAGGGAGCGCGACAGCCACCGCGGTCAGCTGCCTTCGGCCAGGTGGGCGGGGAAGCCGCCCGTGGCGATCGGACTCCACCGCTCCGGGGTGATCCTGATGATCGACTTGCCCTGCTTGAGCATCGCCGCCCGGTATTCGTCCCAGTCGGGGTGCTCCCCCGAGATGTTCCGGAAGTACTCGACGAGCGGCTCGACCGAGTCCGGTGAGTCGATCACCTCGGCCGAGCCGTCGATCTGTACCCAGGGTCCGTTCCACTCGTCCGACAGGACGATCACGCTCACCCGCTCGTCCCGCTTCGCGTTGCGGGTCTTGGCGCGTTCCGGGTAGGTCGAGACGACGATCCGGCCCGCGTCGTCGACGCCGCAGGTGAGCGGGGAGCCCTGGGGGCGGCCGTCGGACCGGGTGGTCAGCAGGATCGCCCGGTGCCGGGGCCGTACGAACGCCAGCAAGTCGTCGAGTTCCACGGCGGTGTTGGTCGCGATGTTGGATGCCATGGAACCGACCCTACGACCGTGCGGTCAGACGGCCGGCAGGGAATCGCCCTGCACGGTCTGGATGTCGAGTTCCACCCGCAGCGTCGTGCCGATCGCCGAGATGCCCGCCTGGACCACCTGGTTGTAGTTCATGGCGAAGTCCTCGCGGCGCAGCTCGGCCGTGGCACGGAACGCCGCGCGGACGCCGCCCCACGGGTCGGGGCCGGTGCCCAGGTAGCTCAGGTCCAGGTCGACCGGACGCTCCACGCCGTGCAGCGACAGCTCGCCGTGCACGGTCCAGCGGTCGGGGCCGGCCGGCGTCAGCCCGGTGGAGCGGTAGGTGATCTCCGGGAACCGGTCCGTGTCGAGGAAGTCCGGGGACCGCAGGTGCTTGTCCCGCATGCCGTTGCCGGTGTCGATGCTTCCCGCGTTGATGACCGCGTCCACGCGGGAGAGCTGGACGTCCTCGGCGATCTCGATCCGGCCGCCGAAATCGGTGAACCGGCCGTGCACGCTGGAGATCCCCAGGTGCTGCGCGACCGCGCCCACGGAGGAGTGCGCCGGATCCAGCGACCAGGCGCCCGGCGGCGGCAGCTCCACACCGCCCTGGCGGGCCAGCACCACGGTGCCGGCCTCGACCCGGCCGCTCGCCGTGACGAGGGCGGTGGAGGCGGCGGGGGCGTACCCGACCGCCGTCACGATCACGGTGTAAGCGCCGGCGGACAGCGGGGTGTCGGTGCGCACCGCCCCGTCCTCGTCGGCGGCGGCCCGCAGCACCTGCGTACCGGTCATGTCGGTGACCGTCACGATCGCGTGCTGGACAGCCCAGCCGTCCCGCGTGCGTACCTGTGCGCGAAGTCCCATCCCGATATCTCTCCTTGCTCAATGACACGTCCGCTTGACCGAACGGGTCACTCAATGAGTCGGGCCCCGGGGCGGGGACGGCAGGCCGTCCCCTGCCTGCCGTCCCCACCGCCGGGGCCCATTTTCCGCCGGCCAGGACAGACTCTCCGCTCGAAGTGCCGTCCCGCCAGGGGTCTTACGTGTCCGGGAGAATTCCCCGGACCGGTTACTCGCCCGGGTGGGCGAGCTCGATGTCGTGGCCGTCGACCCCGTGACCGGCCACGGTCAGGGCGCCGGCCACCGGCGGGTAGCCGGTCGCGATGACCGAGTACTCGCCCGCGTCCAGGTCGGTGAAGGCGTACGCCCCGTCCTCCCCGGTCGTCGAGGTGGCGATGACGTTGCCGGCCGCGTCGATCAGCGTGACGCGGGCGTCGGGCAGCGGACGCCGGCCGGAACCGGCCCGCACGACACCCTGCACCAGCGCACCGGACCGCAGTGCGGCGTCGACGCGGGTGACACCCTGGCCGCCGATCTCCACCGGCAGCGCCAGCGGACGGAAGCCGGCCGCGTTGACCGCGACGGTCACCGCGCCGGGGACCAGCTCACCGAAGGTGAACTCGCCCGCGTCGCCGGACTTGCCGGTGGCCAGTACGTCGCCGCGCACATCGGTCACGATGACCATGGCGCCCTCGACCGGCTGACCGCCCTCGGCGGCCCGTACGGACCCGGCCAGGCCGCTCGTACCGGCGAGCAGGATGTCGTACGAGAGGGGCTCGTCGCCCACGACCACGGTCGACGCCTGCGGCTGGAAGCCGTCGGCCGACGCGATCAGCACGTACGAACCGGCGCCCGGGGCGTCCAGACCGTAGCTGCCGTCGGCCTGCGCGGCCGAGATGCCCAGCTGCCTGCCGCCCAGCGAGATCAGCGTGACGGCGGCCCGGCCCACGGGCGCGCCCTCGGCGCCGCGCACCACACCGCGGACCGCGGTGCCCTGCACGGTGGCCACCGGAGCGGCCGGCGGAGCGTCGACCGCGATGACCCCGGCCGTCCCCTCGGAGATGAGTGCGGTGGTACCGGCCGGTGCCTCGGCGAGCTCCACCGTCTCGGCCGGGGCCGGAGCGTCGTTGGCCGCGTTGGTCTTCAGCGCGACCTCCTTGATGAAGATCGTGATCAGGAAGGCGAGCAGCGCGGCCGGAGCGGCGTACAGGAAGACGTCACCGATGCCGTGCCCGTAGGCGGACTCGACGACCGTACGGATCGGTGCGGGCAGCGTGTCCAGGTTGGGGATGCCCCCGCCGCCGGTGCCCGCGGAACCGGCCTGGGGACCGAGGTCCGACAGGCCGTCCTTCACGTAGTGCGAGACACGGTTCGCCATGACGGCGCCCAGCGCCGAGACGCCGATGGCGCCACCGAGCGAACGGAAGAAGGTGACGACGGAGCTGGCCGAACCGAGGTCCTTGGGGTCGACCTGGTTCTGGGTGGCGAGCACCAGGTTCTGCATCATCATGCCGACGCCGAGACCCATGAGGAACATGTAGATCGCGATGTGCCAGTAGGCGGTGTCGTACCGGATGGTGCCGAGCAGACCGAGGCCGGCCGTGATCAGGAAGCCACCGGAGACGAGCCAGGCCTTCCAGCGGCCCGTCCTCGTGATGACCTGGCCCGAGATGGTCGAGGAGAGGAACAGCCCGCCGATCATCGGGATCGTCATCACGCCGGACATCGTCGGCGACTTGCCGCGTGCCAGCTGGAAGTACTGGCTGAAGAAGACGGTGCCCGCGAACATCGCGATACCGACGAACAGCGAGGCGAGCGAGGCGAGGGTGATGGTCCGGTTGCGGAACAGCCGCAGCGGGATGATCGGCTCACTGGCGCGGGACTCGGTGAAGACGAAGAGCAGCGCGAGGAGCACGGAGCCCGCGAGCATCACGCCCGTCTGCCAGGACATCCAGTCGTACTTGTCGCCCGCGAAGGTCACCCAGAGGAGCAGGAGCGAGACGGCGGCGCTGATGAAGAAGGCGCCGGTCCAGTCGACCTTGACCTCACGCTTGACGACCGGGAGCTTCAGGGTCTTCTGGAGCACCACGAGGGCGATGGCCGCGAACGGCACGCCGACGTAGAAGCACCAGCGCCAGCCCATCCAGCTGGTGTCGGTGATGACACCGCCGAGCAGCGGACCGCCGACGGTGGCGACGGCGAAGACCGCGCCGAGGTAGCCGCTGTAGCGGCCGCGCTCGCGCGGAGCGATCATCGCGGCCATCACGATCTGGGCGAGGGCGGACAGACCGCCGACGCCGATGCCCTGCACCACGCGGCAGACGATCAGCATGCCGGCGCTGTTGGACAGACCGGCCACGACCGATCCGGCGACGTAGATGACGAGTGCTATCTGGACCAGCAGCTTCTTGCTGAACAGGTCGGAGAGCTTGCCCCACAGGGGGGTGGTCGCCGTCATGGCCAGCAGCGAGGCCGTGACGACCCAGGTGTACGCGCTCTGGCCGCCACCGAGGTCGGAGATGATCTCCGGCAGGGCGTTGGTGACGACGGTGGACGACAGAATCGCCACGAACATGCCGAGCAGCAGCCCGGTGAGCGCTTCCATGATCTGCCGGTGTGTCATCGGCACGCCGTTGGAGGGTTCATTCCCTCCGTGCTTGGCGTGGCCGCCCCGCACACCGGTCGGTGTGGTCGTAGCCATTTAAATCCTTGTCTTTGCTTCTGTTACACGGGTGTACGGGTGTACGAGCCGTCGTGGCTGTCGGTGGCCCGGGAGCGGCAGTCGCCGCTGTGCCTTCCGGGGGCGCACCCGTCGGAGCTGCGGCAGGAGAAGCTGTCGCGCAGCCGGGCCAGCAACGTGTTGAGCTGTCCGACCTCGTCGTCGGACCAATCCCGAAGGTTGTGGGCGAACATCTCGGTCGTCCGGCAGTTCAGATCGTCGAGCACGCTCTCGCCCGCGGGGGTCAGCCGCAGGATGCGCGAGCGCTTGTCCGCCGGGTCCGGGGATCGCTCGATCCAGCCGCGTTCCGCCACGTGAGCCACGTGTCGGCTGGTCACCGACATGTCGACTGCGAGGAACTCGGCCAGTCTGCTGATCCGCATTTCCCCGTGCCGGCTCAGCAGAGCCAGTACGGCGGCGGAGCCGCCGGGGCACTCGGCGGGCAGGATGCGGGCAAGTCCCCGTTTGACGGCGCCGACTGCGCTGAGCTGCCGGGCCAGTTCTTCGTACTGACTCCGCGCGGCCACGGGACCCCCAGACATCTCACCGGTCATCTTGTTGCTTAGGGCAACCATAGAAGCCGTTGGTTGCTGCAGGCAAACGAAAAGGGGCTTGCAGAAGTAAAGGAAAACAAAAGGCTGCGTAGGGCGCGGGTCAAACGCCCAGCGTGTGCGGTGTGCGGGTGACGGGTGTGTCTTGCGCCACTCCAGGGACGGGGGTGGCGGGCGCTCCGGTCCCGCGCCCGGACGGTCCCCCCGCCGTCGCGGCCCGGAACCGTGCGGGGGTCGCCCTTCGCGCGTATATACGGGAGGGTGCGTGCCGAGCCGGACGGCGTCCACCCCAACTGCACCTCCCCGACCGGAGGTTGGGTTTCACCCGGCGTCACGGGTCCTGTACGGCGTGCGGCGGGCCGGCCCGCTTCCCCACTCCTCCTTCACCGGTTCCCCGGTTACGGCCCCGCCCCTTCACCGCCCGGGGGTTGGGCCCTTCGGCCGAGTTCGCTAGGGTCCTGCGACATGGCACACAATCCCCACGCTCCGCAGGGTCCCGAGGGCAACAGCGACCCGGCAGGCAACACCCAGATGTTCCGCGCCTTCGTCGACGAGGGCGAGCCGCAGCGCCGGCAGCAGCCGGCCGCCGTGTCCTCCGGGCCGAGGACCGGGCTGATCGCCGCCGTCGTCGCGGTGATCATCGTGCTCGGCGCGGTCGCCTGGCTCGCGCTCGGCTGACCCTTCCTACCCCGTCACTTCCAGACGGCGGTCACGTCCCGTGTCTCGACCCGCATGCCCAGGGGCACCCGCCAGGCGTCCACACAGACGGTGTACGTCATCTTCCGCGCCGCTCCCGCGCCGATCGGCGCGGGCAGCGGCGCTGTCGATTTCCGGGTCGCCCAGTCGATCCCCGCGCCGCCGATGATGTGCGTGGCGAAGGTGACGGTGCCCGAACGGGCCGGTGAGCCGCCCGTATTGCGGAACTCCACGGTCACCTTCTCGCACCACCGCTCGTCCGCCGCCGTGCGCACGGGGGCGCCGACCGCGAGGACGGCGGGCCCGGCGGGGGCGGTGGAGCCGGGCGCGGAGGGGGACGCGGGGCCGGTGGAGCCCGTGGAGCCGCCCGCGGACCCGCCTGTCGAACCGGAGCCGGGCGGGCCCGTGGTCGTGCCACCGGCGGCCGTGCCGCCCGGCCCTCCCGCGTGAGCGTCCGGGCTCCCGGACGGCCCGGGGCGCGCTGTGCCCGCGCCGCCCGAACCCCCCGTGCCTCCCGTGCCGCCGTCCGCCGCGCCGGGGCCCGTCGTCGCGCCAGGGGCTCCAGGGGCTCCGGGTGAGGCCGAGGCGTGCGCACGGCCCTTGGCGCCGCTCCCGCTCGGCTCCCCGGCCCCGTCCAGCGGGATCAGCGTGACCTTGCCCGAGGGCGCCACGGCCCCCGAGGGCGCCTTCCCCGGGCCCGCAGCGGCCGCGCCGACCGCCGTGTAGCCGTCGCCCCCCGTTTGCCCGCCGCAGCCCGCCAGGGCCGCGCCCAGACACAGCACGGCCGCCGAGGCGGTGATCGCTGTGCCCCGGCGGCCGGACCGGCCGCATGTCTGACGTCGCATCGCGACAGTGTGCCTGACGGCCCGTCAAATCGGAACCCCTCGCATCGGGGTTCCGGGATCAGTCGGCGATGAGCCCCTCCCTGAGCTGGGCGAGCGTGCGGGTCAGGAGCCGGGAGACGTGCATCTGCGAGATGCCGACCTCCTCGCCGATCTGCGACTGGGTCATGTTGGCGAAGAACCGCAGCATGATGATCTGGCGTTCACGGGGCGGGAGTTTGGCCAGCAGCGGCTTGAGCGACTCGCGGTACTCGACGCCCTCCAGCGCCGCGTCCTCGTATCCCAGCCGGTCGGCCAGCGAGCCCTCGCCGCCGTCGTCCTCGAGCGAGGGCGAGTCCAGCGAGGAGGCGGTGTAGGCGTTGCCGACGGCCAGGCCGTCGACGACGTCCTCCTCGGATACTCCGAGCGCCTTGGCCAGCTCCGGAACGGTCGGCGAGCGGTCCAGCTTCTGGGCGAGCTCGTCACTGGTCTTGGTGAGGGCGAGCCGCAGCTCCTGGAGCCGGCGTGGCACCCGCACCGACCACGAGGTGTCGCGGAAGAAGCGCTTGATCTCGCCGACGACCGTGGGCATCGCGAACGTGGGGAACTCCACGCCGCGTTCGCAGTCGAACCGGTCGATCGCCTTGATCAGGCCGATCGTGCCGACCTGGACGATGTCCTCCATCGGTTCGTTGCGGCTGCGGAACCGTGCCGCGGCATAACGCACCAGCGGCAGGTTGAGTTCGATGAGTGTGTCCCGCACATAGACGCGCTCCGGAGTGTCCGTTCCTCCGGGGCCCGGTGCGGGACCCAGCGCGGCGAGCCGCAGGAACAGGGAGCGGGACAGCGTGCGGGTGTCGATGGCTTCCGACGAGCTGGTGAGCACAACGGGTGCCGGTGCGCTCTTGGTGAGCGTGAGCACCTTCGAGCTGCCCTGTTCTGCGGACATGCCACCCCCTTGAGGTCGCGGACGGTCGCGGTGGCCGCGACCATCGGAGGAACGCTGCCTCCACCTGAATACCGGAGGGGAGGCTGCGGCAAACGCGGTTCCCGCAGAATGTCACATGTCGGCAACGCGCTGTAGTGACTTGTCGACAAGTTCTGGGGGAGTCTGCCCAGTTAACAAGGGGTGTACGGCATTTGGTCCGCGGGGAACGCCCCGGGACCGGTCTACCCGATCCGGTTACGCTTCGATCCTGTTTGCGGATCGCAGTCGGGCGAAACTTCGGGCCAGGAGTCTTGACACATGCATCTGTGAGACCCCGAGTTCGGCGCTGATCTGTGACTGCGTCAGGTTGCTGTAGTAGCGCAGCAGCAGGATGCGCTGTTCGCGTTCGGGCAGCTGTACGAGCAGATGCCGGACCAGGTCGCGGTGCTCGACGCCGGCGAGGGCGGGGTCCTCGTAGCCGAGCCGGTCCAGCAGGCCGGGCAGCCCGTCGCCCTCCTGGGCGGCTTCGAGCGAGGTCGCGTGGTACGAGCGGCCCGCCTCGATGCAGGCCAGCACCTCGTCCTCGGAGATCCTCAGCCGTTCGGCGATCTCCGCGGTGGTGGGGGAGCGGCCGTGAGCGGTCGTCAGGTCCTCGGTGGCCCCGGTGACCTGCACCCAGAGCTCGTGCAGCCGGCGCGGTACGTGGACGGTCCGCACGTTGTCCCGGAAGTACCGCTTGATCTCACCGACGACGGTCGGCATCGCGAAGGTGGGGAACTGGACCCCGCGCTCGGGGTCGAACCGGTCGATGGCGTTGATCAGGCCGATGGTGCCGACCTGGACGACGTCCTCCATCGGCTCGTTGCGGCTGCGGAACCGCGCGGCGGCGTACCGCACGAGGGGCAGGTTCGCCTCGATCAGCGCCGCCCGGACCCGGCCGTGCTCCGCGGTGCCCGGCTCCAGCCCCTGGAGCCGGCCGAAGAGCACCTGGGTGAGCGCCCGGGTGTCGGCGCCCCGGGTCCTGGCGGGCGCGACGGTGTCGTCGGGCGTCTCCAGCTGGATCGTCTGCGACGCCTGGACCGATTGCGGGGCCTGGACGCTCTGGGACGCCTGCACCCCTTCGGGCGTCTGGGGCGCCGGGGGCGCCTGTGCCGTCGCTGTCGTCCGGGCGGCCTGGACGGCCTGCACGGTCTGGGGAGGCACTTGAGGCGCTGTACTGGCCGGCACGATGACGCCACCCCTTCGCGGTCAACTTCGGTCAACTCGTCCGTCAAAAGCGGTCATAGCATCACAAGACATGTCCACTATGTGCAAGCACCCCATAGCGCCGTGTTGACCTCGAATCGGTTTAAACACAAAGAAAAGCCCCTCACCGTCGTGGTGAGGGGCTCGCAGGGCCGAAGCCGTCAGAACGGGTAGTCGGCGATCACCCAGGTGGCGAATTCGCGCCACTGTCCGGCGGCCGCCTGGTGGGCCGGATGCTCGATGTAGCTCTTCAGCGCGGCCTCGTCGGCGACCGCGGAGTTGATGGCGAAGTCGTAGGCGATCGGCCGGTCGGTGATGTTCCAGGCGCACTCCCAGAACTCCAGCCCCGGCACCTTCTCCGCCAGTGTCCGGAAGGCCTCGGCGCCCGCGACGACCCGCGGTTCGTCCCGCTCGACGCCGTCGTTCAGCTTGAACAGGACCAGATGGCGGATCATGGGGGTACTCCTACTTCACGAGCTCGGACATGAAGTCGCCGACGCCCTGTGCGGCATCCGAAACGCCCTCGAACCCTACCTGGACGAGGTCCGCGGCCCGGGCGGGGGACGTGATGATCGTGTAGAGCACGAAGACGACTATCAAGTAGAGAGCGATCTTCTTCGCTTGCACCATCAGCCCCTGACTCCCCTTCGATCCCCCTGCGCGGTCGGGCGAGTCTAACCGCACACATGGCCGTATCGGCCTGCTGTTTCCGATCACTCATTCGATCTTTATGGACCAAGGACCCGGAGATCGAGGTCCTTCGCCCGCCCGTGCGACCCCTGTGACGCGGCAGGATGGTGGACGAGCCCAGCGGACTCCGGCAGGAATCCGAGGGGCGAGGAACAGGACCCCTCTGTGGGGTCCGCGCCGCGACCTCCCCCGGATCGCGGCAAGGACCGGCAGGTCCTGTTCTCATCGGGGGGAGCGGCTTGTCCCCCCGATGCCGCTTCCCCCGACCTGACTTCACGCATGGCCCCGGCCCCGACCACCATCGGACCCGGGGCCACCGTCATACCCGGGGCCACTGTCGTACGCACGGCGCCGGCGGCCACCCGGGGCGGAAAACTCGAAGGGCCCGACGCTGTGCGTCGGGCCCTTCACAAGAGCGGTAGCGGAGGGATTTGAACCCTCGGTGAGTTTCCCCACACTCGCTTTCGAGGCGAGCTCCTTCGGCCGCTCGGACACGCTACCGAGAGAGAGCTTAGACCATCTCGGCCGTCCGTCGAAATCCGATTCCCGGCAACGCGGCGAAGGCGGCGGAACGGCAGGTCAGCGGTCGCGGAAGAAGGCCGTCAGGAGGGCCGCGCAGTCCGTCTCCAGGACGCCGGGGATCACTTCCGGGCGGTGATTGAGCCGACGGTCCCGCACGACGTCCCAGAGCGAGCCGGCCGCTCCGGCCTTCTCGTCCCGGGCGCCGTAGACGACCCGGCCCACGCGGGACTGCACCAGGGCGCCCGCGCACATCGTGCAGGGCTCCAGGGTGACGACGAGGGTGCATCCGGACAGCCGCCACTCGCCGAGCGAGGCGGCGGCCCGGCGCAGCGCGAGGATCTCGGCGTGCGCGGTCGGGTCGCCGGTCGCCTCGCGTTCGTTGTGGCCCGTGGCGAGCAGGGTGCCGTCCGGGGCGAGGACGACGGCGCCGACCGGCACGTCGCCGGCCGCTGCCGCCCGGCCGGCCTCGTCCAGAGCGCGGCGCATGGGCGCCCGCCACGGGTCGCGTACGGGATCATGCGGGGAGTGCTGTGCTGGGGCCGGATCGTGCGGGTGCGGTGCTTCGGTCACCCGCGGACCCTAACGGACGGTCTCCAGGTCCTCGGCCGCTCCCAGCGCGTCCGCGATCTCCGCCAGGGCGTCCGTCCGCAGCATCAGCAGCTCCGCCTCGGGGAGCCCGAGGTCGGACAGCAACCCGGTGTCGCCGAGCGGACCCGTCGGTACGGCGTCGGGGTCCGGCCCGTCGTCGTCATCGTCGTTGGAATGGCCGGGGGAACGGCCGGGGCCCTCCGGCTCGCCGTCCTCCGTACCGTCGAGGCCGACGAGCTCTTCGAGTGCGGCGATCGAGTCCTCGGCCCCGGGTTCGCGGCCGAGCAGTTCATCGGTGAGCAGGATCTCCCCGTACGAGGAGCGGGCGGCGGCGGAGGCTTGGGAAACGAAGATGCGCGGGTCCTCCTCACCGTCCACCCGGATGACGCCGAACCAGGCGTCCTCCTGCTCGATGAAGACGAGCACCGTGTCCTCGTCCACCGAGGCCTCCCGGGCCAGATCCGTCAGATCGGACAGGGTCTCCACATCGTCGAGCTCCGTGTCGCTCGCTTTCCACCCGTCTTCGGTGCGCGCGAGCAGTGCGGCGAAGTACACCGTGACTCTCCCACTGGTCTCGGGGACTCTCGTTCGGATCGGGCCGGACCGGAGAGGGCCGGCGATCCCAGCGAGAGACCCGGGGTGTGTTCGATCCGGCGGGAGGGCAGTCGGTGGTCCGGCTGCCCTGCGTCCCGCCCATCGGAATCGTGGCAGAAACGAGGGCTTCAGGAGAGCAGTTCCGCCGTTGCGTCGGCCATCAGTTCTCTCCGGCGCCGCCACCTGGGGGTTCTTCCGACGGCCGGACGGCTACCAGCGGAACGTCCGCATCCGCATGGCCTGGCGCATTCTGGCGGCCTTGACCCGGCGCGGCTGGACCCGGTCGCGGAGTGCCTTGGCCTCGTGAAGCTCGCGGAGGAACTGGGCGCGCCGCCTGCGGCGCTGCGCGTCGGTCTCCGGCGCGTCCCGCGCGTCCAGCGGGCTCTGCGCGTCCCGCTTCTGCTGCGCCCCGTCCGGCATCGGCTCGTCACCCCCATGGCTGGGTCCGTATGCCCCCACCTTCCCCCCGAACGTGCGCTTGATGCCAGCGCACGGGTGCGGGCGGCGCGGTTACTGTTGGTGCCATGCGGATCCACGTCGTCGACCACCCGCTGGTCGCGCACAAACTCACCACCCTGCGCGACAAGCGCACCGACTCCCCGACCTTCCGGCGCCTCGCCGACGAGCTGGTCACCCTGCTCGCGTACGAGGCGACCCGCGATGTGCGTACCGAACAGGTCGACATCGAGACCCCGGTGACACCCACCACCGGAGTGAAGCTGTCGCACCCGCGGCCCCTGGTCGTGCCGATCCTGCGGGCCGGCCTCGGCATGCTCGACGGCATGGTGCGGCTGCTGCCGACCGCCGAGGTGGGCTTCCTCGGCATGATCCGCGACGAGGAGACGCTCCAGGCGTCCACGTACGCGACGCGCATGCCGGAGGACCT
This sequence comes from Streptomyces sp. NPDC005775, assembly GCF_042871565.1. Taxonomy (NCBI): domain Bacteria; kingdom Bacillati; phylum Actinomycetota; class Actinomycetes; order Kitasatosporales; family Streptomycetaceae; genus Streptomyces; species Streptomyces sp. NPDC005775. The sequence continues at coordinate 99,068 of NZ_JBIAIU010000008.1, read as the reverse complement.
CTCGGGCCGCCAGGTGTACGTCCTGGACCCGATGCTGGCCACCGGCGGCACGCTGGTCGCGGCCATCCGGGAGCTGATCAAGCGCGGGGCGGACGACGTCACCGCGGTCGTGCTGCTCGCGGCGCCCGAGGGCGTCGAGGTGATGGAGCGCGAGCTGGCGGGGACGCCGGTCACCGTGGTCACCGCCTCGGTCGACGAGCGGCTCAACGAGAACGGCTACATCGTGCCGGGTCTCGGCGACGCCGGGGACCGGATGTACGGCACCGCCGGCTAGGAATCCCGAACCGGCACGGTTGAACGGCTGACGGCCGGGGCGCTCCTTGGAGCACCCCGGCCGTCGCGTTGCGTTTTGGGCAGTCGGCCAGTCGGCCAGTCGGCCAGTCGGCCAGTCGGTCGGTCGGTCAGCCAGTCGGTCAGTCCGCCGGTCGGTCAGTCGGCCGTCAGCAGGAGGACGGTGACGGGGCCGGCTTCGTCAGGGCGGTCAGCGCGGTGGCCGCTGCCTGCGGGGTGCTGAACGCCGTGAACTTCGTACCGATAATCAGATCGACGTCCGCGCCCTTGCGGGCGTCGGTCTTCGTCCCCGCACCGGGCAGCTGCGTGCCGAGCACCGGGAACGTGCCGTTGACCGCGGTCGGTGCGCCCAGCAGCAGGGCGGTCCCGGCGACCTTCTTGTCGTACGCGGCGGCGGCGTTGCCCACCTTGCCGATGGTGAAGCCGCGCTTCTTCAGCTCGTCGGCCGCAGCCTTGGCCAGTCCGCCACGAGGGGTCGCGTTGTAGACGTTGACCGTGATTTTCGCGGGCTGCGGCAGGACCTTCGCGGGCGCGGACGGCCGGACGGTCGGGCAGGCCGCCGTGCGGTCGGCGGCGCTGGCCTGCTTGTCGCCGCCCGTGAAGACGTCGATGAGCTGCAGCGTGCCCCATCCGGCGAGCCCGAGGGCGACCACGGAGGCGGTGGCCGCGAGGACCAGTCTGCTGCGGCGGCGGGGGCGCCGCATGCGCGGGTACTTGTCACCCGTGATGCGGTACTTTCCGCCCATGCCGGGGGGAGTGAGCATGCTCATGGGCGCAGCGTAGTGCGACCTGGGGATGATGACTATTTGATGATCGACGGATCGCACCCGTCCGGGTGGGAAAGCACCCGAACGAACCCCGTCGGAGTCGAACGCGCGCCGGGTTCTCAGCCGAGGTCGAGCACGCGGGCGTGCAGCACCTGGCGCTGCTGGAGGGCCGCGCGCACCGCGCGGTGCAGTCCGTCCTCCAGGTAGAGGTCGCCCTGCCACTTCACGACGTGCGCGAACAGGTCGCCGTAGAAGGTGGAGTCCTCGGCGAGGAGCGTTTCGAGGTCCAGCTGACCCTTGGTGGTCACGAGCTGGTCGAGGCGGACCGGGCGCGGCGCGACATCCGCCCACTGCCGGGTGCTTTCCCGGCCGTGGTCGGGATAGGGCTGCCCATTTCCGATGCGCTTGAAGATCACACGGAAAGCCTACCGGTCAAGGGCCGCCGGGCGCAGCCACGGGGCGGGACTGCGCTGCGGGCCGAGGCGGCATAAAAGCGCCCATGCCGGAATTGGGCCCGCGACGCTCGAGAGCGACAGCGCGTGCGAGGGCACGCGCGAGGGCGCGAAGGGGCGTGCGCGCGGTGGTACCCGCAGGGCGGCGAGCACCGAACCGGCGGGGGCGCGCCGACACCTGCCGCCGCGCCCCGGCCGTCCGCACGACCCGCCCCGCATGCCCCGCGTCCGCCGAATGACGTGCTCGGGCTCACCTCGCCTTGGCCGCCGCCTTCGCGGCCTTCGCCGCCTGCTTGGCCTCCTGCTTGAAGGCGCGGACCTCGACGAGCGACTCGGGCCCGGTGATGTCGGCGACGGAACGGCGGGAGCCCTCCTCCCCGTACGCTCCCGCCGCCTCCCGCCAGCCCGGCGGCCGGACACCGAACTGCTTGCCCAGCAGCGCGAGGAAGATCTGCGCCTTCTGGGTGCCGAACCCGGGCAGGGCGTTGAGCCGTTTCCGCAGCTCCGCTCCGGTGGTGGCCCCGGTCCACACCGCGCTCGCCTCGCCGTCGTACTGAGCCACCAGGTACTGGCACAGCTGCTGCACCCGCTTGGCCATGGAACCGGGATAGCGGTGCAGAGCGGGCTTGTCGGTGAAGAGTTCGATGAAGGCCTCGGGGTCGTACACGGCGATCTCATGGGCGTCCAGATCTTCCCCGCCCATCCGCTGTGCCAGTGCGTACGGACCGGAGAACGCCCACTCCATCGGCACCTGCTGGTCCAGCAGCATGCCCACGAGGGCGGCGAGCGGGCTGCGTGCGAGAAGCTCGTCCGCCTCCGGCTGTTGAGCGATCCGGAGGGTGAGGTCCTGGCCCTTGTTGCTGTTGGTCATGGACCCGATGATTGCGAGCCGGGGCTGCGACGGCCAGTGAAACCACCGCCGGTGCGCCTCTTTGCAGCCGTTTGCCGCTGTCCCCGGCTGCTTCCCGCCCCTGCGGTGGTGCCGCGTGCCGCACGAGGGGGGTGGACGAGCCCGCGTCAGTCGTCGAGGCGGTCCGCGCGTCCGTGCAGGTAGCGGGCCTCCGGGATGCTCAGAGTCCCGGCGGCCGCCGTACGGTAGGCGGCGCGGGCGCCCTCCGTGTCACCGGCCCGTTCCAGCAGATGCGCGCGGACGGCGTCCAGCCGGTGGTGGCCCGCCAGCCGGTCCGTGAGGGAGTCGGTCTCGGCCAGTCCGGCTTGCGGGCCGTGCACCATGGCGACGGCGACGGCCCGGCTCAGTTCGGCCATCGGCTCGGGGGTCATACGTACCAGGACGTCGTACAGCGCCAGGATCTGCGGCCAGTCGGTGTCCTCGGCACGGCCCGCCTCGTCGTGCAGCGCCGCGATGGCCGCCTGCACCTGATAGGGCCCGGCGGGCCCCTCGCGCAGGGCCTCCTCGACCAGCGCGGTGCCCTCGGCGACGGCGGCCCGGTCCCATCGGGTGCGGTCCTGCTCGTCGAGCGGGATCAGCTCGCCGTGCGCTCCGGTGCGCGCGGGACTCCGGGCGTCGATCAGCAGCATCAACGCCAGGAGCCCCGTCACCGCTCCGTCCCGGGGCAGCAGCCGGCGGACCGAGCGGGCCAGCCGGATCGCCTCCCGGGCGAGGCCCGCGCGGTGCAGGGCACGTCCTGAGGTCGCCGTGTAGCCCTCGTTGAAGATCAGGTAGAGCACCTGGAGCACGGCCGCGAGCCGCCTGTCCCGGTCGGCCGGAACCGGCTGGACGAAGGCCGCGCCCCGGACCTTCCGCTTCGCCCGGCTGATCCTCTGGGCCATCGTCGCCTCGGGCACCAGATGGGCCCGGGCGATCTCGGCCGTGGTCAGTCCGCCGACGGCCCGCAGGGTCAGGGCGACCTGCGCGGCCGGGGCCAGATCCGGATGGCAGCACAGGAAGAGCAGCGTGAGGGTGTCGTCCTCGGCCGGCGCCCGGCTGCCGCCCGGCACGGGCTCGTCGGGAGCCGGCGCGGTGAACGCGTCCCGGGGCGCGAGCGCGGCCGCCGCCTCCTCCCGCGCGCGCCGGGCGTCATCGCTGCGCAGCCGGTCCACGAGCCGCCGGGAGGCCACCCGGATCAGCCAGCCGCGCGGATTGTCCGGCACCCCCTGCTCCGGCCACTGCCGGGCGGCGGCGATCAGGGCCTCCTGCGCCGCGTCCTCGGCCGGGTCGAAGTGCCCGTACCGGCGCACCAGCGCGCCGAGGACCTGCGGGGCGTGCAGCCGCAGCAGGTCCTCGACCTCGTCCCCGACCCCGTCCTCGACCCCGGACGTACTTCTCACACATCGCCTCCGCCGCTGTCGATGGCCCGGATGGCCACCGGGCGGGCGGGCGCACCGGCGGGCGCCGGGCACTGTGTGACGCGTGCGGCGATCTCGGTGACCCGCTCCAGGCTCTCGCATTCGAGGACCCAGTACCCGGCGAGCAGTTCCTTCGTCTCCCCGTAGGGACCGTCGGTGATCACCGGGCGGCCGTCCTCGCCCGCGGTGACGAACCGGGTCTTCGCCGGTTCGACCAGCCCCTGGGCGTCGATGAGTTCACCGCTCTCGGCGAGATCGTCGTTGACCGCGCCCATGAACGCGAACATGGCCTGCACGTCCTTCTCGCTCCAGGCCGGATTCCCGGCGGACGCGTTCCCGCGCATCGCCTCGTAGTCGGCCTGCGAGCCCTGCACCATCACCAGGTACTTCATGATTCCGCTCCTCTGCCGCCTCTGCCGCCCCTCTCATGGGCGACTCTCACAGGGGACGTCGGAGCGGATCGACGGTTCTCGACACCGCGCCGGAAGGATTCCCGGAGAACACCGAGAACTCCCGGAACGGCCCAGCGGCCCCGGCGGCGTCACGGCGGCGCCCCGAGGTCAGGAGGAGCGCCCGGGTCAGCCCTGGCCCTGGCCCAGCGCGGCGAGGCCCTTCTGCATGTCCTCGGTGTTCATGACCGGCTGGATCTCGATGGTGGCGCCGAGGTTCTCGAAGAGGGGTTCCGAGAGGGAGGGCAGCAGTGAACTGTCCTGCATGTCGAAGACGAACGTGCAGCAGCGCTTGCCCTCGCTCGGGCCGAAGTAGGCCGCCTCCGGCTTCAGGCGTTCCGCGAGCGCCTGCATGGTCTTCGCCAGGCTGCCGTTCTTGACCGCCTCGTTCGCGGCCTGGGTGTCCAGCTGCGCTCGCAACATGACCCTCATGATGTGGCTCCTTCCGTCACACCGGGGCCGGCGAGGATCCATCCGCGCGCGCTGGGCCCCGGCGGCGTCCCGCCCAGCGTCATCGGGGGCGGCCGGGGCAGCCAACATCTCGTGCACCATCCGGCTGTACGGCTGGTGCCGCGTACGCCGCGGAAGACATACTCGCTCCCCGCGATCGACGCGACGCGGCCGGCTGCGGCCGACTGCGGCCGAGGCCCCGGGGCGAGCATTCTTCCGAACCGAGGTCAGGGGGTCTCTCGTGCCCGAGCCTGGTGCCGGCGCGCCTTGAGCCGGTTTCCGCAGGTCTTCATCGAGCACCACCGTGCGGTGTTGGCGCGACTGCGGTCCAGGAGGAAGAGGCGGCATTCGGGGTTCTCGCACGGCCGCAGGCGGCCGGGCATGCGCTGCTCGACATCCGCCCACGCGAGCACGAGTTCCACGGCCAGCCTGCGCTCGGGCTCGACCTCCACGTGCCACTCGATGCCCGACGCGCTGACCTGTGGGACCTTGCGTACGCCTTCGAGGACGTGCCGCAGTCCCGGCTCCGCCGACGTGCCCGACCCCACCGCCTGGAGCGCGTCCCGGGCGGCACGCAGCCACCGGCGCTCCCCGGCGCTGCCGAGGCCTCCGTGTGCCAGCGCCCACCTGTCCACGTCATCGTCCTCATGCCACAGGTCCTGGCGCCGGCCATCCGTCACAGGGGTGCTGTTCAGCGCCTGCATCAGGGCTTCGTCGTCCAGCACGCTCTCACCTTCCAGTCACTCTAACTCCATCAATGCGTTTGACAGGTTACTCCCGCAGCGGTCTACTGGGTGCCGAGCGATAACCATCAAAGGCCATTGAAGGGGTTAGTCATGGTTGAGGTCCGCCACCAGTACGCCACCGTGCGGGGACACCGCGTCTTCTACCGCGAGGCAGGGCCCAGCGAGGCGCCCACGCTCGTGCTCCTGCATGGATTTCCCACCAGTTCACGGATGTTCCGTCACCTCGTTCCCGCGCTGGCCGACCGGTTCCACGTCATCGCCCCCGATCACCTCGGATTCGGCAACTCCGATGCGCCATCGGTCGACGCGTTCACGTACACCTTCGACTCCCTGACCGACATCACCGAAGCCCTTCTGGCCCAGCTCGGCGTCACCCGCTATGCCCTGTACGTCCAGGACTACGGCGCCCCCATCGGCTGGCGGCTGGCCCTGCGCTCCCCGGACGTGATCACCGCGGTGATCACGCAGAACGGCAATGCCTACGAGGACGGGTTCGTCCCGGACTTCTGGAAGCCGGTGTGGGAGTACGGCGAGAACCCGGGCCCCCGCACCGAGCCCGGCGTCCGCGGCGCCCTCGCGCTCGATGCCATCCGCTGGCAGTACCTGCACGGAGTGGACCGGCCCGAACTGGTCGATCCCGACACCTGGACCGCCGACCACCACGGGGTCAGCCGGCCGGGCAACGACCTCGCGCAACTGGCTCTGTTCGGCGACTACATCAGCAACCGGCCCCTTTACCCCCAGGTGCACGCGTACTTCCGGGACCGCCAGGTCCCCCTCCTCGCGGTCTGGGGCGCGAACGACGAGATCTTCGGCCCCGACGGCGCACGCGCGTTCGCACGGGACCTGCCGGACGCGGAGATCCACCTGGTTGCCGGAGGCGGACACTTCCTGCTCGAAAGCCACCTGGACACCGTGGCCGGGTATGTGCGCGGGTTCCTGACCACGGCCGAACCGCCGGCCCGAAGCCCGCGCTGAGTGCCGAGGCGGCCGAGACCGCGCGGTTCCCGCTGCCCGGACGTCGGCCCGCCGGTGCCCTCCGACTGACGTGCTACGGGTGAACCAGCCGCCATCACGGTGTGCCGGGGGCCGGTCACCGGCACTCTGCTGAAGGTCAGGAGCAGCGGGGGGTGCACCACATCCGCCCCGGTGGAGCCTGCGGACGCGAGTCGAGGGGGGTGCTTCGATGACATCCAGTGGAGCAGGACCATCCGCACAGGCACAGGCACAGGCACAGGCGAGGGGTGAGGGCCACTGCCCACCGGCGGTTCCGGTGCAGCCCCGACGCGGAGCACCGGGCGAGGAGCCGCAGCGCCCGGTGCCCCGCCACGTCGCGTGCGTGATGGACGGCAACGGGCGATGGGCGCAGCAGCGCTCCCTGCCCCGTACGTCAGGACACCGGGCGGCGGAGACGACGGTGATCGACGTCATCGAGGCGGCACGGTCGGCGGGGGTCGAGTGGCTCAGCCTGTACGCCTTCTCCACCGAGAACTGGCGACGCCCGGGCGAGGAGATCGACTTCCTCATGCGTCTGGTGCGCCGGGTGGTGCGCAAGCACGCGCCGCTGTTGTACGCACGCGGGATCCGCTGCCGGTTCCTGGGAGCCGAGGACCCGAGGATCCCGGCCCCCCTGGCGCAGGACTTCGCCGATCTGATGACACTGACCGAGAACAACCGGGGCATGACGCTGACGGTGGCGTTCGACCACGGCGGTCGCCAGGACATCGTCTCCGCGGCGCGCTCCCTCATCCGTGCCGGGGTGTCCGCCGACGCCGTCGACCAAGCGAGCTTCGCCGCGCACCTGCCCGTCCCCGACACACCTGACGTGGACCTCGTCATCCGTACCTCGGGCGAACAGCGCATCTCCAACTTCATGCTCTGGCAGGTGGCCTACGCCGAGTGGGTCTTCCCGTCGGTGCTGTGGCCCGATTTCCGTGCGTCGCACTTTCTGGAGTGCCTGCACGACTACCGAGGCCGCGACCGCCGCTTCGGCGGCGTGACCCCGCAAGCGAACGGAGAGCGTCACAGGTGAAGGACACGGACAGCAGCCACTCCCCGCGGACGGGCCCCGGCGCAGCGGGCCCGTACAACACCCCCGGCGCCACCGGTGACCCGCACGAGGGCCCCGGCGCCACCGGCCCGCACGGGGGCCCCGGTCGGGAGGCCCCCGAAACGCCGACCGAGTCCCTCTTCGGACCCGATTCGCAGTTCCACCGCTTCTTCAACGACCCCCGCTGGGCACTCGCCGTCGTCAGGGCCACGGTGCTGGAAGCCGCCCACCCGCAGATCGGCGCAGCACTGGCCGACAACTCCTCCTTCGTCGTGCACCCCTGGCGCCGGCTGGGCAACACACTGGTGAGCCTGCAGCGCATGTTCGGAGCCGACGAGCACACCCGACAGCGGGAGGCGGCACGGCTCAACCGACTGCACACGCGGCTGAGCGGCACGGACGCGAGGAACCGGCCCTACGACGCCATGGACCCCGAGGTACGGGCCTGGGTGGTCGCGACGCTCTTCGAGAGCTCCGTCACCATGTGCCGACTGAGCGGGCAGCCCCTGGACCAGACGACCATGGAGCGGCTCTACGCGGAGTTCCAGGGCTTTCTCGCCGCACTGGGGGACGAGGCGGGCCATCTCCCGCCCACCCTGCCCGAGTTCTGGCAGTACTTCGACCGCATGGTCGCGGAGGAACTGCAGAACACGGAAGCGCTGCGCATCATCCTCTTCAAGCTGTTCGAACATCTCCCGGCGCCTCCGCTGTTCGCCGGCCTGCCCACGGTCTGGGCGACCGGACGCGCGCTGGCGGGACCGGTCATCGGCACCGTGACCGTCGCCTCCCTCCCCGAGGTCTTCCGCCGCCGGGCGGGGCTGCCGGAGGTGCCCGGGGCCCAGACCCTGATGCAGGGTGCCTACATGGCCGCACGCCTGGCCGGCGCCTTGCCCGACAACTGGATTCAGACGGAGAACGTCGTCGGCCTGCTCCAGCTGTCACCGGACGGCGAGGGCCCCTGCGCCGAGGCGCTCAGCGCGGTGCGCGCCCGGATGAAACGGGCCGGCGCGTTCATCCGCCTGAGCACACCCGTACCGGCCCCACGGGACAGTACGGTCGCGCCCGAGAACCGCCGCAGTGCCCGCGCCTTCTTCGCCGAGGTGCTGGACCAGACCGGGGACGGTTACCTGGACTGGCCCGATCTCGCCGCGATGGCACGGGAACTCTGCTCCCGTCTCGACCTGGACGAGCCTGAGGAGACCCGGCTGTACGACGCCTTCGCCGCGTGGTGGAGGGAACTCCAGTCGGCCCTGGACAGTGACGGCGACGGCCGGGTGAGCGAGGAGGAGTACGCCGCCGCGGCCCCGTCCCTGGCCGGACCGGCGCTGATCAGGGTCGCCGAGGTCCTCTTTGCCGTCACCGACGCTGACGGCGATCAGTTCATCGACGCCGAGGAGTACCGCCTCCTGTTCAGGAAGGGCTTCGGGCGCACCGTCCTGGACGGCGAAGGGCGCTACTCCCGCAGCGCGTTCGTACGGGACTTCCTGTCGTTCATGTCGGGCCGCAGGCGTTCGGCCTCCTACGACCCCCTGCTCTCCGACGCGTAGGACCGCGGACCCGCCGAGCGGTGCCCCGCGCCCGCACCACCACCGCTGCGGCCGGCTCGCTCCATGTCGTACGCCGTCAATCCCCGCCCGGGCGCGGCTTGACGGCGGGGATCACCGCCAGGATTCCGCGTTGTCGCAGGTAGCGGCGGTTGCGGCGAGAGGAGTACGCCTTGTCGCCGGCGGCCGCATCGGGTCGGGCCCTCGGGCGTCCGACCGCCCCGCGAACCTTCACCTTCTCCAGCACGGGCACGAACTGCGGACCGTCACCGGCCTGTCCGGGCGTGAGCACGAATGCCGGGGGACGACAGCGCCAGTCGGCCGCCAGAGAATCTTGCTCGTGAGCCCACCCCGAGAACGCCCCAGGTTGCCATCCCAGCCGCGTGATGATGCGCCCGCGACGTCGTCGAATCCACGCTGACCAGGTTCAGGTCGACCCGATCGCGCGCGGCGCCCTCGGCGACCACGACGTCCATCAGGTTCTGGGAAACACCCTGCCTCACCCGGACCCGGAAGCGGTCATCGGAGCTCTGCGACGGGCCGGACTCCGTCGGAAGATCACGCCAAGGACTGCCCGTGCGAAAACGCCACATCGCCGCGTTGAAGTATCTCCGCAGATCAGGGATCGGACCGACCTCCGCGATCGGCAGATGGGGCTCGACCAAGGACCACTGCTCGTCGGTGAGATCGCCAGGCGCCATGACCAACTACCTATGAAAACCAGCACACCGCGCGCAGGCAATCTCACGAACTCATGATCTGGACATCAGACAGGACCTAGTCCGCGGCGTCGAAAAGCGTTACACGCACGGTCGGCGGGTCCGCCCGGGCCCGCCACTTCCGCCGTCGCTCCCGGCGCTCCCGCCGGGTCGAGCGAAAACGTCTCTGTGACCCAGGTCTCAACGAGGGCGTGCAGCAGACGGGGCTGCTTCGGCGTCGAGGAGGGGTGACAGGAGGGGAGGAACGTGTGGATCTGGCAAGCGAGCGAATACCGCGTGCCCTGCTCAGCAAGTCCGAGTCGGCGGAGAACGACTTCCACAGCTTCGTCGTCGCCCGATCGGCCGTACTGTTCCGCGGTGCGCTCGTCCTGACGGGGAACCGCGAGGCAGCGGAGGACCTGGTCCAGGAGACCCTCGAACGGGCCTGTCGCCGGTGGCGCACCATCGCCGCCAAGGACGCTCCGGACGCCTACGTGCGGCGGATCATGGTGAACCTGGCCAACGACCGGTGGCGGAGATTCCGCCGCTCGATACCGAGCCAGGACACCGGCGACCGAGCTGATCCGGGAGACCGGTACGGACAGGTGGACACGCGGGACCAGTTGGTCCGGGCGCTCCAGGGGCTGCCGATGCGGATGCGTACGGTCGTGGTCCTGCGGTACTTCCACGACCTGCCTGACGCCGAGATCGCGGCCGACCTGGGGATCTCACCCAGCACCGTGCGGTCGCAGCTCGCTCGTGGACTCGACAAGCTCCGAGGCCAGTTCCCCGCACTCTCCGAACCTTCACGACAGCAGCCCCCGGAAGGGACCTGATGAGTTCAGACCGTTCGCGACCTTCCGGCTGCACAGCCTTCGAACAGGAACTGGTGAACGCCATGAACGACTTCGCACACGCCGCCGAGACGCCGCACTTCGACACGGCCGCCATCGCGCACGGGGCGCGCCGCAAGCGGGCAACGGCCCTCGTGGGCATCGTCTCCGCTCTGGTCGTGGCCGGGGCGGGCACCGCGCTGGCCGTCGGCATCACGTCGCACACCGCGCGACCGACCACCGCGGCCGCCCCCGCGGCCGACAGCACCACCGTGCTTTACCGCTCCAGCGCCGGCAAGACCGTCAGCATCCCGCTGGCCGGACTGAACTCGACGGGCGTCAGGCGGGCACTCGTCCCGCTTCGGATCACGCCCAGCTTCACCCGGGCCCGGGTGGCCGGCTGCCGGCCGGCCATGGTCGTCGCGGTCTCGCCGCATGCCCCGACGGTCGTCCACCCGGGCGACACGGTCCGCCTGACCACCTGCGAGGGCTGAGCTGGCAGAGCCCCACCCGAACCAGAGGTGGTGGCCCCGCCGAAACCGGCTCCTCCCCCGCCGCACGCCGGCTGATCATCCCGCTGACCCGGGCTCAATCCCCGTGGCGGGGTGCGGTGGTCGGATCAGCAGACGGCAGGGGGCTCCCGTGGAAGTGCGGATGTGGAACGGCTTGGTCGGCGTCGCGAAGGAGACGTACACGGGCTCGCTGGGCGAGGGGGCGTGCCGAGCCCGCTGATGATGCCGCTGGTGCGCGGCGAGCTGGTCGGGCTGGTCTGGGTCCGTCCGCTCCATGTCGGACAGGACGCGGTCGCCGGGATCGCGGAGCTCGCGAACATCGCCGCGGCGGCCGGCGCGGACGAGGTGGTCCTCGCCGGCCACCGCGTCCGGCCGGGTCCTCGGGCGACCGACCGGCCTGCGGACCTTCACCTTCTCCAGCACCGGGACGAACTGCGGGCTTTCACCCCACTGCCCGCAGAAGGCCCCGCAGCCCGCTGCGGGGCCTTCTGCGTATGACCCGCCAACTGTTCGCCTTGGCGCTCGGAACTGGTCACTGAGCCGTACCCCTGCACGGCACGGCATGGCCTGGCCGGTAACGGCGACGGCGCGTCCGAAGGTGCTGCCCGGCCGAGGCGGCTCAGGCTCCGCGTGCCCGCAAAATCTCTTCGACGCCGTGGAGGAAGGTCTCGGCGATCAATTCCGGGTCGAAGAGGCAGCCCGCGGCCATCGCGCCGTCGCGGAGCATGACGAGGTGCCGGGCGGCTTCGTCGGCGGGCTGGTCGCCGACCTGCGTCAGCAACTCGGTGACGGTCTCCAGGAACCACTGGCGGTGGTTCAGGACGGCCCGGTGGATGGGGTGGGCGGGGTCGGGGTATTCGGCCACCGCGTTGAGGAAGGCGCAGCCGCGAAAGCCGGGGCCCCGAATGCCTTCGGTGATGAACCGGCAGACCGCCCGGACCGCGTCGGCCGCAGGCTCCTGGCCCGCCCGCGCGAGGTCGGTCCCCGCCCGGATCCCCCGGTCGGCCTGGCCGAGGTAGGCGAGGACGAGCTCCTCCTTGCCGGTGAAGTGCCGGTACAGAGTGGCGCGGGTGACCTGCGCCTCCGCGATGATCCGGTCGACGCCGACGGAGTGGATGCCCTCCGCGTAGAAGATCCTGGTCGCCGTGTCGAGCAGCCGGGCTCGCGCCGCCGACGTGCTGCTCCCTCCTCCGCCTTCGCTCATGCGCCCAGATTACCCCAAGGGTGAGGGAGAACGTTCGGTCTTGACAGTGTCGGCCCACCCCACGACTATGAAAGAGACAGAACGTTCTCTCTCCTCGCCCGGTCGTCCTCTGCCCACTCACTTTTCCGTGAAAGGAACCTCCGTGGACACCCTCGTCGGTACCGCTCCCACTTCCACTCCCACCAGCGTTCCCGCTGCCCTGCGCAGGTTGTATTTCCTGCGCTTCGCGTTCGCCGCGGCGTGGGCCGCCCTGCTGTTCGCGACAGCCGACGCGCTGGGTCCGCTCACCGTCACGCTGCTCGTGATCTATCCCTTGTTCGACGTGGCCTGCGCGATCGTCGACCTCAGGTCCGCCCGGTCGACCGGTCAGCCGGTGCGCGGCCTGTACGTGAACATCGCGCTCAGCGCCCTCACCGGCATCGGCCTCGCCGTCGCCGCCACCTCCGGCACCCCCGCCGTCCTGCGGGTCTGGGGTGCCTGGGCCGTCAGCGCGGGCATCGTCCAGCTCGTCGTGGGCGCCGTCCGGCGTCAACTCGGCGGCCAGTGGGCGATGATCGCCAGCGGTGCCATCTCCACGCTCGCCGGCGCCTCGTTCTTCGCCCAGGCGGGCAAGGACGGAGCCTCTTTGAACAACCTGGCCGGGTACGCCTTCCTCGGCGGCGTCTTCTTCCTCGTCTCCGCCCTCCGGCTGGGACGTGCGCGCAAGATGTGACGCGTCGCCTCGACGGGTTGCCGCCGACGACCGGCATTGGCGAGCGCGCTGCGAGCGTCGAAGGCCCCCGCAGCGAACTGCGGGGGCCTTCGACGTATCCGGCAAGGCGCTACGACGGTGCGCGCAGCGCGTCGACCGGCTCCATGCGGGCGGCGCGCAGCGACGGGTAGAGGCCGGCGAGCAGGCCGACGAGGGCTCCGGCGAGCGGGGCGCCGAAGGCCGTGGCCAGGTCGAGTACCGGGGTCCACTGTTTGACGACGGCGACGCACACCACGACTGCGATGCCCAGGGCGGCGCCGACGATGCCGCCGAGCAGGCCGATGGTTGTCGACTCCAGCAGGAACTGGCCGGCCACCTGTCGCCTCGACGCGCCCAGAGCGCGCCGCAGTCCGATCTCCCCGACCCGTTCCATCACCGTCACCAGGGTGACGTTGGCGATGCCGATGGCACCCACCACCAGCGAGACCAGGCCGAGGACGAGGAAGAGGCCGTTGACGTCGTTCTGGACGCCGTCGCGCGCCTTGGACAGGTCGGGCGGCGCCACGACGGTGAGCGAGTCCCGGTGCCCGGGAGCCAGGGCGATCGGTGCCTGGCGTGCCACCTGCTTCGCCGCCCCGAGCGCGGTGTTGACCAGTACGAGGCTGACGTCTCGCAGGCCGAGGCGGTCCGCGCCGGTGGTGGGCGGGATGATGACGGCGGTGGACAGGCGCCGCTCCCGCCCGATGCCGCCGAGGATGCCGATGACCGTGTACGACTGGCCCTTGAGGAATACGGCGGGGGCATCCTCCACCCGGCTGATGCCGAGCAGTCGCGCGGCCTGGTCGCCGAGCACCACCACCTGGTCGTGCCGGGCGAGGTTGCCGACGTCGTAGAACCGTCCCGCGGTCATCGTGCCGCGTACGGCGGCGGGCAGCCCGGCCGAGGCGGCGACGACGGCCAGGGTCTGTCCGGAGGTGTCGCCGGGCGCGTTCACGTCGCCGGCCCGGACCTGGACGCTGTTGGTCGCGGCGGAGTCCCCGATGGCGGCGACCGATTCCACCCCGGCCAGCCGCCGGACCGCTTCGGTCCCCGACCAGTCCACCAGTGGCCCGGTGTCGACCGAGCCGGGCTGCGCCCGCGGTACCTTCACGGTCACCGAGGTCGCGGTGAGCGCGTCGAACCGGCCGACGATCTGGTTGCCCGCGGTGGAGGCCACACCGATGGTGATGACGAGCGTGGTGATGCCGAGCACCGTGCCCAGTGTGGTCAACGCGGATCGCATGGGGCGGGCGAGGACGCCGGCGAGTGCTTCCGTCCACAGGTCCCGTGGGTCCATCCGGGGGCGTCCGGCGCGTGCCCCGGCCGTCGCCGGGGGTGCGGGCGTCATGTGTTTCCCGCGGGTCATACGGCCTCCGGGGTGAGGCGGCCGTCGGTGATGCGGACGCGCTGGCTCGCCCGGCGGCTGACCGCCTCGTCGTGGGTGATCAGGACGAGTGTCATGCCCTGGGCGCACAGGTCGTCGAAGAGTTCCAGTACGGAGAGGGTGTTCTCGCTGTCCAGGTTGCCGGTGGGTTCGTCGCACAGCAGCAGTGCGGGGTCGCCGAGCAGGGCCCGTGCAATGGCGACGCGTTGGCGTTCGCCGCCGGACAGCCGGTCGGGCCGGAAGCCCCACCGGTGCCCCACCCCGACCCGCTCCAGGGCCTGGCGGGCACGGTCCAGCCGGGTGCCGCGTTCGTGTCCGGAGCGCGGTCTGCGGTAGGCCTCGGCCAGCATGACGTTCTCGTCCACCGTCCGGTAGGGCAGGAGGTGGAAGGACTGGAAGACGAACCCGATGCGGCTGCCGCGCAGCGCGGTGCGTTCGAGGTCGCCCAGCCCGGTGGTCTCCACCCCGTCGAGCCGGAACGAGCCGGCGGTCGGCCGGTCGAGCAGGCCGAGTGTGTTGAGCAGGGTCGACTTGCCGGATCCGGAGGGCCCGACCACGGAGAGGTGCTCACCGCGCCGTACGGTCAGATTCACGCCGCGCAGGGCGTGTACGGGCGGTTCGGTGTCGAAGGTCCTCTCCACATCGCTGAGTTCGATGACGACGTCCGGGCCGGGAGTCACTTGCCCACCACCACGTTGTCGCCCTGCTTCAGCGCGCCGTCGGCCGGCTTGACTTCTACGAGGCCGGCTGCGGACAGCCCGACGGTGACCTGTACATCGCTGACGCCGGAGTCGCGCTGGACCTGCACCCGGGCCTTCCCGTCGGCCGAGGTCCGTATCGCGGCAAGCGGCACGGTCAGCACCCTGCCGTCCGAGGCGCCGATCTTGATGGTCACCTTTACCGAAGCGCCGGCCTGACCGGCCAGCGGGCCGGGGTCGGGTACGGAGATCCGCAGCGGGACAGGGGCCGAGGGATCGCCGGCCGTCGCGGTGTCGGCATCGGCGCCGGGTTCGGATTCGGATTCGGAGCCCCGTGATGCCTCCCCCGTGGACTGTCCGCCGCCGTCGTCCGCAGGGGAGGGCGCGGCGTCGGCGCCGAGCGCGGAGACGGTGCCCCGGGCCTTCTCGCCCCCCGCCGTCGTCAGCTCGACGGCCATGCCCTTCCTGAGCAGTTCGCCGTCCGAACCGGGCACGACTGCCTGGACCACCAGCTCGGACCCGGTGACGGTGCCGATCTGGCCTGCCGGGGAATCCCCGGTCTTCACCGTCACCTTGTCAAGCCGTACGGGCAGTTTCGGGAAGAACACGGCCTCACCGGCCGGGACCTTGGTTCCGTAAGTGGACTGATAGGTGCTGAGGGCGGCGTTCGCCATGTCCAACGACTTCTGGGCGGACTTCAGCTGCAGCTTCCGGATCTCCTTGGCGTTGCTGGATTCCGTCGCCGGAGTGCTCGCGCCGGCTTCCGTACGCGAATCCGTGCCGCTGTCGCTGTCGCTGTCGGCGCCGCTGTCGGTGTCCGTGTCGGTCCTGGGGGCGGCTCGCGTCCCGCCGGTGCTTTCGCTGCCGGTCATCGTGAGGAGCGTCTCCTGGGCGGAGGACACCGACTGCTGCAGCTGGCCCAGCTGCTGCTGTTCGTCCGGGCCCGGCTGCTGCGCCTGGTATCCCTTGCTCGTGTACCACTGGGTGACCGCCGCCGCGGTGCCCTGGCCGTAGTTGCCGCTGATCGCGCCGGGCTCGAAACCGAGCCGTCGCAGCGCTCGTTGGAGCTGTTTCACATCGTCGCCGGCGGTGCCGGGGCCCAACGTGCGGTACATCGGGACCTGGCCGCTCAGCGCGAGTACGGGGCGGCCGTTGACCGCCATCAGAACATCGCCCTCCTTGATCTTGGCACCGGCGACCGGTGCCTTGGTGACTCGCTGCTCAGCACCTTCGTCGGCCGCGCCCCCAGATGGTGCGGTGCCCACGGAGCCGGCCAGTGACAGCGGTTGGGGTGACGCGAACTCGATGGAGCCGTTCGCCACCACGGTCGCGATGAGGGACTGCCGCTGCACCCCGACGGTCACCGGGCCGGCCTTCGGCGCGTTGCGCGCGGCGGCGGCATCGGCGGGGGAATGGACCTGAGTACCGGCGATCCAGCCGCCCGCGCCCACCAGGACCACCGTGCCGACCAGCGCACCCAGCTGCTTGCGTACGCTGAGGTGCTTCACGCGCCGGCACCCCAGTACGGGTTGGCCTTCTCCTTGGGGAAGTACGCTGCCCGGAATTCCTTGCCGCACTCCAGGTCCTTCATGGCGACGGCGATGTCCTTGGTGAGCAGAGGCAGTGCCTCCGCCTGGGTCAGCTTCGGCCTGCGCTCCGGCATTTCCTCGGAGAGGTCGATCCGCACCATGTCGAACATGCCGGTCGGCTGGGTGGTGGAGACCGGAATGCCCTGCGCCTTCAGGCAGTCGCCGTACTTCTGGGCGAGCCGCACCAGCTCGGGATCGCCGTTGAGCTCCAGCCCGTTCGCACGGTTCTCGTCCTCCCTTTCGGTCTGCTCCTTCATCTGTTCCTCGATGCTCAGTTCCGGTCCGTACGCCTTGGTCCTGCCCTCGGCGGTGCATCCGCCGAGCTGCTCCCTCTCCGTCTTCGTCCCGGTCGTGGGCCGGATGCCGTTCAGCGCTTCGTCGTAGCTCTTGTGCTGGGCGGCGGTGAATCCCTGCTCGTCCCCGTCGTCGGGGGTGATGACCTTCCCGGCCACCTTTCCCTCGGTGTTGGCGCCGGGGGCGTTCGGGTCGTCGGGATAGGCGGCGGCCGCGTATGTGCCGAAGCCGTACTTCTGCCGCTGCTTCTTCGCCAGCGCGTAGTCCTGCCCGTCGAGCGAGTCGGAGGAGTCGGCGGCCTGCGGACTCGCCATGTGCGGGGTGTAGGTGAAGCCCTTCTTCTTCATGCAGGCGGCGACGGCGTTCTCCTCGATGTACATCTTTTTGGTCGCGTCGTCCGTGCCGTCCGGGATGGTGAGTTGGGCGGCGCCGTCGACGGCCTTCGTACCGACGTCGGCTGTGGAACCCGAACCGGCGTCCTGGCCGGCCGAGTCGCTCGAACCTCCGCATGCGCTGAGCAGCGGCAGCATGGCGACGGCCAGAGCTGAGATCAGGGAGTTGCGTAGAGCAGTTGTGGACATGTTCATGTCATAGACCCATTCGTGGTGGAGTGTGGGTGGTCGTCAGTAAGCCGTCAGTAAGCCGTCAGTGGGTCGTCAACCGGCAGTCGCCTCGAGGACGTCGAAGATCCGTGGGTCGGTGGCCAGGTCGGTCAGTACGGACCAGTCCCAGGTCATGGCCGCGTGGCCTGTACCGCTCCCATCGTGGGGCCCCATGATCACCTGCACCGCCCAGCCGCCCGTTGTGACATAGGTGACGCCGAACGCGGACGAACCGCTCCGGTCGTCCGTGTGGGCGGGCAGGGAACTCTGGTCCAGGTAGTAGGCCAGCACGCGGTCCCCCGACTTCGTCCGTGTGACGGAGCATTTGAACGGGCGGCCGCCCCATGGGGTGGTGAGCTCGGGACCGTAACCGTCCCGGCATCCCGCCGGCCCCGGCGGGAGCAGGGAGGTCCCGGTGGCGGACCGCGCCACCGACACGTACAGGTCGCTCACCACCCCGGTCTTGGGGTCGGTCAGCCGGAAGTACGGTGCCGGGCGCCGCGAGTGGTGCGTCTGTGCGGCCTCGACCGTGCCGGCGGACGCAGGGACGATCGACCGCAGCAGCTTCAGTGAGGGATACCAGGCCGTCGGTTCGACGGCCGGCAGCGAGCGCCGGGTCTCCGGCGCAGGAGCGAGCACCCCGTACGCCCCGACCGCCACCACAGCCGCCATGGCCGCGCTGCCCAGTGCCGCGCCGATCCGGCGCCGCCGTCGGATCCGCGTACCCTGCACGATCGCGCCCGGCACCAGATCCGGCATCGGCGGCTCCGGAACGGCGTCCAGCCCGCCCAGCGCCTCGCCCAGCGCCTCGGCCAGGGCGAACCCGTCCTCGCTACCACCATGCTTGCCCGCCATGCTCACCACCCCGCCTTCAGATAACCGGTCCCGGATTCCCTGCCCGCACCGGCGCGGGCCCCGCTCCCGGGCAGTGCCGCCGGCGCCCGGTCGCCCAGAATGCGGCGCAGGGTCGCCAGCCCCCGGGAGGTCTGGCTCTTTACGGTGCCGGTGCTGCATCCCAGCGCCGCCGCGGTCTCCTCCACGCTCTGGTCCTCCCAGAACCGCAGGACCAGCACCGCCCGGCTGCGCGCGGGTACCTCCCGCAGGGCGGCCAGCAGCACCAGCCGCAGATCGGGGTCGTGCGCCGGGGCCGCCACGTCGTACTGACGGGCGCTGGGCCGCTCCCACCAGCGCCGCCGCCGGGTCTCGTCCACGAACGTACGGAACAGCACCTTGCGGGCGTAACTGTCGGGAGAGTCCATCCGTACCTTGCGCCACACCGCGTAGAGCTTCGCCAGCGCCGTCTGCGTCAGGTCCTCGGCCAAGTGCCAGTCACCGCAGAGCAGATACGCGGCACGGCGCAACTGTGTCTGGCGGCTGCGCGCGAAGTCGTCGAATTCGACGGCGATGTCGCCGCCGGCCTCGGA
Organism: Streptomyces sp. NPDC005775; assembly: GCF_042871565.1. NCBI lineage: Bacteria > Bacillati > Actinomycetota > Actinomycetes > Kitasatosporales > Streptomycetaceae > Streptomyces > Streptomyces sp. NPDC005775. Next base: position 80,044 of record NZ_JBIAIU010000008.1, on the reverse strand, counting down.
GACGTCCTGTTCGTCCGGTGTCCGGATCACAGACCGCCTCCGCCCGGCACCGCAACGGTGCGCGGTGAGAAGTACTTCATGCCGTACTGACGTGCTGGGCCGTACGGGAGGTTGTCACGGGTGCGAGAAGTTCTTTGGGCGTCGCGACGGACTCGGTGTCCAGGGAGCCGTAGGCGCGCCCGGGAAGCCCAGCGCATCACCTGGTCACACCACCGCACGGGCCCCGAGTCGACTTCCACAGTGGGCTTCACCCACTCCCGCGACTCGCCGGATTCGGACCTGCTGCTCCGGCGTTCGGAAACTTCGGGCCGCCTCATACCCCTCGGTCCGGTACCCGACTCCGGCTGACGGCGCGGCGGCAGGCTGAAGACCCCGGTACGGGCGCGACGCGGCGTCTGCCGGTGGGTGGGCGGCAGCGGCCCGTCTGCGGCGACTGCAACCGAAACCGAGACCACCGGTACGCCGAAGGGCCCCACCGCGAACGGTGGGGCCCTTCAACGTATTGCCCGGTGAGAGCAATGGCGGAGGATACGAGATTCGAACTCGTGAGGGGTTGCCCCCAACACGCTTTCCAAGCGTGCGCCCTAGGCCACTAGGCGAATCCTCCGCGGCAAACAATACAAGACGTTGAGGAGTGCTCGCGAACCCGTTCCGCCTCCGGGCTCCGAGGGCGGCCCCGGAGCGGTCTCCGGGGGTGGGGGAGGTGGACTTGCGGGGGTGGGGATCGGCTAAGGTGGGCGTCAGCCCCTCACGTGGCGCTATCTGACTGAACTCCCCCAGGGCCGGAAGGCAGCAAGGGTAAGTTGGCTCTGGCGGGTGCGTGGGGGGCCCTTGTGTTTGTCAGGGCCTTGCCGCGGTGGGCTCGCGCGGTCCGGATTCTCTGGGGTGAGGTTTCCCGCAGCCGGTGGTGCGCCCGGTCCGGAGCCGGTTGTCAGTCGGCCCCGATAACCTCGTAGGTGTGTCGTCCCTTGCGCTGTACCGCCGCTACCGCCCCGAGTCGTTCGCCGAGGTCATCGGTCAGGAGCATGTCACTGACCCGCTCCAGCAGGCCCTGCGGAACAACCGGGTCAATCACGCGTACCTGTTCAGTGGCCCGCGCGGCTGCGGCAAGACGACCAGTGCGCGCATCCTCGCCCGCTGTCTGAACTGTGAGCAGGGGCCCACACCCACGCCCTGCGGGGAGTGCCAGTCCTGCCAGGACCTCGCGCGCAACGGACCGGGCTCGATCGATGTGATCGAGATCGACGCCGCTTCGCACGGTGGCGTGGACGATGCCCGTGACCTGCGGGAAAAGGCCTTCTTCGGGCCCGCGTCGAGTCGTTACAAGATCTACATCATCGATGAGGCGCACATGGTCACCTCGGCGGGGTTCAACGCCCTGCTGAAGGTGGTCGAGGAGCCGCCGGAGCACCTCAAGTTCATCTTCGCGACGACGGAGCCCGAGAAGGTCATCGGGACCATCCGGTCGCGTACCCACCACTACCCGTTCCGGCTCGTGCCGCCCGGGACGCTTCGTGAGTATCTGGCCGAGGTGTGCGCCAAGGAGAACAGCTACGTCGAGGACGGGGTCTTCCCGCTCGTCGTGCGGGCCGGTGCCGGATCCGTCCGTGACTCGATGTCGGTCATGGACCAATTGCTGGCCGGTGCGGCCGATGACGGTGTGACATACGCCATGGCGACGTCCCTGCTCGGCTATACGGACGGCTCCCTGCTCGACTCGGTCGTGGACGCCTTCGCGGCGGGCGACGGCGCCGCCGCCTTCGAGGTCGTGGACCGGGTGATCGAGGGCGGCAACGACCCGCGCCGCTTCGTCGCCGACCTCCTGGAACGGCTGCGCGACCTGGTGATCCTGGCCGCCGTGCCGGACGCGGGGGAGAAGGGCCTCATCGACGCACCGACCGACGTCGTCGAGCGGATGCAGGCTCAGGCGTCCGTCTTCGGTGCCGCCGAGCTGAGCCGCGCCGCCGACCTGGTCAACGAGGGGCTCACGGAGATGCGGGGGGCGACTTCGCCGCGGCTCCAGGTCGAGCTGATCTGCGCCCGGGTTCTGCTGCCTGCGGCCTTCGACGACGAGCGTTCCCTCCAGGCCAGGCTGGACCGGCTGGAGCGGGGCGCGTCCTTCGCGACCACCGGGCCGGGGCCCTCGATGGGGTACGTCCCTGGGCCCGAGGCACTGGCGCACGCCCCCGTTGCCCCCCAGGCACAGACCCAGGCACAGACCCAGCCACAGCCCCAGGCACCGGCCGCACCGCAGGCCGCCGCCCCCGCGCCACCCTCCTTCGCGCAGCCCGATGCCGGATCAGGGGTCGCCGCCGCGCGTGCGGCGGCGCGCGGGGAAGCGTCCCCGCCCGCCCCTGTGCAGGCGGCTCCCACTCCGGCTCCCGCTCCCGCTCCTGCGCAGTCCCAGCCCGCCGAGGCGCCCGCGGCCGGACAGCGGCCCGGGGCCTGGCCCGCCGCTGCCGCGCCCGAGCAGGGACGCCGTCCCGGGGGCTGGCCCACCGCCTCCACTCCGGGGCAGGCCCCCGCACCCCAGGCCGCCGCCCCCGAACCGTCTTCACCGGCTCCCGCCGCCCCCACTCCCGCAGCCCCGGTGCCCGTCGCCGCGCAGCCCGCTCCGGGCACGGCGCAGGGCGCCGCGCAGGTCCGCAACATGTGGCCCGACATCCTGGAGGCGGTCAAGGGCCGCCGCCGGTTCACCTGGATCCTGCTCAGCCAGAACGCCCAGGTCACCGGCTTCGACGGCGCCACGCTCCAAATCGGCTTCCTCAACGCCGGCGCCCGCGACAACTTCGCGAGCAGCGGCAGCGAAGAGGTGCTGAAGCTGGCACTGGCCGAGCGGTTCAACGCGCAGTGGAAGATCGAGGCGATCGTCGACCCGTCGGGCGGTGCCGGGCAGCCCCCGCAGGTCGGCGGCGGCCGCCCCTCCGCATCCGCACCGCCCGTACAGCAGCGCCCCGCGGCCCCCGCGCCGCAGTCGTACGAGCCCCGCCCCGCACCGCAGCAGCAGTCGGCCGGCGGTGGCTCCGCCCCGGAGTCCGCACCCCCGTCGTACGCCGCTCCCGAACCGCCCCGGTCGGTCGCCCCCGAGGACGACACCCCCGAGGCCGACGACCCCGACCTCGTTGACTCGGCCCTGTCGGGGCACGACCTGATCGTCCGCGAACTGGGCGCCACCGTCGTCGAGGAGTTCACCAACGAGTAGGGCGCGCGGCAGAGTCCTTCCGGCGAGCGGCCCGGGCCCCGCGCACGTCCGGGGTGCCCAAAGTGTCCACGGAGCGGCGCCCGTCAAGGGGGCCGCGCCCCGGCGGCTAGGCTGCACCCCGTGAAGGTCCTCGTCATCGGCGGCGGCGCCCGCGAACACGCCCTGTGCCGCTCTCTTTCCCTCGACCCCGACGTCACCGCTCTGTACTGCGCTCCCGGCAACGCCGGCATCGCAGAGGTGGCCGAACTGCACCCGGTCGACGCCCTCGACGGCGCTGCCGTCGCGAGTCTCGCCACTGAACTGGGCGCCGAGCTGGTGGTCGTCGGCCCGGAGGCGCCGCTTGTCGCCGGGGTCGCCGACGCCGTGCGCGCCGCCGGTATCCCCTGCTTCGGCCCGTCCGGGAAGGCCGCCCAGCTCGAGGGCTCCAAGGCCTTCGCCAAGGACGTGATGGCCGGCGCGGGTGTCCCGACCGCCCGTAGCTACGTCTGCACCACGCCCGCCGAGATCGACACCGCCCTCGACGCGTTCGGCGCCCCGTACGTCGTCAAGGACGACGGCCTCGCGGCCGGTAAGGGCGTCGTCGTCACCGACGACATCGAGGCGGCCCGCGTCCACGCGCTGGCCTGCGACCGTGTGGTCATCGAGGAGTTCCTCGACGGCCCCGAGGTGAGCCTCTTCGCGATCACCGACGGCACGACCGTGCTGCCGCTCCAGCCCGCCCAGGACTTCAAGCGGGCCCTCGACGACGACGAGGGTCCGAACACCGGCGGCATGGGCGCGTACTCCCCGCTGCCGTGGGCCGACCCGAAGCTGGTCGACGAGGTCATGCAGTCGGTCCTCCAGCCGACCGTCGACGAGCTCCGCCGCCGCGGTACGCCCTTCTCCGGGCTGCTGTACGCGGGCCTCGCGATCACCTCGCGCGGCGTACGCGTCATCGAGTTCAACGCCCGGTTCGGCGACCCGGAGACCCAGGTGGTCCTGGCCCGGCTGAAGACCCCGCTGGCCGGTGTCCTGCTGGGTTCCGCCAACGGAACCCTGGACGAGCTGCCCCCGCTGAAATGGCGCGACGAGGCCGCCGTGACCGTGGTCATCGCCTCGCACAACTACCCGGACACCCCGCGGACGGGCGATCCGATCGAGGGGCTCGACGAGGTCGCGGCCCAGGATGCGCCGCACGCGTACGTGCTGCACGCGGGGACCCGGCAGGACGGCGACAAGGTCGTGAGCGCCGGAGGCCGCGTGCTCTCCGTGACGGCGACCGCCAAGGACCTCGCGGGCGCCCGTGAGCGCGCCTACGCGGCGGCGGCCCGTATCCGGCTCGACGGCTCCCAGCTTCGTACGGACATCGCGAAGAAGGCCGCCGAGGCCTGAGCCGTACCTGTTCGGAGAGGGCCGGGGAGGCCCGAGCCGTGCCGGTTCACGTAGGCCTCCGAGGTTCGGGAACGTACCGCGCCGACCACCACTGACGCGCCGCTGCCCCATGGACAGCGGCGCGTCAGCACCTTTGCCCAAAGCCATTCCATCGAGTGACGGCTGAGCCATCCGGATGACGCCCGTCGAAGGCCCAACTAGGGTGCGGCGCAAGCGTTCCGGCACTTGGCCCACCGGCATTGCGATGTCAGTGACGGGTGCCACAGTGGGGGAGTGAGCAACACCGCCGTGGGGGCAGAGGGGGTGACGTCCGGCCGTGTCCGGTACCGGTACAGGTGAGGAGCTGGGTGCGCAGGCAGCGCGCGCCCGGGCTCTCGTCCTGCTGCGCATCCGCAGCAGGGCAACCGCAGTGGCACTGCTGCCGGCCGCGCTCGCCGTCGTGCTGTTCGCCGCAGGCGCGCAGGGCTTCGCCGAGGGCGGCGGCTGGGACGCGGTGCGCTGGGCCGTGACGGCCTGTGCGGTCGTCGTCCTGCTCGTCGCCGCTGCCGTCGCGTTCGCGGTCGTACGGGCGAAGCCGGCGGTCAGCCCGACCATCCCCCTCAGCGAGCAGGCGGCACCGGATCTCTACCGGCTGGTCCGCGATCTGGCGGAGCGGCTCGGAGTGCCGGCGCCCTCGGCCATAGCGCTCACGCCCGACTGCGACAGCTGGCTGGAGGACCGCACCCACCCTGCCGCGGACCGGCCTGCCCGCGACGCCGCGGGCAGGGGGAGTGGCCCGGCGGACGGTTCGGGCCGTCGGCCGGGGCGCCGCCGGGTCCAGGCAGCGCCCGTGCTGGTGATCGGCTCCCCCTTCCTGTGGTGGATGCGGGTCGCCGAGCTGCGGGCGGTGCTCGCCCCGGTGGTGGCCGGCACCGGCCCCTCCGCCCACCCCGACATAGCCGCGGCCCGGCGTTTCGTGCGCGGCCTGGACGGCGCGGTCGCCGATGCGGCCGCACCCGTTCAGGGTCCGCTGCGCAAGGTCCTGCGGCTGCCGGGCCGCTTCATCGGCCGGATCGCCCGGCTGCTGCTGCGCAGCTGCCGTGACCATGCCGCCGAGATGGAGCGGGGAGTCGCCGCCGCCGCGTCGACGCGCGCACAGACTGTGGACTACGGGCTGCGGGTCGTCGCCCAGGAACAGGTCGGTCTCGCCTATGCGGGCTGGGACCGGCTGCTCACGCGCGTCGCGCTCCCGGCCTGGCGGATGGGGCGCTGGCCCTCCCGGCTGGACGCCGGTGTCGTCTCCGCCCTCACCGAACTCTCCCGGCGCGACCGGCTGGCCGAGGGGTTCACCACCCGGCTCGGTGAGCGCCCTGCCTGCGACCTCCTGGAGGATCCGGGGGTGGCCGACGAGGCGGCGTCCCTGCTCGCCGCGCGGCTGTTCCACGGAGGCCCCGCCGAGACCGGGCCCGACTGGGCCCCGGTGGACTGGCAGCAGTATCCCGAAGAGGTCGTCGACCGGAAGTGGCGCGCTGAGGCAGCCCGGCTGCACCGCGTCCTGGACGCCATGGGAGTGCCTCCGGCCTCCGGCGCCGGTGCCGACGCCGCCTGCGCCGGAGTGCCCACCCTGGCGCGCGTCGTCGAGCACCTCGCCTCGGGCCGGGACGGCGGCGAGGAGCTCGCCGCCGGGATCAGCGCGGCCGTGGCCCGGGAGGAGGCGCAGGCCCCCCGACCCGTCGGGGTCGGCGCGGGGGAGGTGGGCGGCGATGTGCTGGAGCTCTGGGGGCCCGATCCGCTTCCGCTCTTCCCGCTCCAGCCGCCCCGTACGGGGACCGAGCTGCTGGCGGACCATGTGGCCGCGATGGTCTGCTGCGCCGCGGTCGACACGGCAGGGGCCGCGCCCGGACTGGACTGGCTCGACGGACCCGCACTGCTGGTCGACGGGGAACGCCGGGCCGACCTCGGCAGCCCGGTCCTCAGCCTGGTCGAGGAGGGGGACGCGGGGCCGCTGCGCTCCTGGCTCGCCTCCGTCGGCGTACGTACCGACAAACCCGTGCGTCTCGTCTGAAACACGTGAGGGCGGAAGGCCGTTCACACACGCCTCCCCCCGACACCCGGAACGTCAGGTTCCGTTCACGTCAATTCGCGACGAACGGTGACGGAGTGCATGCGTTATGTGATGTGCTGGGGATCGGCGCTGACAGTCGGCGCACCACTGTTGTTCCGGGGGCCTGAGGGAGGGATGCGTCATGGGGGCGGAGCAGATTCGTCGTTGGGAGTCGGGTGCCCTGGCGCACGCCGTCACTGATCCCTTCGGCCAGGGGCCCCTGCCCTGGCTGCGGGGGAGTGAGAACTACATCGACGACACCGGTCAGGTCGTGCCCTGGTACGCCGACCCCACCCTGCCCCGCGGCTCCACCGGCGGCGGCACCCGCACCGCCGACGACGTCCGCCGTCAGATCAAGGGATTCAGCTCCTCCGGTGCCGCGGCCCCGGGCGAGGCGATCGACTTCCACATCACCGTGGATCCGCCCCAGCAGTTCTCCGTGGACATCTACCGGATCGGCCACTACGGCGGCGACGGCGCGGCGAAGATCACCACGAGTCCGCGGCTCTCCGGCATCGTCCAGCCGCCCCCTCTCACCGCCGACCGCACGGTCTCCTGCCACCACTGGTGGCAGTCCTGGCGGCTGCAGATCCCGTCGTACTGGTCGATCGGCGCGTATGTCGCCGTGCTCACCACCGTCGACGGCTACCGCTCCCACATTCCGTTCACGGTCCGCGACGACCACCCGGCCGACCTGCTGCTGGTGCTTCCGGACATCACGTGGCAGGCGTACAACCTCTACCCCGAGGACGGCGTGACCGGCGCCAGCCTCTACCACGCCTGGGACGAACAGGGCCGGCTGCTGGGGGAGGAGGACGCGGCGGTCACCGTCTCCTTCGACCGCCCCTACGCGGGCGCCGGGCTTCCGCTCCACGTCGGCCACGCCTACGACTTCATCCGATGGGCCGAGCGCTACGGCTACGACATCGCCTACGCGGACACCCGCGACCTGCACGCGGGGCGGATCGACCCGACCCGCTACCGGGGCCTGGTCTTCCCCGGCCATGACGAGTACTGGTCGGTGCCCATGCGCCGTACCGCGGAACGGGCCCGCGACAACGGCACGTCCCTTGTCTTCCTCTCCGCCAACACCATGTACTGGCAGGTCAGCCTCGCGCCGTCGCCCTCAGGCGTCCCCGACAGGCTGCTCAGCTGCCGCAAGCGCCGGGGCCCGGGCAAGCCCGCGCTCTGGCGCGAGCTCGACCGCCCCGAGCAGCAGCTGCTCGGCATCCAGTACGCGGGCAGGGTCCCCGACCCCCACCCCCTGGTCGTGCGGAACGCGGAGCACTGGCTCTGGGACGCGACCGGTGCCGTGGAGGGCGACGAGATCGACGGCCTGGTCGCGGGCGAGGCCGACCGCTACTTCCCGCGCACCACGCTTCCTGAGCACGACAACCGCATCCTCCTCGCGCACTCCCCGTACCAGGACAGCGACGGCGTGACGCGCCACCAGGAGACATCGCTGTACCGGGCCCCGTCGGGCGCGCTCGTCTTCGCCTCCGGCACCTTCGCCTGGTCTCCGGCCCTGGACCGGCCCGGTCATGTGGACCCACGCATCCAGCGGGCGACCGCCAACCTCCTCGACCGGATCTGCAAGCGCGCCTGAGCCACTCGGCCGCCCCGCCCGCTCCGGGCCACGCCATTCGCACCCACCGGCCCCCACCGACCCCTCCGCAGCCGTCCGCGCCCGGATACGGGACAATCGGAACAGCTCCTGGATCAACCTACGCGGAGGCAGCGTGTCCGGATTTGTAGAAAAGCCCGAGCCCGTGCAGGTTCCGGGGCTCACCCACCTGCACACGGGCAAGGTGCGTGACCTGTACCGGAACGAGGCGGGCGACCTCGTCATGGTCGCCAGCGACCGCATGTCCGCGTACGACTGGGTCCTGCCCACCGAGATCCCGGACAAGGGACGCGTCCTGACACGGCTCTCGCTGTGGTGGTTCGACCAGCTCGCCGATCTCGTGCCGAACCACGTCCTGTCCACGGAGCTGCCCGCCGGCGCCCCGGCGGACTGGGCAGGCCGCACGACGATCTGCAAGTCGCTGCGCATGGTCCCGGTCGAGTGCGTCGCCCGCGGCTACCTGACCGGCTCCGGCCTGATCGAGTACAACGCGTCGCGCACCGTCTGCGGCCTCGCCCTCCCCGAGGGCCTCGTGGACGGCTCCGAACTGCCCGCGCCCATCTTCACCCCCGCGACCAAGGCGGCCGTCGGCGATCACGACGAGAACGTCAGCTACGAGGAAGTGGCCCGCCAGGTCGGTGCCGAGACCGCCGCACAGCTGCGCCGTACGACGCTGGACGTATACGGCCGGGCCCGTGACATCGCCCGCGAACGCGGCATCATCCTCGCGGACACGAAGTTCGAGTTCGGCTTCGCACCCACGGCCGACGGCGGCGAGGAACTGATCATCGCGGACGAGGTGCTCACCCCGGACTCCTCGCGCTTCTGGCCGGCCGCCGCCTGGGAGCCGGGCCGCGCCCAGCCGTCGTACGACAAGCAGTTCGTGCGTGACTGGCTGACCTCACCGGCCTCCGGCTGGGACCGCAAGAGCGAGCAGCCGCCGCCGGCGCTGCCCCAGGAGATCGTGGACGCCACCCGCGCCAAGTACGTGGAGGCGTACGAACTCCTCACCGGTACGCCCTGGAACTAGGGCCGCACGTCTCGGTCATGCCGGACTCGCAGGGCCCGGCATGACCCAGACGAAAGACCTGGACCCTCATACGAAGAAGCCCCCGGCCGAAAGGCCGGGGGCTTCTTGCTGTACCGAGCGGACGACCAGGTTCGAACTGGCGACCTCAACCTTGGCAAGGTTGCGCTCTACCAACTGAGCTACGTCCGCAAGCGCCGAAGCGCGAGAACTACTATACCCATCCCCGCTCACGCGCGAGACGCACTGCGGCATGACGGTTCTCCGCCCCGAGTTTCGCGGCCGCCGCCGAGAGGTAGTTGCGCACCGTCCCCTGCGACAGGGAAGCCCGATCCGCGATCTCGGCGACCGGCGCCCCGTCGGCAGCCAGCTCCAGCACCTGCGCCTCGCGCACGGTCAGCGGTGAGTCCCCGGCGGCGATGGCGTCGGCCGCCAACTCCGGGTCCACATAGCGGTTTCCGGCATGCACAGTACGGATGATGCCGGCCAGCTGCCGGGCACTGACGGTCTTCGGTACGAAGGCCCGCACCCCCGCCGCGAGGGCTCTCTTGAGGTGGCCCGGGAGGCCGTGACTCGTCACGATCATGGTGCGGCAGCCCGGGAGTTCGGACCGTATGGATGTGGCGACGCTCACACCGTCGGCCCCCGGCATCTCCAGATCCAGGACCGCCACGTCGGGGCGGTGTGCCCGGGCCATGGCGAGCGCCTCCGGGCCGGTCGCCGCCTCCGCTACCACCACCAGGTCGTCCTCCAGCGCGAGCAGGGCGGCGAGCGCGCCCCGGATCAGGTGCTCGTCGTCGGCGAGCAGTACCCGTACCGCGGTCATCGTCTTTCCTCCAGAAGGGCCGTACGCGATAGGTCACCGGCAGCCGCATACGGGACGTCAGTGGATTCCGTGAGCGCCAGCGGGATCCGCGCGGTGAGCCGGAACAGCCCTTCCTCTGCCGGTCCCGCCGCCAGCTCGCCGTCGAGCACCCCGAGCCGTTCGCGCAGTCCGGCCAGCCCGGAGCCGGCCCCTTGCGGAGCGGAGTCGGGCGCTCCGTCGTTCTCCACGTTCAGCACCACCGCCTCCGCCGAGACGGCGAGGTTGATCATGCAGTGGCCCGGATCGCCGTGCCGCAGCACATTGGTCGCGGCCTCGCGCACCACCCAGCCGAGCGCCGACTGGACGGGCCCGGGGAGCCCCGTACCGTCGCCGCCCGTGACCGCGCACTCGATACCGGCCGCCCGCAACACTCCCTGGGCCCCGGCCAACTCCGTGGTCAGGTCGGCCTCCCGGTAGCCCCGTACGACATCACGTACCTCCTGCTGCGAGGCGCGGGCTATCCGCTGCACCTCGACCATCTGGTCCAGCGCCTCCGGCCTCCCGCGCTGCGCGAGCTCCACCGCCAGTTCGCTCTTCAGCGCGATCACCGCGAGATTGCGGCCCAGTACGTCGTGCATGTCCCGCCCGAACCGCAGCCGCTCCTCCGCGACGGCGAGCCGGGCGTGTATGTCCCGGGCCTCCTCGGCCTGCCACATCACGCTCAGGCTCCAGGCGCTGGGCCGCACCGAGATCAGGACCAGCACGCAGCCGAAGAGCGTCGTCGGCACGACGCCGGCCAAGGTTGCGCCCCGCACACCGGCCGCGGCGAGGGCGCCGGTGGTCAGTGCGGTGAGGAAAAGCGACTCGATCATGAACATGCGGACCGGAACCAAAAGTACCCGCGTGATCACGATCGCCATCGGTGTGTTCAGGCTCATGAGGAGAAGCCCCGCACCTGCGACACCGTCCACCGCGGCCAGCGTCGCCAACAGGCCCACTCCGAGCAGCAGCAGGGCCATCGGCGCGAGCATGCGCCGACCGGGAAAGACGGAGATGCCGAGGTAGTGCGCATACGACGACTGCACATTGCGGTTGCTCAGCAGGCACTGCCCAAGGCTCACCAGAAGCAGCAGCGAGCCCAGTACCAGCGGGAGCGGTTCATGGCGGATGTCGGACTTGAAGGGTGCCAGCTGCCACGACAAGGTGAAGAGCCAGGGGATCGAAGAGATGGTCACCCGCGAATACAGGTCGATCCGCTCCAGTTTGCTGCGCTCCTGCCAGCGGCGGCGCCAGCCCCGTACGTCCATCAACGCGCCACAACCTCTCTCAGCGTCGGGGATCCCAGCGGAACCACCGCTGCACAGCAAACACCGCGAGCGCTGTCCAGACCAGTCCGGTCAGTGCTGCCCCGAGCACGTCCGTGCCCTCGTTGACGCCCAGCCAGCCGGACCGTATGAGCGTCATCACCCCGGTCAGCGGCAGGAACTCGCAGGCCGACGCGAGCGGGTCGGGAAAGATCTCCAGCGAGACGAAAAGCCCCGAACCCATCATCGAGACGAGGAACAGGGGCAAGGTGGTGAGCTGTGACGTCTGCACGGTGCGGGTCACTATGGAGGTGGCCGCTGCCAGCAGCGTCAACAACACCACGGCCAGCAGCAGCCCCGCGAGGAGCAGTTCGGGCCGTTGCGGCGCGGTGAGGCCGAAGAAGGCCGCACCGGTCACGATGATCAGTGCGGACTGCGCCAGGGCCAGAGCGGCCGAGGGCAGCGCGGTGCCGGTCAGGATCTCGCTGTCGCTGACCTCGCCGGTACGCAGCCTCTTCAGGACCAGGTCCTCGCGCCGCGCCACATAGGCGGAGACCATGTTCATGTAGACGGCCTGGATGAGCACCGTTCCGATGCCGCCGGTGAGCGCGGCGCCGGCGACGGTCAGGCCCGTCCCGCCGAGGTCCACCTGCTCGAAGGTCGACTTCATGGCCATGACCATGGCCGAGGGCACCAACAGTGCGACGACGACCGCCGACCTGTTGCGGGCGAGCAGGGTCATCTCGGCACGGCCGAGAGCCATCAGCCGGCCTCGGCTCGTGGTGGTGGTCCGCTGCGCCGTGGCCGGCGCGGTGCTTGTTGCGATCGTCATGACAAGGTCACCTCTTCGGTTTCTGCGGCGGACTTCGCGATATCGAGGAACGCCTCTTCGAGCGAGGCGGACCGGGCATCGAGCCCGGCCAGGGAAACATCCGACGCCGCTGCCCAGCGCAGCAGTTCGGACAGTGACTCCTGAAGCTGGTGGGTACGGATTTCGATCCGTCGTCCCTCGGCCGCGGCACGCAGGCCCAGCGGCAGCTGGGCCGGCGCGACCCCCTCGGGCAGCTCGAACCGGATCCGGGCCGGCCGTTCGGCCGTTACTTCGGCAGTGGTGCCCGTGGTCACGATCCGGCCCCGGTGCATGATCGCCAAACGATCGGCGAGGGACTCGGCCTCTTCGAGGTAGTGCGTGGTCAGCAGGACGGTGATGCCGTCCTCCTTGAGCCGCCGTACCAGCGCCCATGTGTCGCGGCGGCCCTCGGCGTCGAGGCCGGTGGTCGGCTCGTCGAGGAAGAGCACCTCGGGCCGGCCGAGCAGGGCCAGCGCCAGGTCGAGGCGGCGTCGCTCGCCGCCGGAGAGCTGCTTGACCCGCACCCCGGCCCGGTGGCCGAGCCCCACCAGTTCCAGCGCCTCGGCGGTCGGCCGGGCGCCGCTGGTGCAGCCCGCCCACATCCGCACGGTCTCGGCCACGGTCAGGTCGGACGGGAAGCCGCCCTCCTGAAGCATCACCCCGATCCGGGGCCGGACAGCGGCGCGCTCGGCGTACGGGTCGTGGCCGAGCACCCGTATCGCGCCGCTGTCGGGACGGGCCAGCCCCTCGAGCAGTTCGACGGTGGACGTCTTGCCTGCGCCGTTCGTCCCGAGCAGGGCGAACAGCTCGCCGCGGGCCACGGAGAAGGAGACGCCGGTCACGGCCTCGAAGCCGCCCGCGTAGCTTCGCCGGACACCGTCCACCTCGATCACGCGGTCCCGGGGAATTTCGTCGCTGGTCATGGACTCAAGGTTTCCGTCCGTACGGGACCAGGAGCAGTGCGAGCTGTCATCACTGCCCATGACAAACGTCATGCATCGCGGCTCATGACAAACGTCATGGGTGAGGAGAGCCGGAAGAGGGGAGAGTTATGGCCGGGAAGTGAATACGACGAAGGCCCCGGTCGAAATCGACCAGGGCCTTCGATCAAGAGCGGACGACCAGGTTCGAACTGGCGACCTCAACCTTGGCAAGGTTGCGCTCTACCAACTGAGCTACGTCCGCATTGCAGCCACTCGGCTTTCACCGGTGGAGCGAGCACTACTCTACCTGATCCACTGGAGTGGTTGAGGAGAGCGATGCAGAGCGGGTGACAGGAATTGCACACTGCGCCTTCCCCCTGGAAGGGGGATGTTCTACTACTGAACTACACCCGCACGCTGCTTGAGGTTCGGCTTTGCGGCCTTGCCCTTCGGCGTGCTCCAGACTCTAGCCGACCTGCAGGGGTGTCGCGCAAGTCGGCTCCCGCGGGGTGTCGCCCGGGTGGGCGGTGACGGGCCGTCCGATGCCCTCCGGCCGGCCGGCCCTCACCGTGCGTCCGCTCAACTGGCTTCCTGGAACGCCTCGTAGACCTTCTTGGGAATCCGGCCCCGGGCCGGCACCTCCATCCGGTGCGAACGGGCCCAGGCGCGCACCGCCGCCGGATCGGGCGCGAGGGAGGTGTGCCGGTACGAGACGGGAACCTTGCCGTGCTTGGCCGCGTTTGTCTGCTTGCGACCGGCCGCCATGTACGGCGCCAGCGCCTTGCGCAGTTTCTTTGCATTGGACGGGTTGAGGTCGATCTCGTACGTCTTCCCGTCCAGGGCGAAGGTGACCGTTTCCGCCGCTGCTCCCCCGTCGATGTCGTCGGAGAGCGTGACCACTACGCGCTGAGCCACGGATATCGGTCCTTTCCTACGGCATCCGTGCCTGACATGCGCGGATGCCGGCCTTCCGGCTGTGAGCGCGGATGCTGGCCGACCGGTGTCGGCCGATTAGGGGCAATGTTGCTTTCCCCGGTAATCATTTGTACAGCGGTGGGCCCCGCATTGTGAAGCCCGCCCAATTACCTGCGCGTGTCAACCTGCTTTGCGTGCTGCCGGTGAGGATTTTTTTGCACGATTTTTCTCCCCCGTTGTCGGGGTCGATATCTCGACGTGATCTGGGTCTCTGGATATCTACCCGCGTAGAATTTCTGGCCAGGTACGCTGAGTGGACCCGCGGGGGTCTGGGGAACCCCCCGGAGAAACAGCCGCACCACACCACCACACCGGGAGTGCCAGTGGCACGCGTCGTAGTCGACGTCATGCTCAAGCCCGAGATCCTCGACCCGCAGGGACAGGCTGTGCAGCGTGCGCTGCCCCGTCTCGGCTTCGAGGGAATCGCGGACGTACGTCAGGGAAAGCGTTTCGAGCTGGAGATCGAGGGGCCGGTCGATGACGCCGCCCTCGCTCGTATTCACGAGATGGCCGAGACGTTCCTCGCCAACACAGTGATCGAGGACTTCACCGTGAAGGTGGAGAAGGCCGAGGAGTCGAAGTGACTGCTCGTATCGGAGTCGTCACCTTTCCGGGCACGCTCGACGACCAGGACAGCCTTCGGGCCGTACGGCTCGCCGGCGCCGAACCCGTATCGCTGTGGCACCGCGACAAGGACCTGCACCAGGTCGACGCGGTCATCCTCGCGGGCGGTTTCTCGTACGGCGACTATCTGCGGGCCGGAGCCATCTCCCGCTTCTCGCCGGTCATGGAGACGGTGATCGAGCAGGCGAAGGCGGGCATGCCGGTTCTCGGCATCTGCAACGGCTTCCAGATCCTGACCGAGGCGCACCTGCTGCCCGGCGCGATGCTGCGCAACAACCACCTGCACTTCATCTGCCGCGACCAGAAGCTCCGGGTCGAGAACGCGCAGACGTCCTGGACCTCGGACTACGCCGAGGGCCAGGAAATCTCCGTACCGCTCAAGAACATGGACGGCCGCTACACCGCCGACGAGCGCACGCTCGACGAGCTGGAGGCCGAGGGCCGCGTCACGTTCCGCTACGTGGACGTCAACCCCAACGGCTCGCTGCGCGACATCGCCGGCATCACCAACGCCGCGGGCAACGTCGTCGGCCTCATGCCGCACCCGGAGCACGCAGTGGAGCCGCTGATCGGCACCGGTCGTACCGACGGTCTCGGTTTCTTCACCTCGATCATCAAGAAGCTGGTCAACGCATGAGCCTGGACACGGTCAAGCACGCGGCCGAAACCCCGGACACCGCGCAGCCCTGGAAGGAGCTCGGCCTCAAGGAGGACGAGTACGCCCGGATCCGCGAGATCCTGGGACGCCGTCCCACCGGCGCCGAGCTCGCCATGTACTCCGTGATGTGGTCCGAGCACTGCTCCTACAAGAGCAGCAAGGTCCATCTCAAGCAGTTCGGCGAGAAGGTCCCGGAGAACGACGCCATGCTCGTCGGCATCGGCGAGAACGCCGGTGTGGTCGACGTCGGCCAGGGTTACGCGGTCACCTTCAAGGTCGAGTCGCACAACCATCCCTCGTACATCGAGCCCTACCAGGGCGCGGCCACCGGCGTCGGCGGCATCGTCCGCGACATCCTCGCCATGGGCGCCCGCCCCGTCGCGGTCGTCGACCCGCTGCGCTTCGGTGCGGCCGACCACCCCGACACCAAGCGTGTGCTGCCGGGCGTCGTCGCGGGCATCGGCGGCTACGGCAACTGCCTGGGCCTGCCGAACATCGGTGGGGAGGTCGTCTTCGACGCCTGCTACCAGGGCAACCCGCTCGTCAACGCCGGCTGCATCGGCGTGATGAAGCACGAGGACATCCACCTGGCGCAGGCCTCCGGGCCCGGCAACAAGGTCATCCTGTACGGCGCCCGCACCGGCGGCGACGGCATCGGCGGTGTCTCGGTCCTGGCATCGGAGACCTTCGAGTCGACCGGTCCGGCCAAGCGCCCGGCCGTCCAGGTCGGCGACCCGTTCCAGGAGAAGCTCCTCATCGAGTGCACCCTGGAGATCTTCAAGGAGAAGCTCGTCGCGGGCATCCAGGACCTCGGCGGCGCCGGGCTCTCCTGTGCCACCTCCGAGCTGGCCTCCGCGGGCTCCGGCGGCATGCGCGTCGAGTTGGACACCGTGCCCCTGCGCGACTCCTCCCTCTCGCCCGAGGAAATCCTCATGAGCGAGTCGCAGGAGCGCATGTGCGCGATCGTCGAGCCGCAGCACGTGGACCGGTTCCTGGAGATCTGCGAGAAGTGGGACGTCATCGCCACCGTCATCGGTGAGGTGACCGAGGGCTCCCAGCTGGAGATCTTCTGGCACGGCGAGCAGATCGTGGACGTACCGCCGCGGTCCGTCGCCCACGAGGGCCCGACCTACCACCGCCCGTTCGCCCGCCCGTCCTGGCAGGACGCGCTGCAGGCCGACGACGCCGGCAAGCTGGCCCGTCCGGCCGACGGGGCCGAACTGCGCGAGCAGGTGCTGGCGCTGGTCTCCTCGCCGAACCAGGCGTCGAAGTCCTGGATCACGGACCAGTACGACCGCTTCGTGCAGGGCAACACCGTGCTCGCGATGCCCGAGGACGCCGGCATGGTCCGCATCGACGCGGAGTCCAACCTCGGCGTGGCCATGGCGACCGACGGCAACGGCCGGTACGCGAAGCTCGACCCGTACACCGGCGCGCAGCTCGCGCTGGCGGAGTCGTACCGCAACGTCGCCGCGTCGGGCGCCAAGCCGCTCGCCATCTCGGACTGCCTGAACTTCGGTTCGCCCGAGGACCCGGACGTCATGTGGCAGTTCGCCGAGGCCACGCGTGGTCTGGCGGACGGCTGCCTGGAACTGGGCACCCCGGTCACCGGCGGCAATGTCTCGCTCTACAACCAGACCGGTGACACGGCGATCCACCCGACGCCGGTCGTGGCCGTGCTCGGTGTGATCGACGACGTCACCCGGCGTACGCCGGTCGCCTTCAAGGAAGAGGGCCAGCTCCTCTACCTGCTGGGCGACACGCACGAGGAGTTCGGCGGTTCGGCCTGGTCCGAGGTTGTGCACAAGCACCTCGGCGGCATGCCGCCCAAGGTCGACCTGGGCCGCGAGAAGCTGCTCGGCGAGATCCTGATCTCGGCCTCCCGTGACGGCATGATCGACGCGGCGCACGACCTCTCCGACGGAGGCCTGATCCAGGCGGTCACCGAGTCCTGCCTGCGAGGCGGCACGGGTGCTCGGCTGGTCGTGCCGGACGGACTGGACGCGTTCACGTTCCTGTTCTCCGAGTCGGCGGGACGCGCGATCGTCTCGATCCCGCGCAGCGAGGAGCTCCGCTTCAACGACATGTGCGGGGCGCGGGGTCTGCCCGTGGCACGGATCGGTGTCGTGGACGGCGAGGAGATCGAGATCCAGGGCGAGTTCAGCATCCCGCTGAGTGAGCTGCGTACGGCGCACGAGGGAACGATCCCCGCGCTGCTCGCGTAGCAGGGCGGCGCCCCGCCCTGCTTTCGTAGCCGGCGGACGCGTCCGTCACCCTTCGCGCAAGCCCCCGCCCGTTTCGGGCGGGGGCTTCTGCGTGCTGTGCCGTGTCGTGCCGGGGCGGTTCGATCGGTTCGGTTTCCGTCGGCGGGTTTTCCGAGGGCGCTTGACGGGGATTACGTAATTACGTAATCCTTGCTTTATGGAACTGGAGCAACGGGTCTCGGAGCTGGAGCGGCGGCTTGAGGCCCTCGTGGGTGACCGCCTTGACGCGCCGCGTCCGAGCGGGGCCGACTTCTGGGCCCTGGAAGGGCTGAAGCAGCAGCTCGCGGGCGTAGGGGCGGCTGAGGGCGGAGTGCTGTACACGGGTGCGGTACGGCTGCCGACGGGCGAGCGGTACGAGTGGCAGTACGGCGCGCTGACGGAGCAATTGCTGGAAGACGCGGGAGAGCCCAGCGGGGTGGAGGCCGCCGGAAGCCCCGACGGTGCGGAAGGCACGGGGGAGGGGCAGTCAGCCGCCGGTGCCTACTGGTCCCATACCGCCGAGGCGCTTGCCGCACTCGGTCATCCGGTCCGGTTGCGGCTGCTGCGGGAGATCTTGGGCGGCCGGCGCACGGCCGCGGAGCTCGCCGCGCTGGACGAGACCGGGACAACAGGGCAGATATATCACCACCTGCGCCAGCTGACAGGTGCGGGTTGGCTGCAAACGAAGGGGCGGGGGAGATACGAGGTGCCTGGCGCCCGGGTG
The DNA here is from genome assembly GCF_042871565.1 of Streptomyces sp. NPDC005775. Lineage (NCBI taxonomy): Bacteria > Bacillati > Actinomycetota > Actinomycetes > Kitasatosporales > Streptomycetaceae > Streptomyces > Streptomyces sp. NPDC005775. The sequence goes on along the minus strand of NZ_JBIAIU010000008.1, from coordinate 61,631 downwards.
GTGCCGCTGCTGGTGGTCCTCACGGCCGCGAAGCCCTGAGCCGCATATGCCGTACACGCCGTACACGCGGCGCACGCCTTACACGCCTTACATGCGGCGCACGCGAGAACGAACCGAGTAGTGAACCAACGATCAGACCGACGACCAGGGGGAAGTCATGTCTGTCCGTAAAGCTGTCATGGTGCTGTACCGAATCTGCTGGATCATCTTCTTCGCGATGCTGGTCCTCAGCCTCTTCACTCGCCCGCCCTTTCCGTACTGGCTGATCTGGGTGCCCGCAGCGGCCGCGCTCGCTCTCGTCCTGACGGCGGGCCGCAAGGCCCGCTCGGCGGCCGCGGACCCACGACCCGCCGTGGAGGTCGAGCCGCCGGTGTCCGGACGATGGACCGCGTTGAACAGTCCGGCGGACAAGGTGCCCAGCCACGGGATACACGGCTACGGACAGACGTACGCGATCGACATCGTGGCCGAGCCCGAGCCCGGACCGGAGGGAGAGCGTGGCCCTTCCCGCCCGAAGTTCCGCCGACTGTGGCCCGTCGCCCTCCGCAATGACCGCTTCCCGGGCTTCGGGGCCCCCTTGCTCGCGGTGGCGGACGGCACGGTGGTGTACGCCGCACACGGCAGGCGTGACCACCTCAGCCGCAACTCCCTGCCGGCGTTGCTCTACCTGATGGTGCTCGAGGCGTCTGTGCGGGATGTGCTCGGTCCCGGCAGCATCGTCGGGAACCACCTCGTGCTCGACCTGGGTAACGGCACGTACGCCATGTACGCCCACCTGCGGCGAGGCTCACTCCGAGTGGGGGTGGGGGAGACCGTCCGGGCAGGGCAGCAGCTGGCCGAGTGCGGCAACTCGGGAAACTCGACCGAACCCCATGTGCATTTTCAGCTGATGGACGATCCGGATCTGGACGTGGCGATCGGAGTGCCCTTCACCTGGCGCGGCATAGGTGTCCCCGCCAACGGCGAGACGTTCACGGTCGGGGTAGCGGTGGACGGGCATTCCGTTCCGGACGCGGGCACGGACACGGAAACGGAAACGGAAACGGAGGCTGACTCGGGCGGGGCTCAGATCATTTGAGTGCGAGGGCGGACCTGCCGGGGCGGGCATGGCTTGGCGGGGCGGGGCTGCCATCCGGGTCGAGGTGCGCTGCGGAGGCCGGCACCCCCCCCGCCGCAGTAAGTCTGGACCAAGGCAATATTTAAGGTCGGTCTAAGTTTCATCCTGGTACAGTGATGCCATGATCGAGGGGATGGGCCTGCGCGAGCGCAAGAAGATCCAGACGCGACGCCGTCTGCTGGCCGAGGCCACGAGGCTCTTCGGCGAACGCGGATTCGATCAGGTCTCGGTAGCGGAAATCGCCGAAGCCGCCGACGTGTCGAAGATGACTGTCTTCAACTACTTCGACAGCAAGGAAGACTTGGTTCTCGCTCCCATGGAGGAGCACATCGGCGAGGTCGCCCAGGCGGTCCGGGACCGGGTTCCAGGTGAGTCCGCGGTGTCGGGCACGCGCCGCCAGTTCCTGGCCGCGATCAAGAGCCGGGACCCCGCGGTGGGGATGAGCGATTCGCCGGTGGCGCTGGGGCTCCTCCAGCTGATTCAGCAGACGCCCGCCCTGCTCACCCGGGCCCGCGCGTTCTTCGCCCGCAGCGACGAGTTGCTCATCGAGGTCCTGGTCGAGGAGGGCGAGGACCCGGCTGTCGCGCGCATCGTGGCAGCCCAGCTGATCGGCACGCGCAACACCCTGATCAGTGAGAACCACCGGCGGTTGTTGGCCGGGGAGTCAGCCGACGCCATCGCGCCGGATGCCGCGCTTCTCGCCGAGCGAGCGTTCGACCTCCTGGAGAACGGCCTCGGCGACTTCGCGACCCGGGCCCGAGTCGGCTGACCGGATTGGGGCCGGCCTGCGTTCGGGCTGACCCGGTCGTGGCTCGGCCTGCCTCGCGCGCCGCCAGTGGACCCGGTGCCGGCCACGTTGCCGCCGCGCGGTGCCGTGCGTGCTGCGCCGTGCGGCCGCCGACAGCGCCGGTGCCGCGGCTGGTGCCGAGGAGTTCGGATGCTGCGCGGTACGCCGTAGGCTCCCGCCGCGGTACGCCGTAGGCTCCCGTCCATGCCGCCGTCCCAGAAGCGCGCCCGCCGCTACGACCCGGTCAGGACCCGCACAGCGGTCCTGGCGCAGTTCTCCCACGTGCGGGCTGCTGTGCGCACCCTGACCCCGCAGCAACTGGACAGGCCGAGCGGGCTCGGTGGGTGGTCGGTGCGTGAGCTCGCCGTCCACCTGACCATGGCGCTCTCGCACGTCAGCGCGACGCTGGAGCTGCCCGAGCCCGTCCTCGCCAAACCCGAGGTGAGTTTGCTGGAATGGCCGTTCTCAACGGCCGGACGGGCGGACCGGATTGCCGAGGACACCGGGGCGCTCGCCGCCGGGAACCCCGATGTGGACGCCCTGTACGGGGAGGTGGCGGACCGCTTCGAGGCGTCGGTGCCGGGCGCCCCCGAGGACCGGTTGCTGGCCACGCGGGTCGGTGCCATGCGGCTCGGGGACTTCCTGGTCACCCGGACCGTGGAACTCGTCGTCCACACGTATGACCTCAACGAGGCGACCGGGCTCGGTATCCCGTACGACCGGCAGGCGCTCGCAGCCTGCACCCGGTTGCTGGCCGACGCACTGGCGGAGAAGGCGCCGGGCGGTTCGGTGGAGGTGCGGGTTCCGCCGTTCGCGGTCGTTCAGTGCGTCCAGGGGCCCCGGCACACCCGCGGCACGCCGCCCAATGTCGTCGAGACCGACGCGCTCACCTGGATCAGGCTGGCCACCGGACGTACGCACTGGGCACGTGAACTGGACGCGGCCAAGGTCAGCGCCAGTGGGGAGCGGGCCGACCTCGCACCGCTGCTGCCCTTGATGAAGTGACGGACGAAGACCGGAACATCGGTAGCGGCTGAGCTCCAGCAGCGTCGCTGTCCTGCCGACCGAGAACATGCGGAGACCTGCCGCGGTGTGGGCGAACGGTGGACAGTCGGCGGCGGGGTGGCAGCGGGCGTCCGCAGAAGCCGCATACCGCCCCCCGAGGCAAGCGGCCGGTGTGAGGCTCGCCACGAAACGAGCGTTCGGCCAGCCCCGTGCGAGTGCGCGGCGAGCCGCCTCGCGGAGTGCCAGGTGCCGGTCCGGATGCGATGCGGCGTCGTGGCCGGAACTCGGCGGTAACCCGCCGGTGATCCGGGCGGCGACTGGCTCGAGGCGGCTGCGGGCGGCCATCCGTCACCGGACGTCGCTCACTCCCCGTAACCGTTTGGGATGGTCGCGAGGAGGGGTGAGGGGGTGCTTCTTCCGCAGTCCGGCGGGGCGTCCCCAATTCGGACCAGTGGTCGATCTCCCCTACACTCGGTGGCGTGCCTCGTGGTGATGGACGACTCAACCACGACCTGCTCCCCGGAGAGAAAGGCCCCCAGGACGCTTGCGGCGTCTTCGGTGTCTGGGCTCCCGGCGAAGAGGTCGCCAAGCTCACCTATTTCGGACTGTATGCCCTGCAGCACCGTGGACAGGAGTCCGCGGGTATCGCAGTGAGCAACGGGTCCCAGATCCTGGTCTTCAAGGACATGGGGCTGGTCTCGCAAGTCTTCGACGAAACGTCTCTGGGATCGCTCCAGGGCCATATCGCGGTCGGCCATGCCCGCTACTCCACCACCGGTGCCTCGGTGTGGGAGAACGCGCAGCCGACGTTCCGTGCGACCGCGCACGGCTCGATCGCCCTCGGACACAACGGCAACCTGGTCAACACGGCTCAGCTGGCCGAGATGGTCGCCGACCTTCCGCGCAAGGACGGCCGCGCCACCCAGGTCGCCGCGACCAACGACACCGACCTGGTGACCGCGCTGCTCGCCGGCCAGACCGACGACGACGGCAAGCCGCTCACCATCGAGGAGGCCGCCGCGAAGGTGCTCCCCGAGGTGAAGGGTGCCTTCTCCCTGGTCTTCATGGATGAGCACACCCTCTACGCGGCCCGTGACCCGCAGGGCATCCGCCCGCTGGTTCTCGGCCGCCTGGAGCGTGGCTGGGTGGTGGCCTCCGAGTCCGCCGCCCTCGACATCTGTGGCGCCAGCTTCGTGCGCGAGATCGAGCCGGGCGAACTCGTCGCCATCGACGAGAACGGTCTGCGCACCTCTCGCTTCGCAGAAGCGAAGCCCAAGGGCTGTGTCTTCGAGTACGTCTACCTGGCCCGCCCCGACACCGACATCGCCGGGCGCAACGTCTACCTCTCCCGGGTGGAGATGGGCCGCAGGCTGGCAGCCGAGGCTCCGGTCGATGCCGATCTGGTCATAGCGACACCGGAATCCGGCACGCCCGCCGCGATCGGTTACGCGGAGGCCAGCGGGATCCCGTTCGGCGCCGGACTGGTGAAGAACGCCTACGTCGGCCGGACCTTCATCCAGCCGTCCCAGACCATCCGGCAGCTCGGCATCCGCCTCAAGCTGAACCCGCTCAAGGAAGTCATCAAGGGCAAGCGTCTGGTGGTCGTCGACGACTCGATCGTCCGCGGCAACACCCAGCGCGCACTCGTCCGGATGCTCCGTGAGGCCGGCGCCGCCGAGATCCACATCCGGATCTCGTCCCCGCCGGTCAAGTGGCCCTGCTTCTTCGGTATCGACTTCGCCACCCGCGCCGAGCTGATCGCCAACGGCATGTCCGTCGACGAGATCGCCACGTCGATGGGGGCCGACTCGCTCTCGTACATCTCGATCGACGCGATGATCGAGGCGACGACGATCGACAAGCCGAACCTGTGCCGCGCCTGCTTCGACGGCGAGTACCCGATGGAGCTTCCGGACCCGGAGCTGCTCGGCAAGCAGCTGCTGGAGACCGAGCTGGCGGCAGGCCCTGCGGCGACCGCCGCGGCCGACGCGCTGCGCCGTCCGTGATCCGGACCGCTCGGCAGCCTTCCCACCAGCCCCGTACTTCCACACGAAAGATCCCAGGCAATGTCTGAGACAACAGGTGCTTCCTACGCGGCAGCGGGCGTCGACATCGAGGCCGGCGACCGTGCCGTAGAGCTGATGAAGCAGTGGGTGAAGAAGACGCAGCGCCCCGAGGTCGCGGGCCTCGGCGGCCTCGGCGGCTTCGCCGGCCTCTTCGACGCCTCGGCGCTCAAGCGCTATGAGCGCCCGCTGCTCGCCTCCGCCACGGACGGTGTCGGCACGAAGGTCGACCTCGCCCGTCAGATGGGCGTGTACGACACGATCGGCCACGACCTCGTCGGCATGGTCGTGGACGACCTCGTCGTGTGCGGTGCCGAGCCCCTCTTCATGACCGACTACATCTGTGTCGGCAAGGTGCACCCCGAGCGTGTCGCGGCCATCGTCAAGGGCATCGCCGAAGGCTGTGTGCTGGCCGGCTGCGCCCTGGTCGGCGGCGAGACCGCCGAGCACCCCGGTCTGCTCGGTCCGGACGACTTCGATGTCGCCGGCGCCGGTACGGGCGTGGTCGAGGCCGACCGCCTGCTGGGTCCGGACCGCATCCGCAAGGGTGACGCCGTCATCGCGATGGCGTCGTCCGGTCTTCACTCCAACGGGTACTCGCTCGTCCGCCACGTCGTCTTCGACCGTGCCGGCTGGGCGCTGGACCGCGAGGTCGAGGAGTTCGGCCGGACGCTCGGCGAGGAGCTCCTGGAGCCCACCAGGATCTACTCCCTGGACTGCCTGGCGCTGACTCGTACGACCGAGGTGCACGGCTTCAGCCACGTCACCGGCGGCGGTCTGGCCAACAACCTGGCCCGGGTCATCCCGGACGGCCTGCACGCGACGGTGGACCGTTCCACGTGGACGCCCGGCGCGGTCTTCGACCTCGTCGGCAAGGCCGGCCAGGTCGAGCGGCTGGAGCTGGAGAAGACGCTCAACATGGGCGTCGGCATGATCGCGATCGTCCCCGCCGAATCGGTGGACGCGGCTCTGACGACGCTGACAGACCGCGGCGTCGACTCCTGGGTCGCGGGTGAGATCACCGACCGCGGTACGCACGCGACCGGCGCGGAGCTCGTGGGCGGGTACGCGCGCTGAGGTCAGGCGCCACAAGACGCCCGCAGGTCCCGGGCGGGCCGCGCAGGCCCGCCCGGCAAGCCCCGGGGGCCATGACCTCACGGATGTGAAGGCCGGGCCGATGGGGTTCACGGCGCAGTACGGCACGCGCCAGAAACCGGGACAGTACACGCTGGGAACCGGGACGGCGCCCGCTACGGACGTTACGGACCGGGACAGCACAGAACCCGGTCCGGGACAGGCCCGAACCGGGTTGATGTGTCAGCGCGAGGTCAAGCGCCGCGGCGCTGTGACGACGGACCGGACTGATCGTCCTCGTCCGCGTCCTCGTCGTCGTTGTACTGATCCGCGTACTGTGCGTACGGGTCATCTTCCTCGTCGTCGTCCTCGAACGGCTCTGCGTTCGGTGGTTGACTCGAAGGTGATGCGCCCAGCTCATTGGCCAGACGCGACAGATCAGTCCCGCCGCTGCTGTACTTCAGCTGACGGGCGACCTTGGTCTGCTTGGCCTTTGCCCGGCCGCGCCCCATGGCTCGACCCCCTCGGTGACGGGGCTCGACGGCCCCAGAGTCTTGACACGCGTTCATGTTTCAGGACGGACTCTCGACAGAGAGGCCGTGCCTGTAGTGCTTTAACGGTACCTGCTTCCGCGGCCATACGGTACGCCGCCCGCATCACGTGGCCCGGAAGAGGACCTGCGAAGAGCTTGTCCTCGCTGGTCAACTGCGATTTTAACCTCTTATTGGCACGCGACCCGCCGACCGGGGTAAGTCTTGTCTCGCCGGTCGGCGGTTCGGTGGGGCCGACCCGGGCGTGACGCCCTGTGGAGCGCCCGGTGCGGTCAGCTACGGCGGGCCTCGGCCATCCGCTGCTCGGCGATGCGGTCGGCCGCGGCGGCCGGCGGGATGCCGTCAGCCTTCGCACGCGCAAAGATGGCCAGCGTGGTGTCGAAGATCTTCGAAGCCTTCGCCTTGCACCGGTCGAAGTCGAAGCCGTGCAGTTCGTCCGCGACCTGGATGACACCGCCGGCGTTCACCACGTAGTCGGGTGCGTACAGGATCGACCGGTCCGCCAGGTCCTTCTCGACACCCGGGTGCGCGAGCTGATTGTTGGCCGCGCCGCACACCACCGAGGCGGTGAGCACCGGAACGGTGTCGTCGTCGAGAGCGCCGCCGAGCGCGCACGGCGCGTAGATGTCCAGTCCCTCGGTACGGATCAGCGCCGCGGTGTCCGCCGCGACGGCGACCTCGGGGTGCTTCTCGGTGATCCGGCGCACGGACTCGTCCCGCACATCCGTGATCACGACCTGGGCGCCGTCCGACAGCAGGTGCTCGACGAGGTGGTGGCCCACCTTGCCCACCCCCGCGACCCCCACTTTCCGGCCACGCAGCGTCGGGTCGCCCCAGAGGTGCTGGGCCGAGGCCCGCATCCCCTGGAAGACGCCGAAAGCGGTGAGCACGGAGGAGTCGCCGGCGCCGCCGTTCTCGGGGGAGCGGCCCGTGGTCCAGCGGCACGTGCGAGCGACGACGTCCATGTCGGCGACATAGGTGCCGACATCGCAGGCCGTCACGTAACGCCCGCCGAGCGAGGCCACGAAACGGCCGTAGGCCAGCAGGAGTTCGTCGCTCTTGATCAGTTCGGGGTCGCCGATGATGACGGCCTTGCCGCCGCCGTGGTCGAGGCCGGCCATGGCGTTCTTGTACGACATGCCGCGCGCCAGGTTCAGCGCGTCCGCGACGGCCTCCTCCTCGGAGGCGTACGGGTAGAAGCGGGTACCGCCCAGGGCCGGGCCCAGGGCGGTGGAGTGCAGGGCGATCACGGCCTTGAGGCCGCTGGCGCGGTCCTGGCAGAGCACGACTTGTTCGTGCCCACCCTGGTCCGAGTGGAACAGGGTGTGCAGTACGTCGACAGGCGCGCCGGTCACATCGGTCACTGTGGTGACTCCCAAGTACGAAGCGGCGGGGAGACCCTCCTGAAGGTGGGGAGGGCCCGGAAGGACCGGCTCGGCCGGTCCGTCCGGGCAAGAGCGTAAGTCCTCGGCGGGCGTAGATCTGTTCCAGTGCCGAGGATCACCCCCTACAGGAGTACGGGCGTGACACGATCGCTGCATGTCGGTGGTGTCTTCGGTGCTCGTCCCTTACGCGTCCTACCTCCGGGTGTACGAGCCACTGGCGGCCTTCCCGGAAGCCGAACGTGCTCACTGGGCCCGCTATGCGGGCCGCGAGCGCGTCCCCACGGCTCAGGACGAACTGCGCCGTTCCCTGGCCGACTTGGTGGCGACCCCGCCGGTCGGCGTGCCGGCGCACGAGAGCGCCGACGCGTTCGTCGCCGAGGTGGACGGGGTGGTGTGTGTCTGTCCGTGGCGGACCCGGCTGCGCGGGTGGCTGGCGCTGGACGGGCTGGCGGACATGTTTCCGGACGCGGTGCTCGACGCGGTGCTGCCGCCGGTGGTGCGCGGGCAGGCCGTGGCCGATCACGAGCGGTGGTCGGAGCGCAATCCGGATGCCCGGCCCTGGATCAGGACGGCGGTGTGGCAGGTGCCGGTGCGCTGGTTCGTCCTCTTCGGGGACGAGGAGCGCGAGTACCTGGAGGCGGGGGAGAGCGGTGAGCCGCCGCTGCTGCGGTACCGGACGCCGATGGTCCAGGCGCGGCGCAGGCTCGCGCGGGGGCTGAAGACGTTGCGCGAGTCAATGGACGACGGCCCGCTGACCGAGGGGTTGGTGGACGTCGGGCGGTGGCTGGAGGAGTTCCATCCGCGTGCGCTCGTGGAGCTGGACTACGGAGGGCTGGTGCACGCCCTGCCGGCCGGGCAGCTCGCCGCGGACCGCAGCGCCGCGGACGTGGCCGAGGGCATCGCGGCGCTGGGCGCCGGGGATGCCGAGAGGGCGAGCGAGGCGTACGCGCGTCTCGCCGAGCGCTGGAGAGCCGTGAGGGACCGCCAGTTTGCGAACTGACGAGCGAACTGGCAACCGAACTGACGAACCATGAACCTGTGACCCGTGTGACACGTGAGGGTGAAGAGGCGGAACCGTACCTCAGTGGTCTCGGGACCTACGTCCCGAACCGGGCCTTTGCCTCAAGCGTGATGGAAAGCACTTACGGGGCCCTTGCGTCCTTCCCCACTCCTCGTGCCAAAATAGGACAAGGAGTCCGGGGAGGGCTCCTTCCGACCAAGTATGGGTGGAATGCTCAGCATTGCACTCTATGGGGGGTCTGATGGCTCCTGATCGCTCTGTGACTGATCGTCACGATGGTGTGACTGTCCGCTATGGCATGGTCCATCGGCTTCCGTCGCTGATGAACACCTGGGAGGGCAATTCCATCGGTTTGGCCGACGTGGCTGGACGGATGGTGTAGTTGTAGTGCCGAGGACAAGCCGTTCGTCCTATAACCGACTCGGCCCGCGTCCGCCATTTCGGGCAACGTGGGTCAAGGTGCAGAATTTAGAGGAAAGAACCGAGATGGTTCGGTTCTCCCGAGGAGGCCGCTCATGACCGCTCGCACCCCTGATGCCGAGCCGCTGCTGACCCCGGCTGAGGTTGCCACGATGTTCCGCGTGGACCCGAAGACGGTTACCCGTTGGGCCAAGGCAGGCAAGCTCACGTCCATCCGCACGCTCGGTGGACATCGCCGGTACCGCGAGGCAGAGGTCCGCGCACTGCTTGCGGGTATTCCGCAGCAGCGCAGCGAGGCCTGACATACCCCTGTCGCCGCGTCACAACTGGGCTTTTGGGTCCCCCAACCCGCATAGCCCACCCATAGCTCCATATGACGGGCGCCCGCCCCAACGGGCGCCATACCTGTGCCATACGGGTGTTGTCATCAGATCGCGCTGGACTCCGCCGGGTCCAGCGCGATCTTTTTTGTGCGCCTGGCCGACGGTGGCGGCTCCCGCCGACACCCGCTCTTCTGTCCGTAATCCGCCACTGGAAACCGGGCGTCCGGTTGGCTCCGGGCGGGTCTGTTCGCGTCCCTGTGGGGCGGTGCGTCCCGCCCCGCTGACGGCCAGGGGGAGGGTGGTCGGGGCCGGTCAGGGGTGCCCCTGCCGAGTGGTGCAATTGCACATATTAAATTCGTCAGTTGTAGGAAGGGTGTAAAGCCACCCCTTCTGAAAACTGATTCGGTGACACCCGTCACATGGCACGAGTCTTGCCAAGTACGAGCCTGCCACTGTTGGGGAGCGGAACGCCGCGCCATTGGTCACGCGGCGGGGGGACCTTCGTCCTCCGCCCACGCGGGCCCGCGCCGCTCTTTCCGGCCCGTTCCGGTATCGGCCGGCGGGGACGAGGCGGACGAGGGGGTGAGGCGGGCCGTCATCCGGGTGGGGGTGCGGCGCCCGGTGAGTGCCCGAGGGGCGCTGCCGTCCGTCGTCGATTCGGGCTCCGTCACAGGCCGCACGGTCTGTTCCTGCGCCTCGGAGGGCGACACGTGCTCAGCGGTCGGTTCCTGTCGTGCGGGTGCGGGTGCGGGTGCGGGTGCGGGCGCCGACGTGGGTGCCGGTGCGGAGGGGGTGGGGGGCGCCGGTGCCGGCGCGGGCGGGGTCGCGGCCGCTGTGGCCGTTCTGGGCGGTTCGTGGGCGGCTGAAGGCCTCGCGGGCGCGTCCGGGCGCTCGGAGGCCGCCAGAGGCTCCATGGCGAGCCGCAGTAACCGTGCGCAGACCGCGCAGTGCCGGGTGAGGTGGCGGTAGCCCGATGCCGCCGCCAGATGGGCACGCAGCAGGGCGCGTATCTCGTGGCGGGGCGCCTTCCCGCGAACGGGGGCAGGAGCAGGGGCCGGAGCAGAGGCCGGGGCCGGGGCCTGGGCCGGGGTCGGGGCCTGGGCCGGGGTCGGTGCCAACTCGTGGGCATCCGGCCGTCCCGAGCGGAAGCCTTCCCCCGTGGATGCCGTCATCCGCGCCACCTCCCGGTGGATGCGTGCCGCCCCGACCGGAACAACCAGGGGCAGCCCTTGGTTTCTGAGTACTCGTCGGCGGACACCGGAGTCAAGACGCGCGAAAGCCCGGATCCAGAGGATCCGGGCTTTCGTTACTGCGGTCCTGACGGGATTTGAACCCGCGGCCTCCACCTTGACAGGGTGGCGAGCACTCCAAACTGCTCCACAGGACCAGGTCTTCGCGGGCTTCCTTGCGGCTGCCTGCGAAGACAGACTGTACAGGAGGTCAGAGGGTGCGGTCGACCTCACTCCTGGTGGCGGATCCGTTACGCACCCATCGCCGGACGGCCCTACGGGGCGGCGGCGTCGATCGCCTTCACGATCCGCTTGTCGGAGACCGGGAACGCGGTACCGAGCGCGTGCGCGAAGTAGCTGACCCGCAGCTCCTCGATCATCCAGCGGATGTCCAGGACCTCCTGCGGAACGGGCCTGCCCTGCGGCAGTTGCTCCAGCAGCCAGGCGTACTCGTCCTGCATCTCGTGGACCTTCTCCATGCGCGTGGTGTCGCGCTGGACGTTCGTCGGCATCTGCTGGAGTCGGCGGTCCTCGGCGACGAGGTAGCGCATCAGGTCGGGCAGCCTGCGCAGCCCGGTCAGGGTGACGAACCCGGCCGGCACGAGACGGGCGAGGTGGTCCCGTACGTCCGTGACGTTGTTGATCAGGACCAGGCTGTTCGTGGCCTTCAGCCTGCGTTCGCAGGCCTGCCAGGCGGCCAGGATCTGCTGGACCTGGCCGATCGTGCGGACGGTCAGGTCCACCAGATCGGCGCGCACCTTGTCGTACAGCTTCCGGAACGACGCCTCGTCCCAGGCCGGACCGCCGTGCGCGGCGATCAGCCGGTCGGCGGCCGCCATCGCGCAGTCGTCGAAGAGTGCCTGGATGGAGCCGTGCGGGTTGCGGGACAGGGCCAGCTTCTGCTGGTTCGTGAGCTTGTCCGAGGCGAACTTCGCAGGGTTCACCGGGATGTTCAGCAGGATCAGCTTCCGGGTGCCGCGCCACATGGCCTGCTGCTGCTCGGCCTCGGTGTCGAAGAGCCGTACGGCCACCGATTCACCCTGGTCGACGAGAGCCGGGAAGGCCTTGACCGGCTGGCCCGCCCTTCGCGTCTCGAACACCCGGTCCAGTGTGCCGATCGTCCAGTCCGTGAGGTGGGAGCGCTCGATGGACTCACCGGACGGCCCCGCGGTCGCCGCGGCGGCCTGGGAGAGGGCGCGGCGGGCCTTGGGGCGCAGCTGGACCCGCAGCGCCTCCAGGTCCTTGTCCTCGGCGACCTTGCGGCGACGCTCGTCGACGACCCGGAAGGTGATCTTCAGGTGGTCCGGGACACGGCTCAGGTCGAAGTCGTCCGCGGTGACGGGGACACCGACCATCCGCTGGAGCTCGCGGGCCAGCGTCATCGGCAGCGGCTCCTGCAGCGGCACGGCCCGGTCCAGGAACTTGTCGGCGTAGTTCGGCGCGGGGACGTAGTGCCGGCGGATCGGCTTGGGCAGGGAACGGATCAGCTCGGTGACCACTTCCTCGCGCAGGCCCGGGATCTGCCAGTCGAAGCCCTCGGACGTGACCTGGTTGAGCACCTGGAGCGGGATGTGGACGGTCACACCGTCGGCGTCCGCACCGGGCTCGAACTGGTACGTCACACGGAACTTGAGCTTCCCCTGCCGCCAGGAGTCCGGATAGTCGTCCTTGGTGACGGCGCCGGCCTTCTTGTTGATGAGCATCGAGCGCTCGAAGTCGAGGGCGTCCGGCTCGTCCTTGCGCTTGTGCTTCCACCACGAGTCGAAGTGCGCACCGGAGACGACGTGTTCGGGGATGCGCTGGTCGTAGAAGTCGAAGAGCGTCTCGTCGTCGACGAGGATGTCGCGGCGCCGGGCGCGGTGCTCCAACTCCTCGACCTCGCCCAGGAGTTTGCGGTTGTCGTGGAAGAACTGGTGGTGCGTGCGCCAGTCACCCTCGACCAGGGCGTTGCGGATGAAGAGGTCCCGCGAGGCCTCCTGGTCGATGCGGCCGAAATTGATCTTGCGCTGGGCCACGATCGGTACGCCGTACAGCGTGACCCGCTCGTACGCCATCACCGCCGCCTGGTCCTTCTCCCAGTGCGGCTCGCTGTAGGTGCGCTTCAGCAGGTGCTGGGCCAGCGGTTCGATCCACTCGGGCTCGACCCGGGCGTTGACCCGCGCCCACAGCCGGGACGTCTCCACCAGTTCGGCCGACATCACGAACCGCGGCTGCTTCTTGAAGAGCGCCGATCCCGGGAAGATCGCGAACTTGGCGCTGCGGGCGCCCAGGTACTCGTTCTTCTCGGTGTCCTTCAGCCCGATGTGTGACAGCAGACCGGCCAGCAGCGAGGTGTGCACCGACTGCTCCGGAGCGTCGTCCTCATTGAGCTCGATGCCCATCTGCTTGGCGACCGTGCGCAGCTGCGCGTAGATGTCCTGCCATTCGCGGATGCGCAGGAAGTTCAGGTACTCCTGCTTGCACATCCGGCGGAAGCTGGAGGAGCCGCGCTCCTTCTGCTGCTCGCGGATGTAGCGCCACAGGTTCAGGAACGCCAGGAAGTCCGACGTCTCGTCCTTGAACCGGGCGTGCTGCTGATCGGCCTGGGTCTGCTTCTCGGACGGCCGCTCGCGCGGGTCCTGGATGGAGAGCGCGGAGGCGATGACCATGACCTCGCGGACGCAGCCGTTCCGGTCTGCCTCGATGACCATGCGGGCCAGGCGCGGGTCCACCGGCAGCTGCGAGAGCTTGCGGCCCAGCGGGGTGAGCCGCTTCTTCGGATCCTTCTCGTCCGGATCCAGCGCGCCCAGCTCCTGGAGCAGCTGCACGCCGTCGCGGATGTTGCGGTGGTCCGGCGGGTCGATGAAGGGGAACTTCTCGATGTCGCCGAGACCGGCCGCGGTCATCTGGAGGATGACGGAGGCCAGGTTCGTACGGAGGATCTCCGGGTCCGTGAACTCCGGGCGGGTCACGAAGTCGTCCTCGGAGTACAGCCGGATGCAGATGCCGTCCGACGTACGGCCGCAGCGGCCCTTGCGCTGGTTGGCGCTGGCCTGCGAGATCCGCTCGATCGGCAGCCGCTGGACCTTGGTGCGGTGGCTGTAGCGGGAGATGCGGGCGTTGCCCGGGTCGATCACGTACTTGATGCCGGGGACGGTCAGCGAGGTCTCGGCGACGTTGGTCGCGAGCACGACCCTGCGGCCGGTGTGGCGCTGGAACACGCGGTGCTGCTCGGCGTGCGACAGGCGGGCGTAGAGGGGGAGCACCTCAGTGTGTCTGAGGTTGCGTTTGCCGAGCGCGTCGGCGGTGTCGCGGATCTCGCGCTCGCCGGAGAGGAAGACCAGGACGTCGCCGGGCCCCTCGTGCTGGAGCTCGTCGACGGCGTCGCAGATCGCGGTGATCTGGTCGCGGTCGGAGTCCTCGCTGTCCTCCTCCAGCAGGGGGCGGTAGCGCACCTCCACCGGATACGTACGCCCGCTGACCTCGACGATCGGCGCCTCGCCGAAGTGGCGCGCGAAGCGCTCCGGGTCGATGGTCGCCGAGGTGATGACGACCTTCAGATCCGGGCGCTTGGGCAGCAGCCGGGCCAGATAGCCGAGCAGGAAGTCGATGTTCAGCGACCGCTCGTGGGCCTCGTCGATGATGATCGTGTCGTACGCGAGCAGCTCGCGGTCCGTCTGGATCTCGGCGAGCAGGATGCCGTCCGTCATCAGCTTGACGAAGGTCGCGTCCTGGTTGACCTGGTCGGTGAAGCGCACCTTCCAGCCGACCGCCTCGCCCAGCGGCGTCTTCAGTTCCTCCGCGATCCGCTCGGCGACCGTGCGCGCCGCGATCCGGCGCGGCTGGGTGTGCCCGATCATGCCGCGCACGCCCCGGCCCAGCTCCATGCAGATCTTGGGGATCTGGGTGGTCTTGCCGGAGCCGGTCTCACCGGCGACGATCACGACCTGGTGGTCGCGTATCGCCTCCAGGATCTCGTCCTTCTTCTGGCTGACCGGCAGCTGTTCGGGGTACGAGAGGGCAGGCATCCGCCCGGCCCGCAGCGCGAGGCGCCCGGCTGCCTTCGTGGCCTGGGACGCGATCTCGTCCAGCACGGCCTGCTGGGCATCGGGCTTACGAATGCGGCGCGCGCCTTCGAGACGGCGGCCGAGCCGGTGCGCGTCGCGGAGCGAGAGCTGCCCGAGCTGGGACTGGAGATCGGCAAAGGAAGTAGACATACGGATCCCAGGATCTCACCCGGGCCCGGGGAACGGCGAACCTATTTCGCGCGGCCTCGGTCACCGGGCCCGTACAGCCGCGGAGAGTGTGATCACAGCACGTACCATTCCGGGCAGCTGATCCCTCTGCCGAGCCCCTGCCGGAAGGCCTGTCCGCCGTGTCCCGTTCGTCGTGGTGCTGCCTGGTGGCGGCCCTTGCCGTCGTCCTGGGGCTGTTCTGCGGGCCGACGGTGGCTGCGGAGCCGGCGCCTCCTCCGGGTCCGGCCGTGGCCGTGTCCATGGGCGCCGGGCAGGGTGACGGGCTTCCCGGGTGCGGCAGGGGCGGCAAGCACGACGGAACCGAGCCGGCCGTTCCCGGGCGGGCCCGCGCGGCCCACGACCAGGCGCCGGGCCTCGCCGAGTGGGGCCTGCCCGCAGCCGCTGTGCCGGTGCCGGTGCGGCAACCCGCGCCGATGACGCCGCACGGACCCGACGCGGCCCCGCCGACTGCGGTGGAACTCTCCGTACTGAGGGTGTAGACGGCCCGCTCCTCCCGGCCGTCCCCCTTCCTCCCGCATCACCAGCTCGGAGTTCCGCATGCCCACGTCCATGCCCAAGCCCGCCCCGAAGCCCTCGTCCCGGACATCCAGCAGGAAGCCGCTGGTCTACGGCGTAGGGGTCGTCGTCGCGGCAGCACTGTTCGGTTACGTGTCCTACCGGGCCACCGCCCCCGATTCCCCCGGCACCGGTTCCTCCTCCGTGGTGGCCGACGTCACCGCGGGTCCGGACGAGGGCATCTACCCGGAGCTGGCGAAGCTCGCCCGGCGCGATGCCGGCGACAAGCTGGCGCTGGGCCGTGCGGACGCGCCGGTCGTCCTCATCGAGTACGCCGACTTCAAGTGCGGCTACTGCGGGAAGTTCGCCCGGGACACCGAACCGGCCCTGGTGACGAAGTACGTCGACGCCGGCACGCTGCGCGTCGAGTGGCGCAACTTCCCGATCTTCGGCGCCGAGTCCGAGGCCGCCGCGCGCGCCTCCTGGGCCGCCGGACAGCAGAACCGCTTCTGGGAGTTCCACCGCGCCGCGTACGCCGAAGGAGCCAAGGAGAAGGGGTTCGGCAAGGACCGCCTGAAGGCGCTCGCCGCCGAGGCAGGGGTGCCCGACCTCGACCGCTTCGTCCGCGACACGGACGGCACGGCGGCCGCGGCAGCGGTGAGCGCGGACCAGGAGCAGGGGTACGGAATCGGCGCGACGTCCACCCCGTCCTTCCTGATCAACGGCCGCCCGATCGCCGGGGCGCAGTCGTCGGAGACCTTCACCCGGGCCATCGAGCAGGCGGCCGACCGGGCGAAGAACCTCGGCAACGCGGGCCAGGACACCCAGGGCACCCCATCCCCGGAAGGCGCCGCGAAGGGTCAGGGCTCCGCGAAGTGACGGCGGACATCGGCTACTTCGCCGCGCTCCTCGGCGGGCTGCTGGCCCTGCTCAGCCCGTGCAGCGCCCTGCTGCTCCCCGCCTTCTTCGCGTACTCCATCGACTCCGCCTCCAGGCTGCTCGCCCGGACAGGGATCTTCTACGCGGGCCTGGCCACCACCCTCGTCCCGCTCGGGGCCGCGGGCTCGTACGCCGGACGGCTCTTCTACAGCCATCGCGACGCCCTCGTCCTCGGCGCGGGCTGGCTGATCATCGGGCTCGGTGTCGCCCAGATCATCGGTCTGGGCTTCGCCTCGCGCCGGATCTCCGCGCTCAGCGGCAGGATCCGCCCCACGACCGCGCTGTCCGTCTACGCGCTCGGAGCCGTCTACGGCCTGGCCGGCTTCTGCGCGGGACCGATCCTGGGCAGCGTCCTCACCGTCGCGGCCGTCAGCGGCAGCCCGGCGTACGGAGGACTGCTGCTCGCCGTGTACGCACTCGGCATGGCGGTGCCGCTCTTCCTGCTCGCGCTGCTCTGGGAGCGGTTCGACCTGGGCCGGCGGGCGTGGCTGCGCGGCCGGGCACTGCGGCTCGGCCGTTTCGAGCTGCACACGACGACGCTGCTGTCGGGGCTCTTCTTCATCGGCCTCGGCGCGCTGTTCCTCGCCTACGACGGGACGACCGCGCTGCCCGGGCTGCTGAACGTGGACCAGTCGTTCGCCGTCGAGCAGTGGGCCCGGGGCATCGGCGAGCGCGTGCCCGACGCGATCCTGCTGGTCGCGGTGGTGGCCGTGGTGTTGGTGGTGCTCGCGGTGCGGTCCGGGCGACGCCGGAGCGGGGCCGGCGCGGACAGTGCCGACAGGGTGAACACCGCGGACCGGGAGGGCGCCTGACACGGCGAAGGCCCCGTCCATCGGACGGGGCCTTCGGGTGGTGGCTGGGGCCGGGATCGAACCGGCGACCTATCGCTTTTCAGGCGATCGCTCGTACCAACTGAGCTACCCAGCCACGCAGCTCATAAGGGCTGCAGCGGTCCTGACGGGATTTGAACCCGCGGCCTCCACCTTGACAGGGTGGCGAGCACTCCAAACTGCTCCACAGGACCAAGCTTTGTGCGACTAAGTGTCGCACAGGTTGTGCGTGCCCCCAACGGGATTCGAACCCGTGCTACCGCCTTGAAAGGGCGGCGTCCTGGGCCACTAGACGATGAGGGCAGAACTGCTGGTACAGCTTGCTTCCACGTCTGTCGCCCGAAGGGAAAGTGAAGAAGCGTGTGACTCCGCTTCCCCCCAAGAGGTTCGGCTTCTCCTTCAACCTTGCGGGTTGCAGAACGGTCGAGCCCTGACCGGCGCCCTTGGGCACGTCGGAGACTGTACACGGGGGTTTCGGTGTCAGCCAAACCGAATAGGAGAGGGCGTCGCGTCGGGTCGGCTCTCCTTGGGGAGATGGCGGCTGACCTCGGCGGTCGTCAGGCCGAGGCCGCCCAGGGTGATCTCGTCCCAGGCCTGCAGACGGCGGGTGGAGCGGTCCAGATAGAGCACCGACGCGAGCACCTGCTCCGGCTTCTCGTTCTGTACGGCACGCAGCCCGCCGCCACCCGTGGACCCCTCGACCATCAGCCGGGTGCCCCCCTTCATGACTTCGTTCTGCCGGTGGTGCACATGACCGGCCAGCACGAGGGGAACCGCCCCGTCCGTCTGCCGGGCCGCCTCCGGCTCGTGGGCGACGGCGATGTCCACCGGCGTGCGGGCCCGTCCCTGCCCGCGCAGCGCCGCGGCGAGGCGCAGACCTGCCGCCCGCTCGACGTCTTCGGCCTGCTCCGGACCCGTGCGGTCCGGGGTGAACTGCGGGTCGCCGATGCCCGCCACCCGCAGCCCGCCGACGTCCACCGCGCGGCCGTCGTCGAGCACGTGCACGTTCTTGAAGCGCTTGTTCCCCTCCAGGTACTTCTGCGTCACGGCCGAGTCGTGGTTGCCGCGGACCCACACGTAGGGCGCGCCCAGGTCACTGATCGGGTCGAGGAAGCTGTTCTCCACGGCCGCCCCGTGGTCCATCGTGTCGCCGGAGTCGATGATCACGTCGATGTCGTACTGCTCGACGAGCGATCCGATGATGTGCCACGCCGCGGGGTTGAGGTGGATGTCGGAGACGTGCAGAACGCGGAGCGTGGCAGGGTCCGGGCTGTACACGGGGAGCGTCGAGGTGGCGTCGTACAGCTTGGTGACGTTGGTGACCAGCCGGGCGAGTTCCTGCTGGTAGACGTCGAAGTCGGTGACGATCGAGCGGGCGTCGCCGACGACGGAGGGGGCGCTGGAGAGCAGCCCGGAGAACTTCGGCTCCAGGACCGACTCGGGGTTCCAGGTGGCGTACGCCCCGACGCCCGAGGCGGTCAGCAGCGCGAGCGCGAGCCCGCCGGCGGCCAGGGCGCGCCGGGGCCTGCGGTAGACGGCGAGGCCGAGCGCGGTCGCTCCGGAGACGACCGCCACGCAGGAGCGCACGGCGAGCTCGCGGGCACCGGTGGCGACGTCACCGCTGACCTCGCCCTCCAGTCCGGCGAGCCGTTCGGGGTGCTGGACCAGGGCTTCGGAGCGGACCGGGTCGAGGCGGTCGACATCGACGTCGAGCCGGACCGGGGCGCGGTGCGAGTCCAGTTCCAGGGCGCCGAGCGGGGACACGTTGATCTTGGTGCCGCCGCTGAGGGAGGGCCGCAGGGTCATGGTCGTGTCCATCGGACCCACGGGCGTACGGACACTGCCGACCGCCAGCAGTCCCAGCCAGGCGCCGAACAGCACGACGGCCACCAGGCCCAGCGCGCGGGCGAACGGGCGCGGCGCGCCGGCGAGCATGCCGCGGCCATGGGAGTGGTGGAGGCTGCGGCCGGTGCGACGGCCGGAGCGCGGGCGTGGGCGGAGGCGGGTGAGGTGCCGGACGCGGGCTGCTGCGGCACGGAACGGGTCGCGGGCCATTGGGCGCGTATGCCCCGGCGACGAGCCGTATATGCGCTTGCGGCGGACCGGGGCGCATCCGGCGGCCGTACGTGACAATGGCGGGGTGCTGGAGATGACGCGGGAAGCGTTCGAGGAACTGGTCGGCGAGGCGCTGGACCGGATCCCGCCGGAGCTCACCCGGCTGATGGACAACGTCGCGGTCTTCGTCGAGGACGAACCGGAGTCCGACGATCCGGAACTGCTGGGGCTCTACGAGGGCACGCCGCTGACCGAGCGCGGTGAGTGGTACGCGGGCGTCCTGCCTGACCGGATCACCATCTACCGGGGCCCGACGCTGCGGATGTGCGCGTCGCGCGAGGACGTGGTCGCCGAGACGGAGATCACGGTCGTGCACGAGATCGCCCACCACTTCGGCATCGACGACGAGAGGCTGCACGCGCTCGGTTACGGGTGAGGCCGTGGCCGTGTCCGCGCGGACACGGGTGATACGCGGCACACGGCGAGGTGTGAATGAGGTGTGCGGGCCTGCCCGTGGGCGTGTCCCCGGCGGGGTGGCGGGAGTTGGGCACAGCGCTCCCGGCTCGTTTCCGGGATGACTCGTCCTTCTTCGCGCCCCCCGGAGGTGCCCCCGTGCGCCAGTTGTCCGCGCCCGTTCGCTGGGCGGCCGTCACTGCGGTGACGATCGCCGCGTCCACCGGCTGCATGAGCATCGGTTCCGACAGCGGGAAACCGGCGCCCTCCGGCTCCGCCGTGCCGAAGGGCTCGGTGGCCGAGCCGGACGGAGCCACGGTCGCAGGGACCGGCCACGCCCGTACGGGGGGCGGCGCCGGGGCGCACTCCGAGCGCAGGGCCGGCCGGTCCACCGATCCGAGCGCCTCCGCGGCCCCCTCGGACAGCCCCGGTGCGAAACCTGGTCGGTCCGGCCCGGCGAAGGGCCGCCCCCCGGCACCGTTGACGCCCTCGGCGCCGGGGCCCGGGGCTCCCGAGCAACCGGAACCACCGGCCGCGTCCGACCCGGGCCCCGGCACCCCCGAGACTCCGCAGCCGCCGACTCCGCCGGAGCCCGAGCCGGAGCCTTCCGAGCCGCCGCCGGTGCCCTCGGCCTCGCCGGCCGCCCAGCTCCGTAACGGCACGACGGGTGCGCCGGACGCCGTCTACGCGATGCGGACTCCGGAGGCATCACCGCAGGTGGGACCGGCCTGAGGGGAGAGGTAGCGGGGGGCGGGTTGCGCAATGGGGGGAAGAGTGCGTATGGTTATAGATCGTTTGATCCCATTGCCCGGCGCCGACACAGAAGAGCGCCGTGTGGCGCGTACTCTCCCTTGCCGTGGCTGGACCGCATTGAGGCGGTCGAAATTGCGAAAACACGGAGTTACGGGCGCGTGCCGAGACTCCGAGAGGTTTCGCATTTCGCATGTCAATTTCCAGTTCTGACCACACCGTCATGCCCGAGAACGTCGACAACACCGTCGAGAGCGCCGAGCTCATCGAGGCCGCAGAGGCCGTCGTCGCCGAGTCCGCCGACTCCGTCGAGACCGACGCCCCGTCGGCCGAGCAGGCCGACACCGTCGCCGTGACCGAGCAGGCCGACACCGACGCCGCCGACCAGGCCGACGCCGAGCCGACCATCACGTTCGCCGAGCTGGGCCTGCCCGAGGGCATCGTCCGCAAGCTCGCGCAGAACGGTGTGACCTCGCCCTTCCCGATCCAGGCAGCGACCATCCCGGACGCCCTGGCCGGCAAGGACATCCTGGGCCGCGGCCGTACCGGCTCCGGCAAGACCCTCTCCTTCGGTCTGCCGACCCTGGCCTCGCTGGCCGGTGGGCACACCGAGAAGAAGAAGCCCCGCGCGATCATCCTCACCCCGACGCGTGAGCTCGCGATGCAGGTCGCGGACGCGCTGCAGCCGTACGGCGACGTGCTGGGCCTGAAGATGAAGGTCGTCTGCGGCGGTACGTCGATGGGCAACCAGATCTACGCGCTGGAGCGCGGTGTCGACGTCCTCGTCGCCACCCCGGGCCGGCTGCGCGACATCATCAACCGGGGCGCCTGCTCCCTGGAGAACGTCCAGGTCGCCGTCCTCGACGAGGCCGACCAGATGTCCGACCTGGGCTTCCTGCCCGAGGTCACCGAGCTGCTCGACCAGATCCCCGGCGGCGGCCAGCGCATGCTCTTCTCCGCCACCATGGAGAACGAGATCGGCACCCTGGTCAAGCGCTACCTGAGCAACCCGGTCACCCACGAGGTCGACTCCGCCCAGGGCAACGTCTCGACCATGTCGCACCACGTCCTCGTCGTGAAGCCGAAGGACAAGGCGCCGGTCACCTCCGCCATCGCCGCCCGCAAGGGCCGCACGATCATCTTCGTCCGCACCCAGCTGGGCGCCGACCGCATCGCCGAGCAGCTCGTCGACGCCGGCGTCAAGGCTGACGCCCTGCACGGCGGCATGACCCAGGGTGCCCGTACCCGCGTTCTCGAGGACTTCAAGAAGGGCTTCGTCAACGCGCTGGTCGCGACCGACGTCGCCGCGCGCGGTATCCACGTCGACGGCATCGACCTGGTCCTGAACGTGGACCCGGCCGGCGACCACAAGGACTACCTGCACCGCTCGGGCCGTACCGCCCGTGCCGGCAAGTCCGGTGTCGTCGTTTCGCTGGCGCTTCCGCACCAGCGTCGCCAGATCTTCCGTCTGATGGAGGACGCGGGCGTCGACGCGTCGCGTCACATCGTCCAGGGCGCGGGCGTCTTCGAGCCGGAGGTCGCCGAGATCACCGGCGCCCGTTCGCTCACCGAGGTCCAGGCCGACTCCGCGAACAACGCCGCCAAGCAGGCCGAGCGCGAGGCCGCCGACCTGACCAAGCAGCTGGAGCGCATCCAGCGCCGTGCCGTGGAGCTGCGCGAGGAGGCCGACCGTCTGGTCGCCCGCGCCGCGCGCGAGCGGGGCGACGACCCCGAGGCAGCGGTGGCCGAGGTCGCCGCCGAGGCGGAGGCCGCACTGCTGGCCGCCACCTCCGTGCCGGAGCAGCCCGCGGCCCGCGAGGAGCGTCGCGACGACCGCGGCAACTACGAGCGCCGTGACAACCGCGGTGGCGACCGCGGTGGTTACCGTGGCGGCAACGACCGTGTCGGCGAGCGCAGCGGCCGTCCGGCCGGCAGCAACGGCTACCGCGGCAGCAGCGACCGTCCGTCGTTCCGCGGCAGCAACGACCGCCGTGAGGACCGTCCGGTCGGTGGCGGTTTCCGCTCCGGTGGCGGTGACCGTCGTGACGACCGCGGCGGCCGCTCCTTCGAGCGCCGTGACAACGACCGCCCGTCGTTCAACCGCGACCGTCGTGACGAGCGTCCCTCGGGCGGCTTCCGCTCCGGTGGCGGTGACCGTCGTGACGACCGCGGCGGCCGCTCCTTCGAGCGTCGCGACAACGACCGCCCGTCGTTCAACCGCGACAACGACCGCCCGTCGTTCAACCGCGACCGTCGTGACGACCGCCCGTCCGGTGGCTTCCGCTCCGGCGGCAGCGACCGTCCGTTCAACCGCGACCGTCGTGACGACCGTCCGGCGGGCGGCTTCCGCTCCGGCGGCGCCAGCGACCGTCCGACCGGCCGCCGCGACGACCACCGGGGTGGCACCGGCACGGGTACCGGCACCGGCACCTTCGGCCGCCGCGACGACAAGCCGCGCTGGAAGCGCAACGGCTGATCGTCGGACCGCGATCGCCTGATCGTTGAGCAGGGCCCGTACTCCACTTCGGTGGGGTGCGGGCCCTGTCGCGTGCGCGGGGTGTGAACATGCGAACAGAGCGATGGGGCACGGAGATCGAGTTCGTGGAACTGCGAACTCGGTGACGGCTTCCGTCCCGTTCGAAAACGTCAGCGACCGGTGCAATGACGTGCTGGCGCGGGCGAAGGGCGGCGAGGCGCGGGCGTACAAGCCGACGTGCGGTGGGGCGTTGTAGTTGAGGACTGGCCCGTATCGCACCTATTGGGTGCAGTCCGGGCCCCGGCCTCGTTGAACTGGATCTAAATCAGCCTCCGGGGCTTGTGCGCCTGCTGTTAAGGTCGGCCGACTTGCAGGGGGTCGGGGCCGGGGGGCTTTCCACTTCACAAAGGCCGCAGAACGTGCCGCGGCGGTTCTTCTCCTGCTCTTTTCCGAAGTTTCCGGAGGGGCTCGGCTTGAGACATCACACGATTCTGCGCAGCGCTGTCATCGTTATCGCGGCATTCGGGGTCACTGCGGGAGCGGGTACGCTCGCCACCGCTTCGGCCGACGAGGGGGCAAAGGCCGCTGCGGCGGCATCGAGCGCTTCGGGCAGGGTTGTCGACATCACCCCCAACTGGCGCAAGGTCCCCCGGGGCGAGGTGCTGGCAGCCGTGGGTTCTGCCGGTTTTGTGCATGCACCCGAAGACACTGACTCGAGTTTCGGGGACACGTACGAATGGACCCGCTTCGACACGGGCGAGAGCACGGACCTCGGATACGGGGACGGCAACGAGTCATTCGGTGAGTTCGGCGCTGAGTCCGATCTCGTGGCTGAGCACAGCGCGGGCACGATCACCCTTCACGACATGGCGGCCGGGACCGCGACCCGGCTGAATTTGCCCGAGACGGATTCATTCGTCGGGCTGGTCGGGGAATCCGTTCTCGTCAGGGACTACGCGACCGACGAGCTGGAATCCACCGCCGGCTGGTACGTCCTTCCCGCGAACGGCGACCAGGCGCAGCGCGTTCCGATCAGTGGATGGCCCGAAGAGGCCAACATGCACGGAGCCCGGCTGGTCGCGGGGGACTCCCACACAGCGGTTCTGCGATTCGGCACCACGGAGAATTCGTGGGAGAGCACGCGTCTGGGGCTGGTCGATCTGGCCACCGGGCACATGCGGGTGTGGGAGGCCGATCTGGGGTCGAGCGGCGTCACCCTGTCCCCGAAAGCCCTTGCGTGGGTTGACTCCCAGGGGCTGGTCCACGTGCGGGACCGGGCAGCAACCGACGGCATTGAGCAGCCTTTCGTGCTGCCGTCGGGCCTGAGCCGCTCCCGTATCGGACTCCTCGACGGCTGGATCCTCGCTTCCGAGGAAGTGAGCGGGGTGGGCTCCGACCTGGAGCGTGGGCTGGTAGCGCTGTCCGCGGACGGAAAGCGGACGATTCCGCTGCTGGGCGGGTCCGCCGAGGACCTGGTACAGATGCCCGGGGGGAGCGTGGCGGTCGTGGGCGGTACGTCGTCTACCGACTGGTATCTGAAGCAGGTGTCCGTCGGCTTCGACGGACAGCCCACCATGAAGAACCTCCACCGTGCATCACCTCTCCCGGGTGAGGTTCAGGCAGTCGCTCTGAGTGGCGGCGTACTCTCCACGGTCGAGGTCGAAGGCTCTGAAGGAGCCGGCTTCTACAACCGGTCCCTCGGCGTAGGCCCCGACACGACGCCGGCCGGCCCGGCGACCTGGATCGGCAGGGAATCGGGTCGTTCCTACGACTACACCTCGTGCGGCCAGATCTCCTGTACCCAGCTCTTGAACAGCGGTGACGGCCGGAGTGTCTACCAGGTCCGAAACTACGAGTCGAATCCTCAGGTCGAGGTGGTGGGCCGGCGGTCCTCCGGGGAGGCATCCCGGGCCCTCACCGGCAACTTCGACGGCAGAGTCGTGGACTCCTTCGGCCGGTACGCGGTGTATCAGGGAGGACGGCCGTCGATCGAAGGCATGCTCGTCCCCGAGGACAAGACCATCGTGGTCGACCTCGACGCGACAACGGGCTCCTCGGTCGTGATCGAGCAGCCGCAGGTGGCGGCTTCGGTCTGGGGAGACACGCTCTACTCCGGAACGGCTACACGGGGCCAGGTGGCCAAGACCGATCTGCCGTCCCGCAAGAAAACGGGAACGGTGGACACGGGTGCCCCGTGTGACCTGACAGAACTCCAGACAGCCGGCGACTGGCTGTACTGGTCCTGCGACCAGTACGCCCGGCACGGCGTGGTCAACCTGCGGACCGGGGCCAAAGCCGCTCTGCCCGGGGTCGGAGGGAGTGGTCTGCTGGGTGACGGTTTCTTCGTCCAGCACCCGTACAGCGGCGCCGAACTGCGGCTGACCACGTTCCAGAACGGCAGCGTGGCCACGCGGTACCTCGACGAAAGGGTCGGCTCGAGCCGGACCAACCGGCGCGGCAGTTATGCGGTCGACCGGTTCGGCGGAGGTATCGCGTACGTCGACATGGAGCGGATGATCCATGTCGCCGACAGCGGCGTGACAGCCTCGCCACTGAGCCTGGTGACATCCCACGCCGACGCCGGATTCACCGCGGCGAAGGGATGGCAGCCTTCATGGTGGCTGTCGAAGCCGGCGGCTTCGTGGCAGGTGTCGATCGCGTCCCGTGCGACCGGCGCTGTCGTCCGTACGATCACCGGCGGCGAGGCGCGTGGAACGTTCACAGCAGGCTGGAACGGTACGGACGCCGCAGGCAAGCTCGTCGCCAACGGCGCGTACACCTGGTCCCTGTCCGCGAAGCCGGCCGACGGGCAGGGTCCGGCTCTCGCGGTGTCGGGTTCGGTCAAGGTGACGGGCGGTGCGGCCGCCGACCGGGACTTCGTCGGCAATGACGGGTTCGGCGACCTGCTGGGGTTCACGCCGGCGGGCGTGGCGGATTTCCGCGGCGGCACGGGTAACGGCACCGGCACGGTGGACGCGAAGGTGTCGGGTTCGGGCTGGACGGGTGCGAACAGCGTGACCGCTTCCGTCCCGTTCGACGATGTGAACGGCGACCGGTGCAATGACGTGCTGGTGCGGGTGAAGAGCGGTGAGCTGCGGGCGTACAAGCCTTCGTGCGGTGGGGCGTTGAAGTCGACGACCCCGTACACGAAGGTGGGACTGGGCTGGAACATCTACGACGCGCTCACATCGCCCGGCGACCTGACCGGGGACGGTCGGGCGGATGTGGTCGCGCGCGAGACGTCGACCGGCTACCTGTTCCTGTACGAGAGCACAGCGGCCGGTGTCTTCAAGGCGCGCGTGAAGATCGGGACGGGCTGGAAGGGGTACCTGCTGGCCGGGGCGGGCGACTTGAACCGTGACGGCAAGGGTGACCTGCTGGCCCGGGACGAGGCCGGGGCGCTGTGGCGGTACGCCGGGACGGGCGAGGGCACACTGGCTGCCCGGGTGAAGGTCGGCGGCGGCTGGCAGGTCTACAACTCGCTCGTCGGCGTGGGCGATTCGAGCGGGGACGGCAAGGCTGATCTCCTCGCCCGGGACACGTCCGGTGTGCTGTGGGCCTACCGGGGTGACGGCAAGGGGTCGTTCGGGTACCGCACGCGGGTCGGCGGCGGCTGGCAGATGTACTCCGGGCTCTCCTGACGCAGTCGCGGTCCGCCTCCCCCCCGACGGTGGCGGACCGCACTCGGCCGTCACACCGGTACGCGTCCGACGCATGTCGTGCCCCCGTCGAGGGAATCGCTGGGGGCATGACAAGCAACTCACCTGGAGCGCCTTCCGAACAACCGTCCTCGGCCTCCCCGCCGAGCCTGTCGAAGCCCGCGTCCGACACAACGGCCCCGCCCGGCGCATCCACCCCTCCCGCCCCGGCCGCCGGTTCCGACGAGGCGCGACTGGCCGAGCTCGGCTACACCCAGGTCCTCGCCCGCCGGATGTCCGCCTTCTCCAACTACGCGGTCTCGTTCACGATCATCTCCGTGCTCTCCGGCTGCCTGACGCTCTACCTCTTCGGCATGAACACGGGCGGTCCGGTCCTGATCACCTGGGGCTGGGTCGGTGTCGGGCTGATGACGTTGTTCGTCGGCCTGGCGATGGCCGAGATCTGTTCGGCGTACCCGACGTCCGCGGGCCTGTACTTCTGGGCGCACCGGCTGGCCCCGCCCCGTTCGGCGGCCGCGTGGGCGTGGTTCACCGGCTGGTTCAACGTGCTGGGCCAGGTCGCCGTGACCGCCGGGATCGACTTCGGGGCGGCGTCGTTCCTGGGTGCGTACCTGAACCTCCAGTTCGACTTCGACGTCACCCCCGGCCGCACGATCCTCCTCTTCGCCGCGATCCTGCTGCTGCACGGCCTGCTGAACACCTTCGGCGTGCGGATCGTCGCGATCCTCAACGGCGTCAGCGTCTGGTGGCACGTGCTCGGCGTCGCCGTGATCGTCGGCGCGCTCACCTTCGTACCCGACTCGCACCAGTCGGCGTCCTTCGTCTTCACCGAGTTCGTGAACAACACCGGTTGGGGCAGCGGCTTCTACGTGGTGATGATCGGGCTGCTGATGGCCCAGTACACCTTCACCGGTTACGACGCTTCCGCCCACATGACCGAGGAGACGCACGACGCCGCGACCGCCGGCCCGCGCGGCATCGTCCAGTCGATCTGGACCTCCTGGATCGCCGGGTTCGTCCTCCTCCTCGGCTTCACGTTCGCCATCCAGTCGTACGACGGGGCCCTGGCCTCCCCGACCGGTGCCCCGCCCGCCCAGATCCTCCTCGACGCCCTGGGCGCGACCACGGGCAAGCTCCTGCTCCTGGTCGTGATCGGTGCCCAGCTCTTCTGCGGCATGGCGTCCGTGACCGCCAACAGCCGGATGATCTACGCGTTCTCCCGGGACGGTGCTCTGCCGTTCTCCCGCGTCTGGCACACGGTCAGCCCTCGCACCCGCACCCCCGTGGCCGCGGTCTGGCTGGCCGCCATCGGAGCGCTGGTCCTGGGCCTCCCGTACCTGATCAACGTCACCGCCTACGCGGCCGTCACCTCCATCGCGGTCATCGGCCTCTACATCGCCTACGTCATCCCCACCCTGCTGCGTCTCCTGCGCGGCGACGACTTCCGCCCCGGCCCCTGGCACCTGGGCCGCTGGTCCCGGCCCATCGGCATCGTGGCGGTGGTGTGGGTGGTGGTGATCACCGTGCTCTTCATGCTGCCCCAGGTCTCTCCCGTCACGTGGGAGACCTTCAACTACGCACCGATCGCCGTCCTGGTGGTCCTGGGCTTCGCGGCTACCTGGTGGTTCGCCTCGGCCCGCCACTGGTTCCTCAATCCGGATCACAAACGCACGATCGCCCGCAGGACGACCCCCTGAACGGGGCCGCCAACACGACGACGGGGCCCGGCAACCGATACCCGATCGGCGGCCGGGTCGCGGCGGGCTATGCTCGGGGGTGATTCGCCGAGGGCCGTTAGCTCAATTGGTCAGAGCAGCGGACTTTTAATCCGTTGGTTGTGGGTTCGAGTCCCACACGGCCTACGCGAAGCAGGACGGGAGAACCCCATCGGACCTGCTACTTAGCGCCTCGACCGGCTTCGGCCGGCCGAGGCGCTTCGTCGTTCCGGGGCTCTTGCATGAGCGATGCGTGGGCGGACGGTCCGACATGGCCGTCAGCGCTCCAGCTTTGTCCAGTGCTGTGACCGCATGGGTACACCGGGCTGGGGCGGTGCTTCCCTGGCGTCGAGCGGGCGCCCAGGACTACGGGCGAGGGAACCGTCGCGGGAGCGTGGAGCAGGCTTCAGCGGTCGGATGAGCTTTGACGTTGAGACAGAACCAGCCTGCGTTGCTCCCCGGTCATGGGGGAGCCGGTGCAGGGCCGCCGGTCCCACAGCGGGTTGCCGTGGGGACCGGCGATGACCTGAACGTGCGTGAACGGGCTCACTGCAGCCAGGTGTAAGCGTTCCAGCCGCCGTTGCCGATCTTCGCCGCCGCTTTGAAGGTGGTCCCCGCGCGCCCGGTGGCGCTGTAGCGGTAGAGCTCTCCGGCGGTGTTCACGCCGACGAGATCCGCCTTGCCGTCACCGTCGAGGTCACCGGGGGCGGCGAGCTTCGTGTAGGTGTTCCAGCCGTGGCCGATCGCCGCCTTGGCCTCGAAGGGGGCGGAGGAGGTGCCGGTGCCCTGGTAGAGGTACAGGGTGCCGCTGCTGTCGCGGGCGACGACATCGGCGTATCCGTCGCCGGAGACGTCGCCGGCGCCGACGAGCTGGTTGAACTGACTCCAGCCCTCGCCCACCTTCACCCGGGCCTTGAACGTGCTGTCGCCCTTGCCGGCGTACAGCCACAGCACCCCGGCGCTGTCGCGGGCGAGCAGGTCGCTGCGTCCGTCGCCGCTCAGGTCGCCGGGACCGAGCACCAGATCGTAGTCGCCGAACCCGGTGGCCAGCGCGTTGGCGCCCCCGGCCACGCTGTCGTCGTAGAGGGTGCCCTCGTAGATCTCCATCACCACCGGATCGCCCGAGTCCTCGAGGGAGACGGAGTTGACGATCCTGGCGCCCTTCAAGCCGTCCCCGAGCGAACTGCGCTCGGACACGGTGCCGTCGTCGTTCGAGAGGTAGACGTACAGATCGCCGGTGGACGTCAGCCCCAGGAGGTTTCCCTTGCCCCAGTCCGGGTTCCCGCCCATGCCCGCCACCAGGTGGTGAGCGAGCCAGTAGCCGGGGGGCAAGGCCGTCCCGGTGGTGTCCTGGCGGGCGGTGAGCTGGGTGAGGCCGGACCCCTTGGGGTCACCCTCGTAGTAGTACGCGCCACCGGCCGTGGTCCGGACGAGGAGGCCCCCGTGTGCGCCCGGGTGGGCGCCGGGGAAGCCGATGACCTGGTTGTAGGCGTTCCAGCCCGTGCCGATCTGGACCCGCGCGGCCACCGGCGTGGCGGCGTTGCCGTCGAGCGCGTAGTACCAGAGCCTGCCGTCGAGGTCGCGGGCGACGAGCGAGCCGTGGCCCGTG
The DNA here is from genome assembly GCF_042871565.1 of Streptomyces sp. NPDC005775. Taxonomy (NCBI): domain Bacteria; kingdom Bacillati; phylum Actinomycetota; class Actinomycetes; order Kitasatosporales; family Streptomycetaceae; genus Streptomyces; species Streptomyces sp. NPDC005775. The sequence continues at coordinate 31,440 of NZ_JBIAIU010000008.1, read as the reverse complement.
CCGGTGATGTCGCCGGCACCGGTCATCTGGTCGAAGATCTGGAAGCCCGTGCCGACCTTGACGCGGGTGGTGAAGGGATTGGTGGGGTCGCCGGTGCCCCGATAGAAGTACAGGTCACCGGTGTGCGTGCGGGTGAGCAGGTCGCCCAGGCCGTCGCCGGTGACATCGCCCACGGTGACGACCTTGTTGTACGTCTGCCAGCCGCTCCCGCTCCAGAGCGGGCTGCCTTCCGGGAACGACTCGTTGCCCCAGAGCGACAGCTGGCCCGAGGCCGTGAGGGACAGCACCTCGGGGCCGGCGGCGGAGGTGTTCTCCTCGCCGGGGGTGAGGACATCGAGGTACTCGGTGGAGCCGCCCTTGCCCGACGGGATGTCGAAGCCGCTGAACCACTCCATGATCCCCCCGGTCGAATCCCGCGTGAGGACATCGGCGTTGCCGTCGCCGTCGACGTCGTAGAGCGGTGCGTCGGGGCCCGCCGCCGCCTGGGCCCTCGCGGCGCCGGAGAGCTTCCCGGCGGCGGGCTTCCCGGTGGAGTGCGGTGGCGTGGGCATCGAAGGTCGCTCGGGCTCGAGCTGCTGGATGGAAAGGTTGCGGTGAGGCACGCCGCTGTCGGCCTGTGCCACGGCGGCGGGGCCGAGGACGAACGCGCTCGTGGACAGAGCGGCGAAGGCGCAGACCGTCAGCAGACGGGTGCGCCGGTGCGTGTGCGTGATCTGCAAGGTGGAAGACATGACGACCCCCCATGGGTACGACTGCCGCGATGGGATGCGGCGACCAGGTCCGAGCCGACGGCGGTGGCAACGGGACCGGTTGGCCTGTCTGTACAGGCGCACCCGGCTGGACCGGCTCGAACCGTGCAGGTCCGACCGGTCCGAGTCGCTCGTACGTCCGATTCGAACGCCGCGAGTCTAACTGCCGTTCCCATGAACGGAATCGAGGGAGACACCGGGTGCGAACGTCCCGTACTGATCCGTTGGTTGTGGGTCGAGGCGCTTCGTAGTTCCGGGGCTCTTGCGCGAGCGGTGCCGCCCTCGAAGTGGTCGGCGGAAGTTCTGGCAACACTGCTGCGCCGTGGCTCGCTACGTGGCCCGGTGAGCGACGGAGAACGCCCGCCGGGGCTGCCCGGGCACGCGCTCACCGCATCCGGTACCGATCGCTCCGGCCAGGTCATACGGTGTCCTCTCGCACCCGCACATCCCTTGGGGGGATCACGCATGTCGTACGGCTATCCGCCACCGCAGCCCGATCAGCAGCCGCAGCAGCCCGACCCGTCACCGACGGAGTGGCAGCAGCCCGGCCGGCCGCCGCAGGCGGACCAGCCCTGGCAGTACCCGCCGCAGGCGGGGCCGGGGTGGGGCGCCCCCATGCCGCCACCGAAGAAGACGAACGTGGGGCTGATCGTCGGGGCCGGATGCGGTGGGCTGCTCCTGGCGATCGTCATCGTCGGCGTGATGGTGGCGCTGCTCAGGGGCAACGACGACGGCCGGAACAGCGGGTCGTCATCGGACAGGCCGCCGGCCGTCGCCCCTTCGGCGGTGGAGGAGACGCCGTCGGAGGAAGAGGCCCCGCCCAGGCACGTGGACGCCAGGGAGGACGTGACGATCAAGGCGTGCTCGGTCAACTCCTTGACGAAGTGGCCGCATGCGGACCTGGAGATCCTCAACAGCGGCGGCGATGCGGCTGATTACATCGTCTATGTGGAGTTCGTCGACTCGTCCGGGACGCGCCTGGCCGAAGGGCTGGCGGCGGCGACGGGCCTGGGCCCGGGGCAGAAGGCGAAGGAGAAGGCGCAAGGACTCGGCGAGACGAGCGGCAAGGTGTCGTGCAAGGTGACGAACGTGTACCGGTCCGCGGCGAGTTGATACCCGCCCTCCGGGCGGGGGGACACTTCCGCTGTCGCATGCGGACAGCCGAAGCCGGGGTACGGGGTACGGCTCCTGGCTGACGGGCACGGGGCAACACGGCGCACAAGGAGTCGCATTGGCGCGGGTCGCGGTAGTCGGAGGCGGGATCGGCGGTCTGGCCGTCGCCCTGTTCCTGGGCCGTCGGGGGCACGCGGTCACGGTGCTGGAGCGGGACGGACACCGGCCGGGGCCCGATCTCGACGCGGACTTCTTCGGCCGACGGCGCCCGGGGGTGCCCCAGGCCGTGCAGCCCCACGGGCTCCTGGCGCCTGTCCGGACGGTGCTGCGCGAGGAAGCCCCCGACGTGTACGACGCGATGCTCCGGATGGGTGCGGGCGAACGCAACGAGCTGGACTGGTTCGCCGAGCGCCCGCCCGAGCGCCCGGGGGACGAGGACCTGGTCACCGTCCAGACACGGCGCATCGTGCTGGAGGCCGCGCTGCACGATGCGCTCCACCGCGAACAGGCAGTCGACATCCGGCTCGGGGAGCCCGCCGAGGGGCTCGTCGTCGACCGGCACGCCGAGGTGCCCCGAGTGGCAGGGGTGCGGTCGCGCACCGGGCGGCATGACGCCGATCTGGTGCTGGACGCCGGCGGGCGGCGCTCCCCGGTGCCGGGCTGGCTGACCGAGGCGGGCTGCCGGGACGTTGTGGTGGAGAACCACCGCACCGGGATCGCGTACTTCTGCCGCTGGTACCGGCTGCGCCCCGACGGGCCGAGGGGGCCGGGGCGGGTCAAGGCGGGATCGGTGGCGGCCTTCGCGGTCGGCGGGGTGTTCCCGTCGGACAACGGCACCTTCGCGGTCTTCCTGACCGTGTCCACCGCCGACCCCACCCGTGGCGCACTCCTGGACCCCGAGGTCTTCGAACGGGTGGCCCGGACCTTCCCCGCCGTGGCCGCGTGGCTGGACCTGCGGCCCGACGTCGAATCCCAGGTCCTCGCTATGGGCGGCCTCGACAACCGCTGGACCGCGCTGTGCGACGCGGCCGGGCCCGTGGTCACCGGCCTGGTCGGGATCGGCGACGCCATCACGCACACCAACCCCACGATGGGGCAGGGCGTGGCGCTGGCACTGTGGGCTGCCCAGTGGGTGGCCGGTCACGCGACGCACGCCGCCGAGGACCCGGCGGCGTTCGCGGCCGGGTACCACCGCTGGGCGGGACGGACCCTGCGCCCCTGGTTCGACGTCCAGGTCGCCATGGACCGCGCCAACGAGGCCCGGCTCGCCCGTCCCGCAAGGCTTTTGCCCGAACCGGCCTCCCCGGCGGCTCGGGCCACGGCCGCCGTGTCCGCCTGCTCCTGGGACGATCCGGTCGTGATGCGGGCACGCGCCCGCATCCGCCATCTCGTCCAGCCCGCCGACGAGGCCTACGGCACCGAGGAGGTGCGCGCCCGCGTGGCGTGCTGGCTCGCGGAGCATCCGGACTTCGCCCCGGGGTTCGACGGCCCCGCCCGTGAGGAGTGGGAGGCCGCCGTACGGCGTACCTGACAAGCCGTGTCACGCGGTGGCACACCTGGCCGTCAGCCGTCAGCCGTCAGCCGTCAGCCGTCAGCCGTCAGCCGTCAGCCGTCAGCCGTCAGCCGTCAGTTCTCCATCGGCTTTCCGGTCTCCGCTGTGCAAGGACGACGGCGTCGGTACCGGCGGTGGAGGGGCCGGTACCGACGCCGGGTGTCCAGGTGGTCAGACGAGGAGCTTCGTCTTCGCCCGCTGGTACTCCTCTTCCGAGATCGCGCCCTTGTCCTTGAGGTCCGCGAGTTTCGACAGGTCCTCGACGTGGCTGCTCTTCGGTGTGCCGTTCCCGTCGGACGTGCCCGCGGCATCTCTCACGTACGCCTTGAAGGCCGCATCACGGTCCTTCGCGTCCTTCAGATCGCGCTGGCCCATGGTTTTGCCGCGGGCGATCACGTAGATCAGAACGCCGAGATACGGGAGTACCAGCGCCAGGATCAGCCAGCCGGCCTTGGCCAGGCCGCCGAGATCGTCACTGCGGAAGATGTCCATGATGACCCGGAACAGAAGGAAGAGCCACATGATCCAGAGGAAGAACCAGAGCATGGTCCAGAACAGGTTGAGCAGGGGGTAATCGTCCATCGGTCCACTCCAGGCGCCGCGTCGAATGACTGATTCCTGTCGAATGACTGAATCTGAAATCAGTCATATCACCGCATTTATGCGTTCGCCCGTTGGAGTTTCCCTTGTTCCGCCAAGAGGGGGAGAGGGGACGGGCGGGCGCGGTGCGACGCGGCGCGGCCTGGAGTGCGGTGGCTACTTCTCCGGCGCGGGGGTGGCGGCGGAGGCCGCGTCGGCGGACCGCTCCGCGGGCTCGGCCGGCTGCGAGGCCGCGGGCGCGGGTGCGATCTCCGCCGCACGTGCGGCCGCGGAGGCCTTTCGGCTGTGCACCAGGATTCCTATGAAGCCCGCGATGAACCCACTGATCAGACCCGATATCGCGTGGTTCAGCGCGTTGACCGATTCGCTGTCCGGAAGGCCGATGGCGGCGTAGTTCACCGCCGCGCTCATCACCGCACCCATCAGGCCGCCGATGACGCCACTGATGACGGCGCCGCGTACGGGTGAGGGCGGGGTGGCCGAGGTGGCCGGGGCAGGGGCAGGGGCGGGGGTGAGCGGTGCGGTCATCGTCGAGGGCCCTCCAGACAGGCTGCGATGAGAGACACGGGAGCGGCCGGCGGAGCGACTGCGCGCTCCAGGGCCTGCTCGCACGGGCAGCCCGCCGGTCCGGGGGATGCAGCAGTTACCTTGCGGCAGAACACGTGTTCCTTGCAACACCTTCTCGTTTCCAACACTTTGACGTTCCGGACGGAGAACACGCAGCGGCCTCCAAGGGATCCACCGGGGCCATTCCGGGTGACCGTCTGGGAGCTGTCCGGGGATGTGGACATGCGTTCGCCTCCCAAAGCGGGCCCGACGCGCTCTTGTTCGAGGTCGCCGACACCGATCCGCCCTCTGGTGCCCGGTGGTTGGGGACGAACGTCCGGTGGACGCGCGCAGGTGTCCAGGTGCTCCGGGAGGGCATGTGGGCGCTGCGCGGTCGAGCAGACCCCGGCTGCCGGGACGTGCGCGCGGGCGTACGCGCCGGGTGGTCTTGAGTGCCTCGAACATGCCGTAGAGTTGTGTTTACCGACGCGGGGTGGAGCAGCTCGGTAGCTCGCTGGGCTCATAACCCAGAGGTCGCAGGTTCAAATCCTGTCCCCGCTACTGAAGAATCAGGCCCGGCATGCATACAGCGTGCCGGGCCTGATTCGTTTTACGCCGTCGGCCCGCCGGGTCGCTCGGTGCGAGCCGCACAGCGCGTACGCGTACCCCCATTGGCCGACGAGGAGTCGCATCGCGATCCCTGCTCCGGTAAGTCTGGGGGGTGGTGCGCGGTACCGTCCGCGGCCGTGGATGCGCCGGGCAGGAGACCAGCAGGTGGGGAAGCGGGAGAAGCGGCGGCGAAGGCGCGCCGGGGGTGTGCGGACCCGCCGGTTCGTCCGGGCGCTCCCTGCCGTGATGATCGTCGGGGGTGTGCTGTTCGATGCCGTGAGCCCACCGAAGTTCACTGCCATCCCCTTGTACGCGGCGGCTCCGCTGATCGCCGCTCCGTTCTTCTCGCTGGCCGCCACCATCGGTACAGGTGTCGCCGCGCTGCTGGCCGTCGTGGGGCTGCGGGCCTACAGCGGCACCCTGTTCCAGGTCGTGCCCGTCATCGAACTGCTCACCGTCCTCACCGTCTCCGTGCTCGCCGTCGTGATCAACGGGGTGGTGCGCCGGAGCAACGAGCAACTGGCCTCGGCACGCGTCATCGCGGAGACGGCCATGCGGGCCGTGCTGCCGACCCCGTCCGAGCGGATCGGCGGGCTGCATGTGGCGGCCCGGTACGAGGCGGCCCAGGCGGACGAGTTCGTCGGCGGTGACCTGTTCTCGGTTACGGACACCCCGCGGGGCGTGCGGCTGGTGGTCGGGGACGTGCGGGGCAAGGGGCTGGACGCCGTCGAGGCGGTGGCGGTGGTCATCGGTGCCTTCCGGGAGGCCGCCGAGGAGGCGGAGACCCTGGAGGATGTGGCGCGGCGACTGGAGCGCGCACTGGCGCGGGAGTCGAGCCGGCGTGGCGGCCTCGACGCGGTCGAGGGCTTCGTCACCGCCGTGCTCGCGGAGATTCCGCCGGGTGAGTCCAGGGTGCGGATCGTCAACCGCGGCCACCCGGACCCGTTGCTGCTGCACTCGGACGGGGCGCTGGAGGTGCTCGGGCCGTCGCTGCCCGCGCTGCCGCTGGGGATGGACCTGGGGGTGTGGCCGGACCGGGCGGACGAGTGGGACCTGCCCGCCGGCGCGACGCTCCTCCTCTACACGGACGGCCTCTCCGAGGCCCGCGACGCCGGAGGGGTTTTCTACGACCCTGCCGAGCGGTTGCGGGGGCGGATCTTCCCGGGGCCGGAGGAGCTCCTCTCCGCGCTGACCGATGACGTGCGCCTGCACACGGGGGGCGAGTCGACGGACGACATGGCGCTCCTCGCGGTCGCCCGTCCCGCCGAGGGGCAGCCGGACCGGCGCAGAACCGTGAAGATCGTCGGACTCGGGGGCGGCGGCGGGTGAGCCCGGCGCCGGAGCGGGCCGGGAACGAGCGGTTGACGCCGATGCCACCGTCCGTAATCGAAGGGCACCCCTCCGCATAACGATTGACGCAACGTCAGAAAATGGGTACCGGATGAGGGGCGATCAACTCGCCCGATTCCACCCGGTTGTGTCCCGTAAAGTCCAGGCCAAAGACGTGAACGATCAGTGGGAACGGCTTGGAATCGGACCCCGGTGTCTATTAACGTTCGATAACGCAGCGCGGTTGTCCCAGCCGCCGTCAGTGGCGGCACCGTGCGCGAGCGCCGAATTCCGCAAGGGAACCGGGGAACCACCTACATGGGGTGAATCGGGCATCTCTGTCTTGTTCGTGAGACGGAGGCACCCGTAGGAGACCTTCCTGCTCCGAACCCGTCAGCTAACCCGGTAGGCGAGAAGGAAGGAAAGGAGTGCGCCCCCGTGGCGTCCAACAAGCCTGCCCCCGAAGCTCCCTCCCGGTTCGGGTCCGAGTACGTCGATGACTTCGCGACCCGGCCCGCCACCGCTTTCGGTACGGAGTACGGGGCCGACTACGCGACCGACTACGGGACCGATCGGGGCAGCGACTTCGGCAACGACTTCCGCGCCGACGAGACCGGGCCCGAGCGGGCCTGGGAGGAATGGAACCCCACCGAGGAGTCCGTCCGCCCCGTCCGCGGCAAGCACCGCGTCGCCAAGCAGCGCAATGGTCTGGCCCGTAGCTCCACCGTCCTCGGCGTCGGCGTCATCGCGGCCGTCGGTGCGGGTGGCATGGCCACCGCCCAGAGCAAGCCGCCGGTCTCCATCTCCCTTCCCGATTCCATCGCGGACAACCTTCCCGACGCCAAGTCCCTCCCCGGCGTCGGCGCACTGTTCTCGGGCGGGTCCGAGGCCGAGGCCCAGGAGGCCGTGGTTGCCTCAGCCCCGCTGACGACCGCCGGCATCACCACCGCCGAGGCCGAGCAGGGCTCCACCGACGCGGGTGAGGCGCTCCGCGCCCGCATCCTCCAGCAGGCCGAGCAGCAGCAGGACGCGGCCGACGCCGAGGTCAAGGCGGCAGCGGAGACGGCCGCCGCCGAGAAGGCGGCCGCCGAGGCGAAGAAGCAGCAGGACGCCGCCGAGGCCAAGATCGCCGCAGAGAAGAAGAAGGCGGCGGAGGAGGCGGCGAAGAAGGCGGAGGCACTGCGCCTCGCCAAGCTCGCCGCCAGCTACGCCATCCCCACCTCCTCGTACACGATCACTTCGACCTTCGGCGAAGCCGGATCGATGTGGTCCTCCGGCTACCACACGGGCCTCGACTTCGCGGCGCCGACGGGTACGCCGATCAAGGCGATCCACAGCGGCACGGTCAAGTCGGCCGGCTACTCGGGTTCCTACGGCTACCGCACGGTCCTGGAGCTGGAGGACGGCACGGAACTGTGGTTCTGCCACCAGTCCTCGATGGATGTCAGCATCGGCCAGAAGGTCACCACCGGTGACACCATCGGACGCGTCGGCGCGACCGGCAACGTGACCGGACCGCACCTCCACCTGGAGGTCCACACCGCGGACGGCACCGGCATCGACCCGATGGCCTGGCTGCGCGCCCGGGGCCTCACGGTCTGAGACCGTTCCCCCGCCGGATTCCCGGCCCCTGAAACCCCGGCAGCCCTGACGCTCACCCCCCGACGTCAGGGCTGCCGGTCTGTTCCCGTTGGTACGTCGCGGCCGTCCGTACGTGCCCGCCCGTCTGTACGCGGCGCTCGTTCCTACGTCGCGGCCGTCCGTACGCGGCGCTCGTTCCTACGTCGCGGCCGTCCGTACGCGGCGCCCGTTCGTACGTCGCGGCCGTTCAGATGTACGGGCCACGGAATAGTGGAGCCGGTGGAAGCGGTTATTCCCCCATGACTTCTCTCCGCAAGCTCGGCTCGTCGAGCCTTCAGGTCTTCCCCCTCGCCCTCGGGGGCAACGTCTTCGGCTGGACCGCCGACGAGGCACAGTCCTTCGCCGTCCTCGACGCCTACGTGGCGGCCGGCGGCAACTTCGTCGACACCGCCGACGCCTACTCGGCCTGGGTCCCCGGCAACGAGGGCGGCGAGTCCGAGACCCTCATCGGCAAGTGGCTCGCCGCGCGCGGCAACCGCTCCGACATCGTCGTGGCCACCAAGGCCGGCGCCCACCCCGCGTACAAGGGGCTCTCCGCCCCCACCATCAAGGCCGCCGCCGAGGAGTCGCTGCGCCGGCTCGACACCGACCACATCGATCTGTATTACACGCACTTCGACGACGAGACGGTCCCGGTCGAGGAGATCATCACCGCCCTCGACCAGCTGGTGAAGGAGGGCAAGGTCCGCGAGATCGCCGCTTCCAACATCAGCCCGCAGCGGCTGCGCGCCTCGCTGGACTTCTCGGAGCGCGAAGGGCTCGCCCGTTACGTGGCCCTGCAGCCGCACTACAACCTCGTCTCCCGGGACACGTACGAGGGCGAGCTCCAGGACACCGCCGCCGACGCCGGGCTCGCGGCCGTCCCGTACTACGCCCTCGCCTCCGGGTTCCTCACCGGCAAGTACCGCCCGGGTACGGCCGTGGAGAGCGCCCGGGCCGGCAGCGCGGGCACGCACCTGGAGTCGGAGCGCGGCCGGAAGGTGCTTGCCGCGCTCGACAGGGTGGCCCAGGAGCGGGATGCGGAGGTCGCGACCGTGGCGCTGGCGTGGCTGGCCGCGCGGCCGACCGTCGTCGCGCCGATCGCCTCCGCCCGTACCGTCGAGCAGCTTCCCGCGCTGGTGGCCGTCGCCGGTCTGCGGCTCACGGACCAGGAGCTGGCGGCCCTCACCGAGGCTTCCGCCTGAGCCGCGCGCCCGGTTTACCCCGGCGGGTTCGTGTAGGGGGGCCGGGGCCGGTTGTCAGGCGCGTGCGTGTAGGGCGCGTTCGCGTACGGCGCGTGCGTGTACGTGGGTGCGCTGTACGGCGGCGCGCTGTAGGGCTGACCGGCGTACGGGTGCGCGGGGTGCGGGTACGGCTGGTGCGCCGCCGGCGTGAACCGGGGGCGCAAACGGCCCGTGGCCTGCGCCGCGTGCGCCAGCGCGGGGCCGGCGGTCTCCCTGCGCTGCCACAGGTGGTGCAGCAACTCCCGCTCGCGTTCGGCGAAGTCCGGGCCCGCCGTGCCGCGGCGGGCCTGTCGGCGCAGAAAAGCCAGCGAGGTCGCGAACGACTCGTACTCGGCGACCGTCCGTGCCGCCTGCCTGCCCCGCGCCTTCACCTCCTTCCGCGTCGCCGCGGATATGTGGGGGTGGGCGTGGGCAGCGTGGCGAGCGTGCGCGGGAGCGTATGCCGGGTGGTTCGCGGGGCCTCGGGGCCTGCTGAACGGGCCGCCCGTGGCCGCTGCCGCCGCGCATTGGCGTGCGATGTCCCGGGCCATGCCGCGGGCCCGCATCGAGGAGAGGGCGAGGGGCTCGGCGGGGGACAGCCAGCCGGCCGCGGCGTACGCCGGCAGCTCGACGCCAAGGGTACGCAGCTCGCGTCGGCGGGCCCAGATCGCCAGCCAGGTCACCAGCCCGAAGGCCGGGACCATGAAGGCCCCGTACACGGCGTAGAAACCGTACGGGCCGAACGAGGACGACCCGTTCCACAGGGCGTGCATGCCCATCGCGAGGAGCAGGCCCAGCAGCGGAAGCGCGAGGCGCCGGACCCGCTGGTGGCGGGCACTGCTCGCCGCGATGCCGAAACCGATGCCGGTCAGCACGGTGAAGAGCGGATGGGCGAACGGCGACATCACCGCCCGGACGAAGAACGTCGCCACGGTCACGGAGGCGAACCCCGAGTTCAGCTGCTGGTCCTCGCCGAAGGCATTGCCCAGATAGAGGATGTTCTCGGTGAAGGCGAACCCCGTCGCGGTGAAACCGGCGACGACCACGCCGTCCACGATCCCGCCGAAGTCCCGTCTGCGGAACAGGAAGATGAGCAGTACGGCCGCGGCCTTGGCGCTCTCCTCCACGACGGGCGCTATGACCGTGGCGCCCAGCGTGTCCGCGCTGCCCGGGTCGGCCGTGGCGGTGGCGATCCACCGCGTCGCGAAGGAATTCGCGAGGATCGCGACCAGGGCTGCCGCGCAGGCTCCCCAGGCGAAGGCGAACAGCATGGTGCGCCATGGGCCCGGCTCGACGCGGTCGAGCCAGCGGAACGCCGTCATCAGCACCGGGACCGGCAGCACGGCCAGACCCAGCCCCACGAGGAACCCCTGCGTCCCCGTCTGGTCACGGACCAGGGCGAGGATCACCAGACCGCAGAGCGCCAGCACGGTGAAGACGGCGACGACGCGGAGCGTCCTGCTCCGCCACAGCATCCCGACGCGGCGCGGACGGTAACGCCACTGGCCCCGGTCCGGCACGGCAGACAGGGCCTCGCCGACCAGATGCTCCTCGAGCACCGGTACGGCCGGCTGCGAATGCCGCTGCTGCTGAACAGACCCGTCGGACACCCCACGACCCTAACGAGCGGCACTGACAACGGCCATGGCGCATGGACCGCACCCGGATCGACGGGGTTCGACGGAAGACCGCCCAGGAGCTGTTCACAGGCCCGCCGAGGACCGCCCGGAGGTCGGCCGGGGGCCGGTCGGGGGCGTTCCAGGGCCCTTCAGTGGCGGGCGAAGAGCAGGTCGTGCACCACGTGGCCCTTGTCCAGGCCCTGCCCCTCGAACCGGGTCAGTGGCCGGAACGCCGGCCGTGGCGCGTAGCCGCCGTCCGCCGCCGTGTTCTCGAAGCGGGGGTGAGCGGTCAGCACCTCCAGCATCTGCTCGGCGTACGGCTCCCAGTCGGTCGCGCAGTGCAGGACCGCGCCGGGCTTCAGGCGCTGCGCCGCGAGGTCGAGGAACTCCGGCTGGATCAGCCGGCGCTTGTGGTGGCGCGACTTGGGCCACGGGTCGGGGAAGTACACCCGCAGCCCGTCCAGGGAGTCCGGCTCCAGCATCTCGCGCAGCAGGATGATCGCGTCACCGTTGGCGACCCTGATGTTGGACACGCCGTTGCGGTCCGCGAGACCCAACAGGTTGCCCTGCCCCGGGGTGTGCACGTCGACGGCGAGGATGCCGGTGCCCGGGTCGTCGGCGGCCATCTGCGCGGTGGCCTCGCCCATGCCGAAGCCGATCTCCAGAACCACCGGGAGCCCGTCGAACAGCTCCGGCAGATCCAGGACGCGCAGCCCGTCGATGTCCAGGCCCCACTTGGGCCAGAGCCGCTCCAGCGCATCCTGCTGGCCGGGTGTGACCCGGCTGCGGCGCGGCTGGAAACTGCGGATCCGGCGTTCGTGGTGCGAACCGGCCGGGTCGGCCGCGGGGCCGCCGGGGAAACGGGGCTCCTGGCGCAGCCTGCGCGCACGGTCCAGGGCGGCGGCGCGCAGGTCGTCCGGGATTCCGGCGGTGGCGGGCGCGGCGTCGGACCGCTCGGCTCCGGGCGCGGCGTCGGACTGGTCGGCTCCGGGCGCGGCGTCGCCGGGCGTCGCGGGGGAGGGGTTCATGGGCTCAGACACAATGCCCTGATTCTACGGCGGGCGGCTTCCACCCCGTCTCCTCTGCCCGGAGCAGCGCCCTGCGTGCCACCTCCCGCCCGATGGGCAGCGAGGCCGTGGCGGCGGGCGACGGGGCGTTCAGCACGTGCACGGTGTGCGGGGCCTCACGGATCAGGAAGTCGTCCACGAGCGTGCCGTCCCGCAGCACGGCCTGGGCCCTGACCCCGGCCGGGGCGGGGCGCAGGTCGGCCTCCGTCACGTCGGGCAGGAGCCGGCGCACGGCCGTCGTGAACGCGTGCTTCGACAGCGAGCGGTGCACTTCACCCGCCCCGTACCGCCAGTGTCTGCGGGCGATCTGCCAGGAGCCCGGCCAGCTCACCGTGTCCCACAGCTCCCGGGGGCGTACGACCGGCCAGCCGTATCCCTCGCGGGCCAGCGCCGGCACCGCGTTCGGCCCGACGTGGACGCCGCCGTCGTGGCCCCGGGTCAGATGGACGCCGAGGAACGGGAACGCCGGATCCGGCACCGGATAGACCAGGCCGCGCACCAGTTCGGGCCGGGCCAGCTCGTAGTACTCCCCGCGGAACGGCACGATGCGCATCCCCGGGTCGTCGCCCGCCAGCCGCGCCACCCGGTCGCAGTGCAGCCCCGCGCAGTTGACCAGCACCCGGGCCCGGACCACCAGGCCGTCCGCCGTCCGCACCGCGACACCCCACGGCCGCCGGTCGATCGCGGTGACCTCGGCACCGAACCTGATCAGGCCGCCGGCGCCCCGCACCTCGGTGGCGAACCGCTCGGTGACCGCGCCGAAGTCGCACACCCCTGTCGTGCCCACCCTGATCGCGGCGAGGCCCCGCACCCGCGGCTCGTACTCGGCGATCTGGGCCGGCCCCAGCTCGCGCACCGGCAGCCCGTGTTCCCGGCCGCGCTGGACCAGGGAGTGGAGCCGGGGGAGCTCGGAGCGGCCGGTCGCGACGATCAGCTTGCCGGTCACGGCATGCGGGATGCCGTGCTCCCGGCAGAAGTCGACCATCTCGGCCGCGCCCCGCACCGCGAACCGGGCCTTCAGCGAGCCCGGGGGGTAATAGATGCCGCTGTGGATCACCCCGCTGTTGCGCCCGGTCTGGTGGCGCGCCGGGCCCCACTCCTTCTCCAGCACCGTCACCCGTGTGCCCGGTGCGGCCCGCGTGATCGCGTACGCGGCCGACAGACCGACGATCCCGCCGCCGATCACCAGCACATCGCAGTCGTACGCCGCGTGCGTCATCATCACGCCACCTCCCACCCCGATAGTGCACTGACCCACTGACAACGCACTCAAACCAGTACGGGCACAGCGTGGCGCATCCCGTGCGGGGCCGGCCGGGGGCCGGACCCGCACGGCGGTGGCTACGCGGGGGCGACCAGCAGCGGGCGGGCGCGCTCCCGCAGCTCGACGACGCGCGGCTCGTCACCGTAGGGCTCCAGCCGGTGCAGCAGGTCGCGCACGTACTCGGTGGTGCGGGCCGACGAGATGCGGCCCGCCACCTCGACGGCCCGGGTACCCGCCGCACAGGCCGCGTCCAGGTTGCCCGATTCCAGCTCGGCGACGGCCGAGACGACGAGCCGCAGACCGTGCGAGCGGACGAACTCCTCGGTGGGCCTGGACAGTGCCTGCTCGGTGAAGCGCCGCACCTGCCGCGGCGCCTTCAGGTCGAGGTGGCACTCGGCGGCGTCGGCCGCGAACCGGTCGTACGAGTAGAAGCCCAGCCACGAAGGGTCCGCGTCGCCGTCCCGGGAGCGCTCCAGCCACCCCTCGGCGGCCTTGAGCGCGGACCCGGCGGCCGGTGCGTCGTTCGCCTTCGCGTGGGCCCGCGCCTCCACCAGGCGGAAGAAGCTCATGGTGCGTGCCGTCGCGAGGCCCCGGTTGCGCTCGACCGCCGCCTGCGCGAGGTCGACGCCCTCGTCGGCGAACCCGCGATAGGTCGCCTGGAGGGACATGGACGCGAGGACATAGCCGCCGAGCGGCACGTCGGCCGCGGCCCGCGCCAGGCGGAGCGCCTGGATGTAGTAGCGCTGGGCCGCCTCCTGCTGACCGGTGTCGAAGGCCATCCAGCCGGCGAGCCGGGTCAGTTCGGCCGCCGCGCCGAAGAGCGCCCGGCCGACCTCGTCGCTGTACGAACCCAGCAGCAGCGGCGCCGCGTCGACCCGTAAGCACTCCGGGACCATGGACGAACGCCAGTCCCCGCCGCCGTACTTGGAGTCCCAGCGGCGGGCGTCCTGGGCGGCCTCCCGCAGTTTGGACACATCGCTGTGGCCGACCCGCAGCGGCGAGACGTCGTGCGCGGAGTCCGGGCCCGGCTGCACGGGGATCGACAGGCCGTGCCCGGCACCCGGCGTCGAGCCGTGGCCGGGCGCCGATGCCGAACCGTGGCGGGGCTTGAGGGAGGTGCCGGCCCCGGCGGCCGCGCGGTGCCCGGCCGATGCCGTCGACTGCTCCGACGCGTTCTGAGCCGGGGCGGGGCCCGGACCGCCCTCCTGCCCGTGGGAGCCGGGCGGAAGGGGAGCATGTGACGTACCCGGCGCCCCCTGCGCCCCTGATGCGCCCCGTGCGCCCTGTGCGGGGGGCGTGCCGTGTGTACCGAGGATGGCCGCCACCGCCGCCGTCGAGGCGCGTGCCACCGACGGGTCCGCGGGGGATATCAGCCAGCGGGACGCCGGCGTCGCGTACGCACTCACCGAGAACGATCCCGCCAGCGACTGCCAGATCCCGCCACTGCCCGCCCGGCGCCCGGCCAGATCCAGCCGGTACAGCTCGGTCGCCGAACGGACCGCCTCACCCACATCGCGCGGGAACGCCAGCCCGACCTCCGGCGCCGGGTCGGCGTCGGCCAGCCCGATCTCGTGCAGCGGGACGGGCCGGCCCAGCTTGGCGCCGATCGCCGCGGCGATGAGATGGGGCGCGGCACCCTGCGGCACCATGCCCTTGGAGACCCACCGGGCCACCGAGGTCTTGTCGTACCGAAGTGTCAGTCCGCGCTGCGCCCCGAGGTCGTTGACCCGCCGGGCGAGCCCGGCGTTGCTGATTCCCGCGAGGGCGAGAACGGTTCCGAGCTTCTCGTTCGGTCCGCGTTGCTCCCTGGACATGCGCCACCCCTCGACACACAGACGGCAGCCGCGTCACCGATGCGGCGCGCGGCATTCGTACCGGGTTCTCCCCAGGGACGAACCCCGGCACTCCGGCCGCACACGCATTTGGCCGTGCCCCGAGGAATATGCCGCCCTGCTGAGAACATCAGTAAACCCAGCGTAGTTCGCCGCATCCCTACCGTTAAGGGCCAGACGTCCGTATGGCGGGATTGTTGTCCGTACCGGCCACGCGTGGGGGACGGCGGGGAGCCGGGCGACGCGAGGGGCGGAAGGGGCAGTACGGGCGAGCGGGGGGCGAACGCCGGGCGAAGGAAGAGGGGAGAAAGGGCGGAGGAAAGGAGGGGGCGCGGGGGAGGGTCTGTGGAGTCCGACCGCATCCCGTGCGGAGATCGCCGGATCGGAGCCCCGGACGCCTCCGGGGCGGGGCGGTCAGGGGTCGCGGGCGTGGCGCGGAGGTGGTGTGCGGCCGGCCAGCGCCCACCCGCCGACCAGCCCGGACCCGAAGCGCCGGGGTGCGTCCGACGCCCTGTCCGTACGGCCGTGACGGCCCTCGAACGGGGTCCGGCCCGGGGCATCTCCG
Source organism: Streptomyces sp. NPDC005775 (assembly GCF_042871565.1). Taxonomy (NCBI): domain Bacteria; kingdom Bacillati; phylum Actinomycetota; class Actinomycetes; order Kitasatosporales; family Streptomycetaceae; genus Streptomyces; species Streptomyces sp. NPDC005775. Next base: position 15,752 of record NZ_JBIAIU010000008.1, on the reverse strand, counting down.
CGTGCTCCTGGTGTGTGGCCGTGCGCCCGGCCGTGCGCTCTGGCCCGGTCCTTGCGAGAGCGCTTGCATGGGTGCTGCGTGGGTCGGCCCGCTGCACTGGACACAGCGGGCTGGGGGAACACCGTCGCCTCATTCCCCGCAGGCGGCGGACCGGTCCGGGGGGCGGACCGCGCCTCCCGGACCGAGCGTGGAGCAGGTGCGGCGCGGGCCGTCGAGTCAGGCCCCGGATCGGGCTGCCGAGCCCTTCCCCGGCACGGACCGCGAGCCTGCAGAGCTGGATGCGGCTCGGAGCGAATCAGCAGGAACAGGTGCATACCTGTCCACGATGTGCCGACTGATCGGTTGCGACACCTCCTGAGAATGGCCGGATGTCGCCGGTCGGACGAGGTTGGGGCGACGGTTTCGCGGACATCCCGGCAGCCGTCCCCGCGAGGCCCCGGCGAGGCCCCGTCCGTGGCCGGATCCGGGCCGTTGCTCCGGCGCGTATCCGGGGAAGGTGACGCGCGCGATCCATGACCTGGGCGGGATCCCGACGTGTGGAGTGCGGACGGCGTGCAAGGGAACGCACCGTGCGGAACGTGTAGTTCCGTTGCCGTAGGGGCCGACGCGCGCGGGCCGTACGCCGGACACCAGGTCCGGCGACCGCCCTCCGGCCTTTGCCAGGGGCGCATGCGCTCACGACGTGCGCCGTCCGTAGCCACTCCTGCGCGCCGTTGTCGTGGCAGCATGTCCGCAACGGCGCCGCGCGTTACCGGAGTTCTCCCGATACTGCCCTGCTGCGCCGATTTGTCCACAGCCTGTGGAGGCGGCGATGCGTTGGTTGGTGGGCTGGAGCAGTATCGCCGCGAGCTTCGGCACGGTCGGAGCGGTCGGCGGCGGTGATGAGGGGCGCACGATGCACCCCGTGGGTTCCCAACTCCTGTGGGGTGACCCGGATCCGCTCTGGGCGGTGGGCGACTGGCGGCCGGACGAGATCCGAACCGTCCGGGTGGACACCGCCGAGGGCGCGCCCACCGCACGGCTCGCCGTCCTCGGCTGCTGCGGCGCGACCGACGAACAACTGCGCGTCGGCCTCCTCGCCGCCCGCGGCGGAGCGCTGCGCCACCTCACCGCATGGACCGGCAGCTACACGGCCGTCGTCCAGATAGGCCGCCGGATCACCGTGGCCGGAGACCTCGCCGGAGCCCGCCCGGTCTTCTACACGCCCTGGGCCGGTGGCACGGCGTACGCCACCGCCGCGCTCCCCCTCGCCGACCTCATCGAGGCCCAGCTGGACATCGGCCACCTCGCCGCCCTGCTCGCCTGCCCCGAGACTCCCGAGGCACTGCGCGACGGCACCCCGTACGAGGGGGTGAAGCGCATCCCGCCCGGCCACGCGCTGATCCTCCGCGAGGGCTCGCGGGAGATCACGGGGTACGAGGCGGTGGCCTCCCTCGCCGTGGCCGCGCCCGAACTCGACCCGGTGAGCGCCGTCGACGGGGTGCGCGACGCCCTCGTCGAAGCGGTGCGCGCCAGGCTCCTGGCACCGCGCCACGCCCCGGAAACCCTGCCGCCCGACCCCGGCCCCGTCCCCGGCATGGGTCCTGCCGAACGTCGTGCCGCCCGGGGCGCACCCGTCCCCGGAATCGGATCGGACCTCTCCGGGGGCAGCGCCTCGGCGACCCTCGCCCTCCTCGCCGCCGGGCTCCCCGGCCTGCCCGGCACGATCCTGGGCCATGGCACCGGCGCGGGGGAGCGGCTGCTCGCCGTCACCTTCAACGACCTGACGACCCGCGCGCACGAGGACGAACTCGAACGTGCCCGCGTCATCGCCGCCAACCCGAGGCTGCACCACGTCGTGGTGGCGGCGGGCGAAGAGGCCCTTCCCTACGCCGACCTGGAGAACGGCCCGCTCACCGACGAGCCGGCACCCTCCCTCATCCTCGCCGAACGCCATCGCCGCCGCCTCTCCGCGGGCAGCGCCGACCATTTCGTGGGCGACGGTGCCCGGCAGGTGCTCGACGCCCACCCGGCACGCCTCGCCGATCTGCTGATCGACCGCAGACGGCGCCACCTGTTGCGCCCGGTCGCCGCGCTCGCCAAGGCCGAAGGCCCCTCCGCGCACTCCCTGTTCGTGCCGCTGACCGTCTACCGGGCGGCCCGGCGCCTGGCCCGTACGTCCTACCGCACCGGCCTCGAAGCCGCGGCCGGCCGCCTGCCCGACGCCAACCGCCTGACGCCCGACCTCGACACCCCCGCCGACGCCTCGCTCGCCGCACTGGCCTGGTCCCGGCCGGGGCCCGCCGCCCGGTGGCTCACCGGAGAGGCGCTGGCCGAAGTATCGGTTCGTCTCCAGGAGGCCGCGATCCGCCCCGTCTCCGTACAGCGCCCGGGCGAGGCACGGGCCAGAGCATCCCTGGCCCGGCACGCCGCCGGCCACCGGATCCTGGAGCAGGCCGCCGAGATCCGCAGCCAGCGACTGCACGCCCCCTTCCTGGACAACCAGGTCGTACGCGCCGCCCGAGCGCTCCCCGAATCCCTCCGGGTCCAGCCGGGCGCCCGCGCGGCGATCCTGCGCAGGGTCCTGGCGGGTGCGGGCATCCACGAGCTGCCGCCCGGCTGGGGCACCCCCTCCCAGGCCACCTCGACCGCTGTCACCCGGACCGGCCTGCGCGCCTCACTGCCCGAGCTGATCGCCCTGTTCGACGCCCCGCTGCTCGCCGACGCGGGTCTGGTCGAGGCCCGCGTCGTACGCAAGGCACTGCGCGCGGCCTCCGAGGGGGAGCCCCTCCCGCTGGACGGCCTGGCCGACCTCGCCTCGACGGAACTGTGGCTGCGCCGCCTCGTGTCGCGGCGCGGCACCTGCTGGACGGGGACGGCGGCGCCTCGGCAGCGCGCGGTCGCCGGCGGGGTGGCCCCGGCCCGACGGTCCCTGCAGGGGTAGCCCGCGGTCTGGTTTCTCCCGTTGCTTCCCACGGCCGGCCTCTTGCGGCCGGCCGTGTGCGCTGGTCCCGCGGGCGGGCCTCTGCGTCCGGATTCCTGCGGCGGACGCCATTGCCTCGGCGGTTTCCCGCGGGGCGCCCCGGGACGAGGCCCCCGGTGCTCCGTCGCCCGGCCGGCGGGACAGTGCTCCGTTGCCCGACCGGCGGGACACAATGGCGAGATGCGGTATCTGATCCTGGGCGTCACGGAGGCGCGAGACGAGCATGGCGCGGCGCTGTCCCTCGGCGGTACGCGTCTGCGTGCCCTGCTCGCCGCCCTCGCCCTGCGGCCGGACCGCGCCGTACCCGTCACCGAGCTGGTGGACGACGTCTGGGCGGACGAGCCCCCGGCGGATGCCACCGCAGCACTCCAGGCCCTCGTCGGGCGGCTGCGCCGGGTCCTGGGCAAGGACGCGCTGACCAGCGGCCCCGGCGGCTACCGCCTCGCCGCCCGGCCGGACGACGTCGATCTGTACGTGTTCGAGCGGCTGGCCCGGCAGGGCGGGGCCGAGCTGGAGGCCGGCGCCCCGGTCGAGGCCGCCCGCACCCTGCGTACCGCACTCGCCCTCTGGCGCGGCCCCGCCCTCGCCGACCTGCCCGACGGGGGCCGCGGCCACGCCCTTCGCCCCGAGGCCCACCGGCTGGCCACGCTGGAGCGCCGGATCGAGGCCGACCTGCGTGGTGCGGGGGCGGGGGCGCAGCAGGCGGCCGGGGCCCCGCCCGGTCCCGATGACGCCTCCGCACCCGGCCCCGCCGCCCTCGTCGCCGAACTGGCGGAGCTGACCGCCTCCCACCCGTACGACGAACGCTTCCGGGCCCAGTTCATCCGCGCCCTTCGCGCCGACGGCAGACAGGCCGACGCACTCGTCGCGTACGAGGACGCGCGCCGCACCCTCGCGGACGGCCTCGGCACCGACCCCGGGCCCGAACTGGCCTCCCTCCACCACGAACTGCTCGCCCCCGCACCGGCCACCCCCGCCCCGACCGGCACGTTTCACGTGAAACCGGCCCAGGGCAACCTTCGCCCCAGACTCACCTCCTTCGTGGGCCGCGAGCCCGAACTCGACGCCATCCAGAACGACCTGGCGCAGGCGCGGCTGGTCACGCTCACCGGCCCCGGGGGCTCCGGAAAGACCCGCCTCGCCGAGGAGTCCGCAGCACGCGAGGGCCACGCCACCGGCACTCCGCGAGACGTCTGGCTCGCCGAACTCGCACCGGTGGAAGACCCCGACGCCGTCCCGGGAGCCGTGCTGTCCGCGCTCGGGCTGCGCGAAACGACACTGCTGCGGGACAGCACCCACGACGGGCCCTTCCCGCGTGCCGACCCGGTGGACATGCTCGTCGACCGCCTCGGTTCGCGCGCCCGGCCCGTCCTCCTCATCCTCGACAACTGCGAGCACGTCATCGGCGCGGCCGCCACGCTGGCCGAGACCTTGCTGACCCGCTGCCCGCAGCTACGCGTGCTCGCCACCAGCCGCGAACCGCTCGGCGTCCCCGGAGAGTCCGTACGACCGGTCGACCCGCTGCCCGCAGGCCCCGCCCACCGTCTGTTCACCGAGCGCGCCAGAGCCGTACGCCCCGGCTTCGACCCGGAGCGCGAACCGGCACACGATGCGGAAGCCGTGGCCGAGATCTGCCGCCGCCTGGACGGTCTGCCGCTCGCCATCGAACTCGCGGCCGCCCGGCTGCGGTTGCTGAGCCCACGCCAGATCGCGGACCGGCTCGACGACCGGTTCCGCCTGCTGACGGGTGGCAGCCGGACCGTGCTGCCCCGGCAGCAGACCCTGCGGGCGGTCGTCGACTGGTCCTGGGACCTCCTCGACGAAGAGGAACGCACAGCTCTGCGCCAGGTCTCCGTCTTCGCGGGCGGCTGGGACCTGACCGCCGCGGAAGCCGTCATCAGCACGCCGGCCCGCTCCGGCCCGCACACCTCCGCGGGCACCGCCGACCTGATCGGCGCCTTGGTCGACAAGTCTCTGGTGGTCGCCGCCCCCGCAGCGGACGGCACGATGCGATACCGGCTCCTGGAGACCATTCACGAGTACGCCGTCGAGCGCATGGCCGAGACCCCGGACATACGGGCCGCCGCCGACCGCGCACACACCGCGTACTTCACCGCGCTCGTCGAGGAGGCCGAGCCCCGCCTGCGCTCCGGCGACCAGCTCCCCTGGATCCAGCGCCTGGAAACGGACCTCGACAACATCCGCGCCGCCCTGCACCGCACCACGGCCGGCTCCACCCCCTGCGAACCGGACGCGACCCGACTGGTGCTGGGCATGGCCTGGTTCTGGTGGCTGCGCAACTACCGCCCCGAGGGCCTCACCTGGACCGAGAGAGCCCTGGCGCTCGGCCAGGACCCCGCAGACGACACGGACCCGCGGTACTGGGACCGGATGAACCTCCACATCCTGTGGTACTTCTACGCGGCGGAGCACGGGTCGACGGAGGTGAGCCAGAACGACGCCGAGCTCCACGCGTTCGTGGGCCGGGTGGCCGACGCCTTCGCCTCTTCCGGCCCCCGGGGAGCCCGTTTCCCCGGGCTGATCTGGCCGATGACGTCGTTCCTCACCGGAACCGCGGACGACGTACGGCGGAAGATCGACGCGGCGGTCGACAACGCCCGCGTGCACGGGGGCGAGTGGGAGTACGGGGTCACCCTGATGTTCCGCACGCACATGATCGTCGACATGCCGGGCGGCATGCCCGGCATCGACGACGACCTCGCCGAGCTGCGCGCGCTCAGCCGCCGCGTCGGTGACCGGTGGATGCGCGCCCAGGTCGCCAGCGCCGCGGCCGAGGCGGGCATGATGCGCGGGCGCTACGACGAGGCTCGTGCGGCCTACGAGGAGGCTCTGCTGCTCGCACGCGAGGTCGGGGCGCACGCCGAGGCCCCGTTCCTCCTGGCGCGGCTCGCCGAACTCTCCTACCGCACGGGCGACCTGGAGGCCGCCGCCGAGGGTCTCGACCGCTCGGAGGCCGAGGCGGAGAGCCACCAGGTGCGTGACGCCGCCGCGTACATCCACTACCTCCGGGCGACCATGGCGTTCCACGGTGGTGATGCGGCGGCCGCCCGGCGTCTGCTCGCCGCCGCTGAGGGGGAGGCCGCCCGCGGTGGCCCGCCCTCGCACTTCACCGTGGCGCTGGAGGGGTTGTCGGCCCGGATCTCCGTGGACGAAGCGGAGCCCGCGGGCGGCCCCGTAGCCGGGCTGCACGCCCTGACGGCGGCCTTGGTCGCGGCGAGGGACGCGCGGTGCCCCGAGATCGTCAACGGCTACCTGGCGGACGGCGTGGTGACCGTACTGCCGAGGGTGGGCGCTCACGCGGCCGCCGCACGCATCCTGGCCGCCGCAGACAGCTGGCGGCTGTCCGGGCCCAGGACCGCGGCTGAGCAGGCCGAGGTGGACGCGGCCGAGATGCTGGCCCACAAGGAGCTGGGTGCGCGGCGGTACGAGGCGGAGCGCCTCGCAGGCCTCGGGCTGACCATCGACGACGTGATCGCCCTGCTGGAGGGCGTCGCCGCGAACCTGCCCGGGTGAGGGCGTCGGTACGGGGCGGGTCCTGCTCGCTCAGCGGCAGCTGATGCGCGATTCCGCCCAGTCGGCGAGGGCGACGCCGCCGAACGGGGTGGCCGGCTCCACGACGAGCCGGATGCGCTCCTGCCCCTCGATGCCGACGCTCACGGGCACGGCCGGGTCGTCGCCGTGCATCGCCGGGGACTGCCAGAGCCGCGCCCCGTCGCCGTTGAACACCGAGAACCGCACCGAGCCGAGCCCCATGGTCAGGTCGTCCACGCCGACCATCGCCTCGTAACGCGTGCACGGACGGTTCAGCTGGATGGAGACCGAGGAACGGCTGTGGACGGTCACGCCGTGCGCGTACCGCGTGCCGCCGATCGACATGCCGGAACGCTGCCAGACCCAGCTGCTCCCGCCGAGCACCACCTCGGGACCGGTGTGGTCGCCGAGCAGGGTGTAGTCCAGCTCGCTGACCTGGTACACCGCCGGGGCGGGTGCGGGCGGCGGCGGGGGAGTTGGCGCCGGGGGCGTGGGCGGCGGAGTGGAGGGCGGCGGAGGCGTGGGGGTCGGAGTGGGCACCGGCTTCGGGGTCGGTGTGGGCGTCGGTGTGGGCGTCGGCGTGGGCGTGGGTTCAGGCCGCGCGGGAGCCGGCGGCGCGGGCGCGGGCGCGGGAGGCGTCGGCGTCGGTGTCGGCTTCGGTGGTGGGGGCGTCGGCACGGCGGGCGCCACGGCCGGCGGCCTGGCGACCGGCTTCGCCTCGGGGCGGGGCTGGTCGTCCCCGACCAGCGCCCACACGAGGCCGGCCGCGGCCGCGACGGCGACCGCCGCCGCGATGCCGGCCTTCGCCGGAGCACCGAGCCCCTCGGAAGCGGCGGCGCCCCCGGCGGAACCGGCGGACGAGCTTCCGCCGGTGGCCGCGGCGGCGGCCCCGGCACCGGCGGCACCGGCAGCGCCGCCTGCCACGATCCCGGCGGCCTTGAGCGCGTATCCGGCGGCGAACCAGCCGATGACCGCGACCGGCAGCAGGGCGGGGATCCCGGCGTTGACATGGGCCAGTTCACCCGCCGCTAGCCGGCACTTCGCGCACTCGTCCAGATGCCCGCGCAGGCCGCGCTCGGCCCGCATCCGCAGGCCCCCGCGGGCGTAGGCGCCGAGCCGGTCGGCGTAACGCGCGCAGTCGCCGCCGGAGGTGAGCGCCTGACTCACATGGGCTTGCAGATAGGCCTGCTTCAGCCCTTCACGGGCACGGCTGGCCAGCACCGACGTGGCGTTGGCCGTCAGCCCGAACAGCGGGGCGACGTCGCTGGGCGACTCCTCCTCGACGGTGGTGTGCCACAGGACGGCCTGCCAGCGCTCCGGGAGGCTGCGGAACGCCTGCATCGCCATCGACTGCTCGGCCTCGTGCATCGCCATCACGTCGGCGCCGAGATCGAGCGTGTCCGCGTCCGACACCTCGGAGGTGCGCGACGCCTGTGCGGCGAACACCGCGAAGTCGTCGACCAATTGCTCACGCCTGGCGGTCTTCGTCCACGCGGCGGCGACGTGCCGGACCGCCGTCATCAGATAGGCCCGTACGGCCTCCTCGGGGCCCTTGCCACCCCGTACCGCCTGCAGTGTCCTGGCGAAGACCTCGGCTGTCAGGTCGTCCGCGGTGTGCGCGTCACGGCAGCAGGTACGCGCATAGCGGCGCACGGCGCCGGAGTGGCGGCGGAACAGTTCCTCGTACGCGAGGCCGTCGCCGTCCCGCATCTGCTGGATCAACCGGGCATCGGAGGGGGCGAGCCCGGAGGCGTCCCCGGCGGGCGCCTTCCTGGGCGACCGCTGCATGGGCACCGCGGCCGCGGCGTCGATCGCATCCGTTTCCTCGCCCACCGGCTTCTCGACCGGGGCGGGCGGCCATGGGCCGGGCAGGACGGTGCCGCCGACCTCTTCCCCGGACCCGGAGCGCCGGGGCCCGGCCTGGCTCGGCACCTGATGCCCGGGCGACCCGCCCGTTTCCGTGCCATCACCGGCGGCGCCGTCGAGCGCCTCTTCCTGCTGCCCGTCACCGCTCATCGCGGACGCCCCCGTATGCGCTTTCGGACCCGAACACCGGGCAAGCGTGCCACAGAGCGCAGGAACGGCGGCCTTTCAGTCCCACCAACCACTCATCCGGGGCGTTTTCCCGAAAGCGAGCACGAGCCGACACTCATTCGGGGAAGGAGCAACGGGATGTGTTGACGGTGGCTGGGGGGCGGAACGAGACGAGTCGACCGGAAGCGGCCCATCCCTCCGGACACAGGCCCGTCCGGACCGGCCCACCCCGCCCCCTTCGGGGCACGCTCACGCAGAACGGGAACGCGCCCCTCCCACCGCAGGCCACGCCTCACGCAGGGCGCGAGCGCAGCCCCTCCAACAGGATGTCCAGCAGCCGGGTCGAGGCCGCCGCCTGCTGAGCCGCGTCGGGCAGTGAGGGCGCCGCCGTCGCGATGACCAGCAGTACATCGGCCACCGTCACATCACGGCGCAGCTCACCGGACGCCCGGGCCCGGTCCACCAGCCGTCCCACGACCTCCAGCAGATCGGCAGCTCCGGCACCGAGATCCTCGCTCCCGTCCGCCGGTACGGAGAGGCGATCGGCCACCCGCAGACCTGCCTGCACCGGGGCCTGACCGACTTCCTGGCGCTGCTGGGGCACCCGGGGCTCGTCTTCCGAGGCCCGTACGGCACCCGCTTCGCCGACCACCGCGGACTCGTCGACCTCGACGCCGACCCGCAGTATCTGCGGAGGCAGCAGCCGCCCGGCACCCGAGGCCACCGACGTCCGCAGGAAGCGCGACAGTGCCGACCACGGCTCCTCCTCCTGACCCAGCGCGGACCGGGCCTGGTCGGTGAGCCGCGCGGTCTCCTCCTCGGCTATCCGGCGCACCAGCACGTCCTTGCTGGGAAAGCGCCGGTACACCGTGCCGACACCGACCCGGGCGCGGCGCGCCACGTCCTCCATCGGCGCGCCGTACCCCAGCTCACCGAACACCTCGCGCGCGGCTCGCAGCACGTGTTCCAGATTGCGCTGCGCGTCCACGCGCAGCGGCGCCGAGCGTCCGTGCGTGCCGGCCCCGCCGATCCGGTCGCCGAGCGTGGCTGCCAGCGTGCTCACGGTCCCCGACGCCGCCGTGGTTCCACCGGCCCCGACACCGCTCACTGTGCCGACTGCCCCGATCCGTCCGTTTCCTTCGGACGCGACCGCAGCAGTCGGCCAATGCGATTCCTGAATATGCATAACTGTTCCCCCGGTTATGACGTCTCCCCCCGGAGACTCCCGCCGTGTCAGTCGGAGGTGGATCGATGGTCACCGCCCGACACCCCGACGACATACGAACATAGTTGAGCCAGGGTCAATTCAGAAGGGGGCAGCCCGTCGGGAGCGCCGTCCGCGCGGGTCACGGACCGGCCGGCCGGCCACCGAGACCCCTCCCACGACCCCTTCCATAACCCCTGACCTGCGGGACTTCCGTATATATGGCACGGCCGCACCCCGCAGCCCACACAGAATCTCCGGTCACACAATTTGCCGGGGCTGTGGACAAAATCCTGCGCACGTTGCGTCATGGGGTGGTGATGGCTTCAGATTCCGGGGGAACACCCCCCGGCCCCCCGCCGGGTGTGCGCATTCTCGTCGTCGGTGGGGGCTATGTCGGGATGTACACGGCGCTGCGTCTCCAACGGAAGCTGAAGCAGAGACTGAGAAGCGGTGAGGCGGAGATCGTCGTCGTCACGCCCGATCCCTATATGACGTATCAGCCGTTCCTCCCCGAGGCCGCCGCCGGTTCCATCTCACCGCGCCATGTCGTCGTGCCACTGCGCCGGGTCCTGGCGCACTGCACCATCGTCGTCGGGGAGGCGCAGCGCATCGATCACGCCAAGCGCACCGCGACCGTCACCACCCTCGCCACGGGTGAGGACGGCACCGGGGCCCTCGAGATCCCGTACGACGAACTCGTCCTCGCCCCCGGTTCCGTCTCGCGCACCCTCCCGGTCCCCGGCCTCGCCGAGCACGGCGTCGGCTTCAAGACCATCGAGGAGGCCATCGGGCTCCGCAATCACGTGATCGAGCAGATGGACATCGCGTCCGCCACGCGCGACCCCGCCATCCGTGACGCCGCCCTCACCTTCGTCTTCGTCGGCGGCGGCTACGCGGGAGTGGAGGCGCTCGCCGAGCTGGAGGACATGGCCCGCTACACCTCGCGGTACTACCACAACATCAAGGCCGAGGACCTGAAATGGATCCTCGTCGAGGCGACCGGCCGCATCCTCCCCGAGGTCGGGGAGTCCATGGGCAGGTACGCCGTCCGGGAGCTGCGCGGCCGCAACATCGACGTGCGCCTCGACACCCGCCTGGAGTCCTGCGAGGACCGCATCGCCGTGCTCAGTGACGGCTCCCGTTTCCCGACCCGCACGCTCGTGTGGACCGCCGGAGTGAAGCCCGCCCCCCTGCTAGCCGCCACCGACCTCCCGCTGAACGCCCGCGGCAGGCTCGTCTGCACCGCCCGGCTCACCGTCGAGGGGACCGAGCACGCGTGGGCAGCCGGTGACGCGGCCGCCGTGCCCGACCTGACCGCCGCAGAACCGGGCAAGGAGACCGCCCCCAACGCCCAGCACGCGGTTCGCCAGGCCAAGGTCCTCGCCGACAACCTCGTCGCGGCGATCGACGGCCGCCCGCTCAAGGAGTACCGCCACAGCTACGCGGGATCGGTCGCCTCCCTCGGCCTCCACAAGGGCGTCGCGCACGTGTACGGACGGCGGCTCAAGGGGTATCCGGCCTGGCTGATGCACCGTACGTACCACCTGAGCCGCGTCCCGACGTTCAACCGGAAGGCCAAGGTCCTGGCCGAGTGGACCCTCGCCGGTCTCTTCAAGCGCGAGATCGTCTCCCTGGGCTCACTCGAGCACCCCCGGGCCGAGTTCGAAATCGCCGCAGGAAGGCGCCCCGCCCCGGGCGACGGCGACTGTCAGTAGGGTCCGGCACACTGGACGTGTGACCATAGGTGGGCTCACATCTGCACAGAGTGACCCGGCCGGCAGCGACCGACAGTGACCATCGAGGAAGACCGTCCCAGGGGCAACAGACCGCTACCGCATACTTGTGACGCCCCGGCAGAGGAAGCAGCCCGCCCGAGCGGACCAGACCGACACACGAGGCAATGGATTCCGTGAACTTCACGCGTTGGAGCGCCCGCCTACCCGGTACGCAGCGGCGAGCCGCCCGGGACGACCGCAGTCCCGTACCGGCGGCCCGCGTCGAGTACGACCGGGCCGACACCGGATCGGGCCCGCCGGACAGCGCTCCCGACGGCCCCGGCACCCCGTCCGCCGCACCCGCTCTGGAAGACATCTCCGCTCGCGACATCCTCGGTCGGCTGCCCGCCCTCGTCGCCCTGGTGCACGGACCCGAGCACCGCATCGAGTTCGTCAACGACGCCTACGAGGCAGCATTCGGCCCCCGCCCCTGCGGCGTCCCCGCGGCCGAGGCCATGCCCGAGCTCACCGAGCTCAGCCTCCTCCCTCTGATGGACCAGGTCCTGCGCAGCGGCACACCGCGCACGGTGAAGTCCCGCAAGGCCGGCAGCGGCAACTCGTACACGGTCACCTGCACCCCCGTGCGGCGCGACAAGAACAAGGGGCACGACGGCGGCGTCCTCGTGTACGCCGCGGACGTCACCGATCACGCCGAAGCCGCCGAGCGGCTGCGCGCCAGCGAGAGCCGGCACCGCGAAACGGCCGTCACCCTTCAGCGCTCGCTGCTCCCGCAGGAGCTGGAACAGCCCGATGACCTGCGGATCGCCGCCACCTACCAGCCGGGTGGGACGGACGCAGCGGTCGGCGGCGACTGGTACGACGTCATCACCCTCGGCGCGGGCCGCACCGCGCTCGTCATCGGGGACGTGATGGGCCGCGGGGTCCGCGCCGCCGCTGTGATGGGCCAGCTGCGCACCGCCGTGCGCGCCTACGCCCGCCTCGACCTCCCCCCGCACGAGGTGCTCCAGCTGCTCGACGGACTCGCGGCCGAGATCGACGCCAGCCAGATCGCGACCTGCGCCTACGCCGTCCACGACCCCAACGAGGGCCTGCTCGTCTACTCCTCCGCAGGCCACCTACCGATCCTGGTGCGCGACGAGGACGGTACGGTCCACCGCGCCGAGGGTCCGACCGGCCCACCACTCGGCACCGGCGGCTGGATCCACACCTCCGGCACGATCGCACTGCCGCCCGGCTCCACCGCCGTCCTCTATACGGACGGCCTGGTCGAACGCCGCAGCGAGGACATCGACGAGGGCGTAGCCGCGCTGGAGCGGGCCCTGTCCGGTGCTAAGGGGGCGCCGCAGGTGGTCTGCGACCGCCTTATGCGTTCCCTCAACATCACCGCGGAACACGACGACGACGTGGCGGTACTGGTGGTCCAGCACCCTGCCCGCACAGGAGCGACGGCGGAGCTGTTCCACAACGCCGCGCTCGATCTGCTCGGCGGCATCGAGGCGGCCCCGCGCGCCCGCGCCTTCGCGACGGGCGTGCTGACGTCGTGGCGCTTCCCGGTGGAACTGTGCGACCTGGGTGTCCTCGCCGCCGGCGAGCTGGTGGCCAACTCCCTGCAGCACGGGACACCGCCCATGCGCCTGGGCCTGCGGCGCACGGACCGCAGGCTGATCATCGAGGTGACCGACGGAGACGACCACCTGCCGCGCCGCCGCCGCGCCGAACCGGGCGACGAGGCGGGCCGGGGCATCTCCATCGTCGCGTCGATCGCCACGTCCTGGGGCAGCCGCCGCACACCCGGCGGCGGCAAGGCGGTCTGGTGCGAATTCGCCCTGCCGCAGTAGCCGGCCGGAGCCGGACCGTCAGTGCACGACGGCGACCGGCGCCGGCACCTCGGCCGACGCGCTCTCCGGCAACGACACGGCCACCACCCGCGACGGCACGGCCGCGAGCGAAGGCTGGTCCTGTACGGGGGTGAGCCGCCGGCCGAGCCGCAGCGCGAGCACCGTGATGCCGAGCGAGAACAGCACGAACGTCACGATGTACGGCCCGTGCAGCGAGGCCCCCATCGGACCGCCGACGGCAGGCCCGACCGCCAGCGCCAGCTGCTTGCAGAGCGCGAACGCCGAGTTGTACTGCCCGACCATCGACTCCGGTGCGAGATCGGCGACCAGGGGCGCGACGGTCGGCGACAGCATCGACTCGCCGAGCCCGAACAGCGCGTACGTGGAGATCATCGCGGCGGTCGCCATCGTCTGGCTGCCGTGCCCGAGACCCGCGTAGCCCGCCACGATCCAGGCGAACGCCCAGATCAGGCCGACCGAGGCGATGACCCGGCTGCGCTTGCGGCGCTCCACCAGGCGCAGCACCACGAACTGGGCGACGACGATGACGGCGGTGTTGGCGGCCAGCGCGATACCGAGCGTCGAGGGCTGGATCCCGGCGGCCTCGGTGCCGTACGCCGCGAGGCCGGACTCGAACTGTCCGTAGCAGGCGAAGAACACCACGAAACCCAGCACGCACAGCTGCACCATGGCCCGGTGGGAGAGCAGCACCCGCAGCCCACCACGCGGAGCGGATCCGTCAGCGGTCGCCTCCTTCACGACGGCAGGGATACGCGGCATCCGCACGGTCGCCGCGATGGCGCCGAGCACGAGGAACATCACCGCTTCGATCAGGAACAGCATCGTGAAGGACGAGGCCCGGCTCGTGTCCACGATCAGTCCACCGACCAGACCGCCGATGCCGAGCCCCAGGTTCTGCAGGAAGAACTGCATCGCGAACGCACGGGTACGCGTGGCGGTGCCGGAGCAGCGGACGAGCATCGTGGCGAGGGCCGGCTGCATGACAGCGGTACCCGCGCCGAGCACCGCTGCCGACAGGACGGCGGCGGTGACGCCTGCGGAGAGGCCCAGCGCGGCAGCGCCCAGGGAGGCGACGACCGAGGCGATGACCAGGACGGGCAACGGCCCGCGGCGGTCGATGGCCCGGCCGGTGAACGGCAGGACGGCGAGCGCTGCCATGGCGAAGACCGCCAGTACGACTCCCGCCGTACCGGCACCCAGATCCCGCACCTGCGCCACGTAGACGTACAGATACGGAACGGTGAACCCCAGCCCGAACGCGCTCAGCGCGCTCCCCAGCTGGATCCGCCGCAGTGCTGCACCCATTTCCCTGGTCACACTCACCTACCTCAAGGTCTCGAAACCACGAACTCGAACGACTCGAACCCGAAGACTTTAGCACTAAAGTTAGAACGTCAACAATACAGATCGAAGGACTTCGACGGCTACGGAGGGCGTGCCATACTGCCCGCCATGTCTGACACCACCGAGCCAGAGCTCCAGGAGCCGAGCCTCGACGAGCAGATCGCCGCCTATCAGCGCGAGTTCCGGGACCTGGACCCGCAGGTCGAACAGGTCGTCTCGGCCCTCGGCCGGCTGAACCGCCGGATGAACGTGGCCTACGGACGGCAGGTCGCCGCTCTCGGGATCAGCAACGCCGAGTGGGAGGTCCTCAAGACCCTCGTCCTGTCCGGCGCCCCTTACCGGCTGGGCCCGGGCGAGCTCGCCAAGCGGCTCGGTCTCACCCCGGCCGCCATGACGCACCGCATCGACCGCATGGCGGGTGAGGGACTCGTGACCCGTGACCGTGATGAGAACAACCGGGTGCGGGTCATCGTCGAGCTGACGGACGAGGGCCGCACGAAGTGGCTCGAGGCGATGCGGATGGCCACGCAGTTCGAGGAGGACCTGCTTCAGGACCTCTCCGGCGACGAACGGGGAGCCCTCGGCGAGATGCTGATCCGCCTCCTGCGCCGCGTCGAGCACGCCCAGCCGGACGCCGGCGGCCGCCTCACCGACCTGGGCTGAGACCGCCCACCGCGGACCCCCGTCGGGGCCACCGAGTGAGGGGTTGACACGGCTCGTCAGGATCCGTAAGGTTCTTCGAGTTGTCCCCGAGCCGGTACGGTTCTTCGACAACAATCCGCCGCGAATGCGGCAACCCACTCTCCACACGATCTCCCACTCGGGATCAATTTCGGCATGCCGAAATTGATGTGCGAAGACTCGATTATGAGTCGCCGGGAAAATTCGCTAGAGTTTGGGCGTCGGAACGGCCCAACAGCCGGGAAGACAAACCCCGCTGACTGGGAATCAGGCCCGAAAGGATCTGATAGAGTCGGAAACGCAAGACCGAAGGGAAGCGCCCGGAGGAAAGCCCGAGAGGGTGAGTACGAAGGAAGCGTCCGTTCCTTGAGAACTCA
>NZ_JBIAIU010000007.1:367345-432916 GCF_042871565.1 Streptomyces sp. NPDC005775 | reverse complement strand
AGCTCGGTGAGCTTGTTCTCGCCCATGCCGGTGATCTCCGTACCGCCCAGGCGCACCGAGCCGGCCGACGGCCGGTCCAGGCCGGCGGCACACTGCAGGAACGTGGACTTGCCCGACCCGGACGGGCCCATCACCGCCGTGAACGAGCCCCGCGGCAGCGCCAGATCGATGCCCGCGAGAGCGTGCACCGCACCCGCGCCACGCCCGTACCGCCGCCGCACACCCCGCAGTTCGACGGCATGACCAGGTGCGGCGGCCGGGGGCTCCGGCCGGTCTTCCGCCTGCTGTCGCTTGCCGTTGCGTAGCCTCATGTTCCGCCCTTTTCGATCATCCAGTGTCGACGGGGTGGAGTGTGGCGGGGCGGCTGTGCGCCGGGCGTCATACCCGGGAGCCAAACAGGAGGTGCTACCTCGGTAGGGGCGGATGAGGGGCGGGCACCGTTGCGCGTCGGCGCGGAGGTGGGTCCGTCCACCACCCGCTGGGCGACGCCTGTCCGCTCGGCGTGCCGGCCCGGGGCCGCACAGGAGCACGCCGTCATCGGACCGGCTCCGTCGGCGAGGTCCGGATGCGGGTCTGTCCCGCGTCACGTGGCGGGGGGGCGGGCGTGGGCGAAGACCGCAGGACCTGAACCAGCGGGATGAGCCAGGACTCGGGCCCGGTGGCCACTTCCCGGGCCGCTGTGCGCTTCGCTGCCGAGCACCCCGGCCCTCCGCCAGGCGGTGTTCGTGATGCCGACGCAGCCGAAGTGCGCCGGCGAAGAGACGTCGACGGCGCTGCGGGCAGCGTTCGCTGCCATCGTGGAGGCGCTGCCCGAGGAATCCGCGCAACGAGAGGCACGTGCCGAACCGCACGGCGCCCTGCAACGGGATCACCGATCTGTCGGCGACCGGCCGCACCTCAGCGCGTGGCGGGTGATCAGGGCGTTCGTCGTGCGCACGTTCTCACCCGCCGGGCCGTCGGAGCGTGCTCCGACGGCCCGGGTCGTCCATGGGGTCAGGCGGACGTGATGTTCTCCGCCTGCGGGCCCTTCTGGCCCTGAGTGATGTCGAAGGTCACGGCCTGGCCCTCCTGGAGCTCACGGAAGCCGGTGGCGTTGATGTTCGAGTAGTGCGCGAAGACGTCCGGCCCACCGCCGTCCTGCTGGATGAAACCGAAACCCTTTTCCGCGTTGAACCACTTGACGGTTCCGCTGGCCATGCCGGTGCCTCTCAGTCGTAATCAGGATCCGCACCACACGGACCCTCAGATGCCGGGTTCCGCACGGCAAAACGCCCGCGTCGCAGCGCGGGCGCTCGAGGAACCACGGCATCTGGAGGTGACGCTACATGCCGAAGCCTGCCGCCACCAGAGATCCTGGGATGGTTGCGGACGTCCGGTTGTGGAGGTCACCGCAACAGAGGCGTCGAAGCCCCTCAGGGTCGGGCTCGGCCCCCCGCGCTCAGGGTGGAGAGCCTGCTGACGGGTCACGGTTGCGGTCTGCCGTCGCACCCGGGCCTCCCTGCCGTGGCGGCACCCTGCACGAACCGGCCATCTCTCCCACAGTGTCCACACAAGCCCCGGATCGGGATCTATGATCCCAGCACCCGAGGGCCGCCGTTCCGAGCGGCCAACTCTTTGCACGCCCGGAGAAGTTCAGGAGTCGCGGTGCGGGATCTGACGGAGTCGGTCGAGTCGATGGAACAGCTCGCCGCGGTCTGGCGCGCGATGGTGCTGGACCGGGATGCCGGTGCGGACGTACGAGACCTGCCGGGCATAGCGGTGCGATGGGCCGATTGCAGGTTCGCATTCTGGAACTCCGTCACATTGACCGATGTCGGCGCGGACATCGGCCTGATGGAACAACGTGTGCGTCAGGCCGCCGACATCATGCGCTCGAAGCGGCATCCCGGCTTCCTGTGGGTTTTCGAGGACCTCCTCGACGACGGGGCGCGCGCCGGGTTGGAGGCCGCTGCCGGGCGAGTGGGCCTCGAACACGCCTTCCCCGGCACCGGCATGGCCGGGAACCTGCTTCCTGTCCCCGACCCCGCGCATCAGGACCTGACGTTCGTGCGCGTGAGCACCGACGAACACCTGCGCGCGTTCGCGGACATCAACTCGCGCGCGTACGGATTCCCCCTGGAGGACGGTCGCGACGGTCTCGTCGGCTCCTCACTGTGGAAGGAGCAGGTGCACGCCTACCTGGGCATGCGGGACGGCGTAGCGGTGACGTGCGCCGCGACCGTGGAAGCGGAGGGCCGCCTCTTCGTGGCGTTCGTCGCCACCGACCCGGGCCAGGAACGCAGGGGCTACGGCGAGGCGGTGACGCGCAAGGCGCTGCACGAGGGGGCACGGGCCACGGGCCTGACCCGCGCCACCCTGCACGCGACCGTCGCCGGGGCACCGGTGTACCCGCGTATCGGCTTCAGGCCGAACTCACCGATGAGGTTCTACGGCCTGCGGGGCTGATCCCGCCGACGCGGCCGCGCCGCGTCGGCGGCCGCCCTGCGCCAAGCGATGCAGTCGGCGAACGGCACCGAAGCCTTCGGGCCGTGCGTCGCCGAATACGCAGTCCGGGGACGGTCCGCACGCCCCTACCCTGTTAAAGTGACGTTGAGGTCGACTGCGCATCAAGCGCGACGAGGGAGTGGCAGACATGGCGGGTGACGACGACATCTCCGGGTGATACCCGGATCTGATCGGCCGTGGACGGGCGCGTGGCGCGCTGCCGTCCTGGCCCCGTCGTCCTCCCCTTTCCCCTGTCTGCCCTTGGGTAGAGCTCTGTCTGCCCACATTCAGTCGAGGTCGTCTCATGTCCGACACTCCCCTCACCTGTTCGAACTTGTCATTCGCCTGGCCCGATGACACCCCGGTCTTCCACGACCTGTCCTTCACCATGGGCACGGGGCGTACGGGACTCGTCGCCCCCAACGGCGCGGGCAAGAGCACGCTGCTCAAACTGATCGCCGGAGAACTCCGGCCCGGCACCGGTTCCGTGTCCGTGGCCGGCACGCTGGGCTACCTCCCGCAGAGCCTGCCGCTGTCCGGTGATCTCACGGTCGCCGAGGTGCTCGGTGTCTCCGCGGTGGTCCGGGCCCTGGACGCCGTGGAGTCCGGGGACGTGAGCGAGGAACACTTCTCGGTCATCGGCGACGACTGGGACATCGAGGAGCGCACCCGCGCCCAGCTCGACCGCCTCGGCCTGACCGACCTCACTCTCGACCGGAGCCTGACCACGCTGAGCGGTGGTCAGGTCATCTCGCTCGGTCTGGCGGCCCAGTTGCTGAAGCGGCCGGACGTGCTGCTGCTCGACGAGCCCACCAACAACCTGGACCGCAAAGCCCGTCACCAGCTCTACGACGTGCTGGGGGACTTCAACGGCTGTCTGCTGCTGGTCAGCCACGACCGGGCCCTGCTCGACCGCATGGAGCGCATCGCCGAGCTCGGAAGCAGCGAACTGCGCCTGTACGGCGGCAGCTTCACCGAGTACGAGGAGGCCGTGCGGTCGGAGCAAGAGGTGGCCGAGAAGAACATCCGCAACGCGGAGCAGGATCTGAAGCGGGAGAAGCGGGAGCTGCAGCAGGCCCGTGAGCGGGCAGAGCGGCGAGCGAGCAACGCGGCGCGGAACCTCAAGAGTGCGGGCCTGCCGCGCATCTTCGCCGGGAACATGAAGCGCGGCGCGCAGGAGTCCGCCGGCCGGGCGGGGCAGATGCACGCGTCCCGGGTCAGTGAGGCGAAGGCCCGGCTGGACGAGGCGGGGCGCTCGCTGCGAGACGAGCAGCGCATCACCCTGGACCTGCCCGACACCCACGTGCCCGCAGGACGCGACCTCTTCCTCGGCGAGGAGATGCAGGTCCGCCTCGGCAACCGGGCGGTGTTCGCGGAACAGGGCATCCAGTTGTCCGTCCGGGGCCCCGAGCGCATCGCCCTGACCGGCCCCAACGGCGCCGGCAAGACCACGCTGCTGCGCCTGCTCACCGGAGACCTCGCTCTCGACGGCGGTCGGATCAAGCGGGCCGACGGACGCATCGCCTACCTCTCGCAGCGGCTCGACCTGCTTGATGTGGACCGGACCGTCGCCGAGAACTTCGCCGCGTTCGCCCCCGACCGGCCCGAGGCCGAGCGGATGAATCTGCTCGCCCGCTTCCTCTTCCGGGGTTCCCGGGCCCACCTCCCCGTCCGGGTGCTCTCAGGCGGCGAGCGCCTGCGCGCCACCCTGGCCTGCGTCCTGTGCGCTGAGCCGGCCCCTCAGCTGCTGCTCCTGGACGAACCGACGAACAACCTCGACCTGGTCAGCGCGGGCCAGCTGGAGAGCGCTGTGAACTCCTACCAGGGTGCGTTCGTGGTGGTCAGCCACGACGAGCGGTTCCTCACCGAGATCGGCGTGAACCGGTGGCTCCGCCTTGCCGACGGCATGCTCGAGGAGACGGGGGCCCCCGAGGTGTGAGCCACCGGTGTGTCGAGTGACCCGCGTCCGAGGCCCTGTGCCCGGCGGGCCCGGTTTCGAACACATTGGATGGTCCCCATGCCCCAGCCCGCCCTGATCGCCCACGACCTCGTCCGCAGCCTGGGGGCCCGCCGGGTGCTCGACGGTGTCTCCCTCACCGCTTCGCCCGGCCACCGCATCGGCCTGATCGGGGAGAACGGCGTCGGTAAGTCGACCCTGCTCCGACTGCTCGCCGGCGCGGACCAACCCGATGCGGGCGGCGTCACCCGCCCGGCCGACCTGGGCTTCCTGCAACAGGAGCCACCGTTCGAGACCGCGTCGACCATCGGCACGGTGCTGGACCAGGCCCTGCTCGAGGTCCGCGAGGTCCTCACGGACCTCGAGCGGCTCACCGAGGAGCTCGCCCGCTCCGCGGACGAGGACCCCGGCCGTGCCGAATTGCTCGACGCCTACGGCCGACGGCTGGAGGAGGCCCAGAATCTGGAGGTCTGGGACGCGGACCGGCGCGCCGCCATCGTGCTGGAGGGCCTCGGCCTCGGAGCGTTCGGGCACGACCGGACGCTCGGTTCCCTGTCGGGCGGGCAGCGCGGACGTCTGGCGCTGGCCGCGCTACTGGTCCGGCGGCCTTCGGCACTGCTGCTCGACGAGCCGACCAACCACCTCGACGACGCTGCCGCCGTCTTCGTCGAGGAGCAGGTGCGCGCCCTGCCCGGGGCCGTGGTGGTGGCGAGCCACGACCGGGCCTTTCTCGACGCGGTCTGCACCGACCTGATCGACCTCGATCCCGCCGTGGACGGCCCGGTCCGCTACGGGGGCAACTACAGCGCGTACCTCGCCGAGAAGCGTGCGGAGCGGGAGCGCTGGGAGCGGCGCCATGCGGAGGAGCAGGAGGCCCTGGAGGCGCTTCGTCACTCGGCCGGTGTCACGGCGCACCGTCTGGCGCCGGACCGGGAGCGGCGGGACAACGAGAAGATGGGGTACGGCCACCGGGCCGGACGCGTACAGAGCCAGATCTCACGCCGGGTGCGCAACGCCACCCGCAGGCTGGAGGAACTGGAACAGGCCCAGGTCGCCGAACCACCGCGTCCCCTGCGCTTCGCGGCCCCGGCGCTCTCCGAGCCGGGCGGGGAGAGCACGGACCCCCTGCTCGCCCTCCACGACGTACATGTCCCGGGCAGGCTCGCACTGGAGGGCCTGGAGGTATCGGCGACCGACCGTCTGCTGATCACCGGGGGCAACGGGGCCGGCAAGTCGACGCTGCTGGCCGTCCTCGCCGGACGCCTCACGGCCGAGGGCGAGATCCGCCGGCGGAGCGGACTGACCGTGGGGCTGCTCACCCAGGACACCGTGTTCGACCGGCCGGACCGTACAGCACTGGACACGTACCAGCAGTCGCTGGGGGTCGCACGGGCCGAGGCGATCACGCTGGGCTCGCTGGGGCTGATGCACGAGGCGGATCTCGAAAGGCCGGTCGGACAGCTCTCGGTCGGCCAGCGCCGGCGGCTGGCGCTCGCCCTCCTGGTGGCCCGCCCGCCACACCTGCTGCTGCTCGACGAGCCGACGAACCACCTGTCCCCGCGCCTGTGCGACGAACTGGAGGAAGCCATGGGCACCGGCCCCGGCGCGGTGGTGATCGCGAGCCACGACCGGTGGCTCCGGGAGCGCTGGCGGGGCCGCGAGCTCCGGCTGGACGCCGGTCAGGCGCAGCAGACCGTCGCCGGCTCCTCTCCCCGCACGGAGACCGGGAAGGGCGCGCTCCGGCACGGCGACGGGGCGGGGCGCGATGGAGGCTGATCCGGGCACTCCACCGCTTTGACAGGTGACGCTTCTTGCTCCACCCCATAGTCACCTGCCAAGGTGGTGACGTGCACCTTGACCACGTTTTCGTCTGCGGAGATCCCGCCCTCGACTTCGCGGCGACGCTCCGGGCCCGCCGTTCGGCACGCTTCGAGATGTTCGTGACGCCGGACCGGCTGGATGCCTGGTACCGGGAGTCGGGCGTCGTCGACACGATCGTCCCCGGCGGGGGCAGCGACGTCGAACAGGCCACGGCTGTACGGGAGCCATCTACCAGCTGGTCACGGACCGTCGCCTCGGTGAGGAATTCGACGGGAAGGCGCTCGATGCGCTGAACGCCGCCGCGCGCAAGCCGCCCGCGACGCCGCAGCTCACGCCGTCGGGGCGCCGGACCGAGGCGACACCCGAGCAGGGCCTGTCCACCGTCGCCCGGTACGCGGTCGAGCTGCTCAGCGGACCGGAGGTGCCCCTGATGAAGGAATGCGGCAATCCCGAGTGCACCCGTGTCTATGTCGACAGGTCCCGCGGCATGCGGCGGCAGTGGTGCGGTATGGACTCCTGCGGGAACAGGATCAAGGCGGCCGCGTACCGCGCCCGCAGGAGGGCCGCGCCGCCGCGGCCGCTCGCTGACCCGTCCTCCGCAGGGGCCATGAGAACCGCTGGTGAACGGGCACGCGCAGCTGTGAAAGGCTGTTCGAAGCACAAGAGAAAGGTGACCTGTGATGTCTGACAGCGAGAAGAAGGCCCTACTGGCCGGTGGCTGCTTCTGGGGTATGCAGGAGCTGATCCGGTCGCTGCCGGGGGTGGTGGCGACGCGCGTCGGATACAGCGGCGACGACATGCCGGAGCCGACCTACCGGAACCATGGAAACCATGCCGAGGCGATCGAGATCACCTACGATCCCGCGGTCACCGACTACCGCAACCTCCTGGAGTACTTCTTCCAGATCCACGACCCGTCCACGAAGAACCGACAGGGCAACGACGTGGGCCTCAGCTACCGGTCCGCCATCTTCTACCTGGACGACGAGCAGCGGCGCATCGCCCACGACACCATCGCCGATGTCGAGGCGTCCGGGCTCTGGCCGGGGCCGGTGGTGACCGAGGTCGTGCCGGCAGGTGCGTTCTGGGACGCCGAACCGGACCACCAGGACTACCTCCAGCGCTATCCGGACGGCTACACCTGCCACTTCCCGCGTCCCGGGTGGCGCCTGCCGCATCGCTCGGCATCCTGATCCCCCCGGCTCCCGGCATCCCCTGGTGCGCCCGGTGGAGGACAGCTCACCGATACTTCACTGCACACGCTTCGTGGTGGAGCTCCAGCCGCCCGACGCTCAGAGCCCCACAGCGGAAGGCTGAACACGGTGACCACCGTCGCATACCAGGGTGAACCCGGATCCAATTCGGCAACAGTGGCTCACGCCCTGTTCCCCGCAGGACATGAGCTCCCCTGCACAGGCTTCGAACAGGCTCTGGACGCCGTCACCCTCGGCGCCGCCGACGTCGCGGTCATCCCGGTGGACAACTCGGCTGCCGGCCGCGTCGCGGACGTGCACCACCTGTTGCCGGAATCAGGGCTGTTCATCGTCGCCGAGTACTTCCTCGCCATCCGCTTCGACCTGATGGCCGTCCCCGGCACGACCCTCGACCAGGTGGAATGCGTACGCAGCCACGTGCACGCCCTGGGGCAGTGCCGGAAGGTGCTCCGGGAGGGCGACTGGCGCACCCTCGTCAGCGACGACACCGCCGGGGCTGCCCGGGAGGTGGCGGAGCTGGGTGACGCACGGCACGCGGCACTCGCCCCGCCCGCCGCCGCACAGCTGTACGGGCTGGACGTCCTGCGGTCCGAGGTCGAGGACGACCCGGACAACACCACGCGCTTCGTCGTCCTCTCCAGGGACTCCGCCCTCACACCTGACACGGGTGAGCCGACGATGACGAGCCTGTTCTTCTGCGTGCGGAACATCCCCAGCGCCCTCTACAAGGCTCTCGGCGGCTTCGCCAGCAACGCCGTGAACCTGACCAAGATCGAGAGTTACCAGATCGGCGCCGGGCTGAACCCGAGCCGGTTCTACGTCGAGGTCGAGGGCCACCCCGACGAGCCGCGGGTCGCCCTCGCCCTGCAGGAGTTGCGCTTCTTCTCCTCGGAGGTGCGGCTTCTCGGCACGTATCCGGCCCATCCGCACCGGCTGCGGGGACGCGCCCGCTGAACGGCCGCGGGAGCCCATCCTCAGCGCTTCGGCGGCGGCAATATGCAGAAGAATTGCGTGGCGGTCGGTCCGTCGTCCGAGTGACTGCGGTTGCTGCACGGTGAGGGCCGCGCGACCGTGGTGGCTATGACGACTCGGTATGAGGGCGACGCGGTGCTTGTTGCCGGGCGCTTGCAGATCCCGGTGGAAGCTCACCTGGTCGCGGGGGATCCCGCCGGGTGGCGCGGCAGCCTCCGTGGGGTTCCCACCAGCCGGATCTTCGATCTGCACGACAGCGACGAGCTACGCCTCACCATGCCGGACGGCCAGGTACGGCGGGTTCACCTGGAGCCGGCCAGCCATGCGCACGAGAGCGAGTTCACCGTGGTCCCGGTCTCCGGCGACGGCCCGGCTCCCTTCTCGTAGCGACGTCGGCATCGCGGCCGGGCTACGTATCGGCCATTCGCGTGAACCCTGCGGGGGGCCCGCTCCCCCGGGCAACGACGAGACGTGCCGGTGCACCTGTTCCGGACGTGACGACCAGCCGCGTCTCACGGAATCCGGTAGCCGTCCGGACCCGGTTCCGCATACGTTCGAACGCATGGCTGACGACTGCTTCGCACATCCACGGCTCGCCGCCATCTACGATCCGCTCGAACCCGATCGCAGCGACCTCGCCGCGTATCTTCGGATCGCGGAGGAGCTCGCAGCGCGCGAAGTACTGGACATCGGCTGCGGAACAGGGGCATTCGCCCTGCTCCTGGCCGACCGCGGTGTCGAGGTCGTCGGCGTTGATCCCGCCCTGGCCTCCCTCGACATCGCCCGGGCCAAACCGGACAGTGCACGCGTACGGTGGATCCACGGCGATGCGACGGACCTGCCCTCCCTCCAGGTCGATCTCGCCACGATGACCGCGAACGTGGCCCAGGCCATCGTGGACCCTCAGACGTGGCAGCGAACGCTGGCGGGAGCCTACGGAGCACTACGGCCGGGCGGGCGCCTGGTCTTCGAGACCCGCGACCCGGACGGACGCGCCTGGGAGGAGTGGACCCGCCAGCACTCCTACCGCGTGACGGAGCTCCCGGCCATCGGCTCGGTCGAGAGCTGGGTCCAGCTGATCGATGTCAGCCGGCCCCTGGTGACCTTCCGCTGGACCTACAGGTTCGCGGCGGACGGACAGGTGCTCACTTCGGATTCGACGCTGCGCTTCCGGGAGCGCGAGGAGGTCGAACAGGATCTGATCGCGCGAGGGTACGTAGTGGACGAAGTCCGCGACGCACCCGACCGGCCGGGACGCGAATTCGTCTTTCTGGCACGCCGCCCGGGCGGGGGTGCCGGTGGCGCCACACCTCACACGGGTCAGTGAGGTCCGGCCGGCGCGTGGAACCGCTCACGCCACCCGGGTCAACGGGTCCGCGGTGGGCTCTTGGGACGGACGGTACCTACGTGAGTTCCTTGCGCATCAGCGTGCACATCGTTTCGTGACGGCGCAGCGTTCCGTCCGGGGCTTGCTCGTCCCACGAGTCGGGCTGACGGTCGTACGCGACGTAGCCCAGTCGTTCGTACAGTGCCCGGGCCCGGGGGTTGCTCTCCTCCACGCCGAGCTCGGCGTGGAGGAGACCACGCGTCCTGATCCGCAGTTCCGCGGATTCGACGAGGAAGGTGCCGATCCCGCACGACTGCAATGCGGGATGCACGGCAAGCTGCCACAGAGTGCCGACACCCTCTTTGACCCGGTAGTCGACGCCGCCCTTCGCCACGGGGATGTCCGCCGGAGTGCAGACCGCGAGATAGTCGACCTCGCCGAGCACGGCGCGCTCCAACTGCTGTGCGACATCGGCCACATGATGGTCGGAACCCGACCACCCGCATGACGCGAGGTCCGCGTGTACCAAGTCGCGCGCCGACAGCCGCAACACCACGCTGCTCATCTTGACCGCCTCAGTGCTCGATAGCATGCCCCTCGGACTCTCCGCACTCTTCAGGCGGGTCCAGCACCCGATTGTCGCAGGCATGGAGCCCACCACCGTGACCGCCCTGGATCCCTTCACCGACGCGCTCGACTGTCCGCTGTACGTCGTGACCGCCACGGCGGCCGGTGAGCGGGCCGGCTGCCTGGTCGGGTTCGCTTCCCAGTGCTCGATCCGCCCCGCCCGGTTCATCGTGTGGCTGTCGAAGGCCAACCGGACCTATCGCGTCGCTGCCCGCGCCGATCGCCTCGCGGTGCACCTGCTGGGCCATGACCAGGATCACCTGGCCCGGCTCTTCGGCGGCGCGACCGGTGACACGACCGACAAGTTCACCCGGACCGCCTGGCATCCGGGCCCCGGTGGGGTCCCGGTCCTCGACGAGGCGCCCGTCTGGTTCGTCGGCCGCGTCCAGAGCCGCTTCGACGGCGGCGACCACTGCGGATTCCTCCTGGCCCCGGAGGCGGCGCAGCACCCTGGGGGCGACGGCGTGCGTCTGATGTTCCTGAAGCACGGCCCCGACATCTCACCGGGACATCCGGCGGACTGATCCGGGCACCGCCCGCCTCCTTCGTTCCGAGGGCATCCGCACGCACGGTCACCCGAATACCACGTCGGCCGCCACCGCCCGCCGCGCCGGGGGACGAAACTCTCCCGGCTCGTTTCCCTTTGCAGCAGGGCGAGACGGCGGCGCGCAGAAATCGGGCCGTGCGGCTCCCCGGATTCGCCCCCGAAACGGGGGACCATTCCGGAACAGCCCGGTAGTCCGTCGCCCAGGAGGAATGCGTTGTCATCTCGAATTCACCGCTCCGGATCCGTGCGGCACACGCTGGTTGCCGCCGGCGCCCTCAGCCTCGTCACGGCCCTTTTCCCCACAGTTTCTACGGGCGCGGCCGTAGCCGCGCCTCTGCCGTCCGGCCGCACCATCCCCCTCGGGGACGGATACATGGGGGCCGGATACCTCGCGGACGGTGAGGAATTCACTGACGATACGCGCCAGATCGAGTTCGGCGCCGAAGGCAGTGCGTCCACTCCGGCTTCCCTCCCCGGCATCGACGTATCTCACTACCAGGGAACGATCAACTGGTCATCGGTGAAGTCTGCGGGCATCAAGTTCGCCTACATCAAGGCAACGGAGTCAACCAACTACAAAGACCCCACCTTCCATGCCAACTATCTCCATGCCCACAACGCAAAGGTGATCCGGGGGGCGTACCACTTCGCGCGTCCCAATCTCTCCAGCGGCGCGAGCCAGGCAACCTATTTCGCCAGTAACGGCGGGGGCTGGTCCCGGGACAACCTGACACTGCCCGGCATGCTCGACCTCGAAGGCGGCTGCTCCGGCAAGTCGACATCGGCCATGCGGTCGTGGATTCTGGACTTCCACGACACGTACAAGGCGAAGACCGGCCGTGACGTCGTCATCTACACCAGCCCGAGCTGGTGGAACACCTGCACCGGCGGATGGAGCGGGATGTCCACGCGGAGTCCTCTGTTCGTCGCACACTGGACGAGCGCGTCCAGTCCCTCCATCCCGAGCGGCTTCCCGTACTGGACCTTCTGGCAGTACACCGACTCCGGATCGGTGAGCGGCATCTCGGGCGCCGTGGACCGCGACCGTTTCAGCGGCGACAGCGGCCGCCTGCTGGCCCTCGCCAACAACACCTCCTGACGGCTGCGGCGCCGCGTCCGCTCCTACTGCTCGCGCTCTCCTTTTTTCGGGGCCGGTTTCGCCCCGAAAACACTTGGGGGCAGAAAAGACGCCTCCTTTCCGTCCCGCACTCGGCCGAACGGCCGAACCGCTCACCGCACGGGAATAGTGGGAGCGCGGCGCTGTTGATCACACCATGACTTCTGAGACGCGTGAGACATTCGGGCAGGTCGGCATCTGGAGCAGCGCCCTGCACCGGTCGCGGGTGGACGACGCGGGCAGGGCGGCCATCACGGAGGCGGTCACCGAGCTCGAGGAGCTGGGATACGGCACGCTCTGGATCGGGGGCAGCCCCTCGCCCGAGGACGCCGCCGCTGTCGTCGCCGACACCCGTTCGGTCACCGTGGCCACCGGCATCCTGAGCATCTGGGACCACTCCGCGGCGGACGTGGCCGCCCGTATCGCGACGCTCGACGCGAGTGCCCGCGGGCGACTCGTCCTCGGCCTGGGTGTCAGCCACGGCCCGATGGTGCCGCAGTACGCGAAGCCGTACAGCGCGATGGTCGCCTACCTCGACGCGCTGGACTCCGCCAACCCACCGGTGGACTCCGGACATCGGGTGCTGGCGGCGCTCGGCCCCAAGATGCTGAAGCTCGCGACGGACCGGGCGCTGGGTGCCCACCCCTATCTCGTCACCACCGAGCACACGGCGGAATCGCGTGAGGCCCTCGGCCCCGACGCTCTGCTCGCCCCGGAACTCTCCGTCGTGCTCGACACCGACCTCGACCGGGCCCGCACCACTGCGCGGAACATGCTGGCGATGTACCTGCAGCTGCCCAACTACACCGACAACCTGCTGCGTCTGGGATTCGCGGAGAGCGACTTCGATGGTGGCGGAAGCGTTCGTCTCCTCGACGCCCTCTTCGCGCTGGGCGACACCGAGCACGTGTTGGCGAGGACCCGGCAGTACCTTGACGCCGGCGCCGATCACGTCGCGCTCCAGGTGCTCACCGCCGAACAGGGCGGTGCCGGTCTGCCGTTGGCCGAATGGCGCGCGCTGGCCGAGGCATTCGGGGGCGAGTTGTAGCAGGGCCGGACACGAGGGGGCCGGCCCGGAGAAGGGGACCGCTCCGGGAAAAGGAGTCCCCGGGAAGGCGGTCCCACGCCGGGTCGCCACCGCTGCCTCGCACCTCGTCGGCCGAGAGGTGCGAGGCAGCGGGCCGGCTGGGCACGCCCGGATCAGCGAACCTCTGTGACCCGGTGCTCCTTGAGTGCCGCACAGTTGGAGTTGTCCACCGACACGTACACGTTGGCGATGTTGCCGCCCCAGCTGACGCAGTGGCCCCTGCCGTAGACGTAGGCCGGACCCGCGTACGACGTGTAGTTCCCGGAGTCGCCGGCCCATTCGTCGGTGTCGGGGACGTAGACGTAGGTGGCCATGGCCTTGGCCGTGCCCGGGTTGGCACGGATGGTCGCGACGCAGTTCTTCCCGTTCGCGGGGTTGTACGTCAGGTAGACGGTGCCCAGGGATCCGACGGGTGCCGAGTTCACGGTCCGGTAGGCACTGCCGCAGACGCCCTGCGGTGTGACGTTGGGTGCGGCGGAGGCAGCGGTCGCGCCCAGGAGCGCGGCACCCGCCACCAGTGCGCCCAGCGCCCCGGCCAGCCCGACATTACGCATGCTTCTCATATATCCCCCTTGTATCACCAGGAGCGATTTACTCCTACTTGGCAGGACTCATGGACGGCGGGGATGGTTGTGCCGGGTACGCCCGCAGGTTTGTTCGGCCGAGGCTCGCCCGCCGGGCCTATTGCTTGCGCAGCAGGGCGCAGACGAAGTTCTCCTGCACGGTGCGCAGCCGCTTCAGCAGTGCGGGCTTGTTCGTCTTGTTCACCTGCGTGGTGAGGGAGAAGGACAGCGAGCGCTTGCCGTCCGGGGTGGCCGCGACCAGCTGGGTGTAGCCGGGGAAGTTGCCCGTGTGGCCGTACACCACGCCGCAGCGGGTGGTGTAGCGGAAGAGCGCCAGACCCGCCTTGTTCTGCCCCGGGCCCGCGGGTTCGGAGGCACCGTTCACCCAGTCCAGCTGTTGCCGGCGGGTCCGGTCGGAGATGAGCTTTCCCCCGGCGTAGCCACGGATGAAAGCCGTCATGTCCTTCGGTGTCGAGATGATCCCGCCCGACGCCCAGACGCCCGACGCACTCAACACCTCACTGACGTCCTCGGGCGGAGCCGGAGGGGTCACGTCATAGCCGTGCATGTACGGCTCGGGCATCCGGTAGCCCTGCGGCAGACTGGTGCTTCGCATCCGGAGCGGGCGGTACACGAGCTGGGCGAGCAGATCCTCGTAGCGACGTCCTGTCACCGCCTCCGCCATCAGGGCCACCGCGATGTTGTCGGAGTTGGAGTAGGCGTAGCGGGTTCCCGGACGGAACATCAGCGGGTCGCCGGCGACGAAGTCCAGCAGCCGGCGGGAGTCGAAGTGGCGCCGGGGGTCCGCGGTGAGGAGGGCCAGGAATCGCGGGTCCGCGGAGTAGTCCGGCAGTCCGCTGGTGTGGTTCAGGAGCTGGCGCAGCGTGACCCGGTGCCAGGCGCGGGGCAATCGGGGAAGCACCTGGCCGATGGTGTGGTTCAGGCGCAGTTTTCCGCGGTCGACGAGTTGGAGGGAGACCGCGCCGCTGTACGCCTTGGCCGTACTGGCGATCCGCATGTGATCGGTTGCCTCGATCGGACGGTCGGTGCCGGTCTCGGCGACACCGGCACGGACGACCTCGGTGCGGAGCCCGCGCTTGAGGACGGCGATCACGCCGGGCGGTCCGCCGGGCGCGTCGGTCAGTTCCCGCAACTGCCTGCGCAGTGCTCGGTCGTGGTCGACGGGGGCATCGGCGGCGTGGGCCGGGGAGAACACCGGACCGGCCGTGCAGGCGGCGGCCAGCACGGCGACGAGGGAGAGGCGGACCAGCGGGGAGCCGTAGGACAGCACGGGAGGACTCCTGAGGCGTGAGCTCGGTGGATCTCCCAGCTTCGTCCTCCGCCCGGCAACCCGCGCGCCGGCCTTGCTCCATCCAGCGCAGAGAAGGAAAGGCGCGTGTCGTAGCCGGATCCGGTGCTCGCACCCACACCACCGCAGCGGCAGCACGTCTCGATGAACGCCGGTGTCGGGCAGAGAGGGGCGCGGCACCGCAGGCACGCACCCGGGGGGTGTCTGCCGCTGTCAGGCTTTCCCGAGCCAGGTCAACGCCGCCACGACCAGCGCTTCCACACCGGTGCTCAGCGTCGGTTCGATGACCGGCGCGAAGGTCGCGGAATGGTTGCCCGGCAGCTCGTCCATGCGTCCCTCGGTGTAGGCGGCGATCGTCG
This sequence comes from Streptomyces sp. NPDC005775, assembly GCF_042871565.1. Classification (NCBI taxonomy): domain Bacteria; kingdom Bacillati; phylum Actinomycetota; class Actinomycetes; order Kitasatosporales; family Streptomycetaceae; genus Streptomyces; species Streptomyces sp. NPDC005775. Next base: position 417,532 of record NZ_JBIAIU010000007.1, on the reverse strand, counting down.
ACTCCGTGTCCAGCCCGCCCCAGAACCAGAACACCGTCGGCACGCCGAGCGCCTCACCGTACACACCCACGTCCTCGCTCGCGTTCACCTGCGGCATCGGCAGAAGACGCTGTGCACCGAAGTGTTCGGTGAACGCAGCCACCGTCGTCCTCGTGGACTCCGGTTCGCTGACCAGCGCGGGTGCGGCTGCGAACCAGGTGAAGTCCGGCGGCTCCGGCGCACCGCTGGTCCGCGACTCCCCCGCCACGATGCGCTCCACCGCGCTGCGCACCAGGTCGCGTACGGCCGGGGTGAAAGCGCGGATGTTGACACCCAGCTCGGCCGTTTCCGGGATGACGTTCTCCTTGGTGCCGGCCTTCAGGCGCCCCACCGTCACCACGGCGGTCTCCGCCGGCGGGACCTCGCGGGCGACGATCCCCTGGAGCCGGGTGACGACATTCGCCGCCATCAGGACCGGGTCGATGGCCGCCTCCGGCCTGGATCCGTGGCCACCACGGCCGTGGAGTGTGATGTTCACCGAGTCGGCGGCCGCCATCACCGGTCCGTCGCCGTAGCCGATGAATCCGGCCGGCAGCGGTCCGACGTGCTGGCCCAGGACGATGGACGGCTTGGGAAAGCGTTCGAACAGCCCGTCGTCGACCATTCCCTGGGCGCCGACCGCCAGTTCCTCCGCCGGCTGGAACACGACCAGCAGGGTGCCGCTCCACTGCTCGCGGGCCCGGGCGAGCAGGGCGGCGGCGCCGGTCAGGCAGACGGCGTGCATGTCGTGCCCGCAGGCGTGCATCACGGGCACTTCATGGCCGTCGCCGTCCACGGCACGCACCGTGCTGGCGTACGGCAGTCCGGTCTTCTCCTCCACCGGCAGCGCGTCGAAGTCCGCGCGCAGCATCACCACCGGACCGTCCCCGTTGCGCAGGACCCCCACCACCCCGGTGACGCCGACCTTCTCGACGACCTCGTCGAAGCCCGCGGCCCGCAGTCGTTGAGCCAGCAGCGCCGCGGTCCGCGTCTCCTGCAGTGACAGCTCCGGGTGGCGGTGCAGGTCCCGATAGAAGTCGACAAGGTCCTCGCGTATGTGCGGCAGCCCCTCGGTCACCGTACTGGCCATGTCCCATTCCTCCTCCGTGCCGGTCCGGGCACCGTACCTTTCGGACAGGCGTCCCGCACGACGGGACCGGGCGTCGCGTTGCGGCCCCAGCTGCGAATACGTCGCTGTGGAATCAGGCGGTGCGGCGAGCCGAGGCTGACTCGGCGGCCCGCGGGCCGAGGGGCGACAGGGGGCGCCGAGGGGCGGGCCCGGACCTGCGCGCCGGGTCGTTTACCTCTGGGGTAATGGACCGCGCTCCCCTCCTTCGGCAGGATCGGGCACAACGACGGGGACAGCCGTAGCCCCGATGCAGCCGCGAGGAGCGCCATGGCCGTCAAGTCCGCCACCGAAAAGCAGAGTCCGACCGGCGGAGCGGGTGCGGGTGCCGTCGCCGAGGCCACCCGCGCTGTCGTGGGGGCGTTCCTCGCGGCCCGGCTGGCCGGGGACACCGAGCGGATGGTCGCGCTGTTCGCCGACGAGGTCGACTGGCTGCTGGCCGAGAACCCCGGGGCCCCGTGGATCCGCCCACGGTCCACGGCCGCCGAATGCGCCGCCCAGTCGGCTGAGTTGGCGGCGCACACGGTGCCCGAGGATGCGCGTGCGTCCGTCGACACCTTCCTGGTCGACGGCACGGAAGCCGTCCTGATGGGGCACCTGTCGGGAACCGTACGGGCGACGGGCAAGTCCTTCGCGGGCCCGTTCGCACTCCACCTCACCGTCGAGGACGGCCGCGTCACCCGGCACCACCTCTACGAGAACAGCCTGTCGATCGCTGAAGCCTGCGCGCGGTAGCGCCGGCCCGGGACCGTGGCCACCCCCGCCGGGTCAGCAGGGGTGGACCGTGGGATCCGGTGGGGTCTGTGGCGAGAGGTGGTTCCACAGGAACGTGTGCAGCAGGGCGTTGTTGTGGGCGGACTGCTCGTTGTCGCCGGCGCCCGCATGACCACCACCGGTGTTCTCGTGGAGCAGGACGCGGTGGCCGAGTTCGCGCAGCCGTGCGGCCGTCTTGCGGGCGTGGCCGGGGTGGACGCGGTCGTCACGGGTGGAGGTCGTCAGGAGCAGTGGCGGATAGTCGGGACCGGCGGCAAGCCGGTGGTACGGGGACAGCGCGCGCAGGTGCTCGCGGTCGGCCGGACTGTCCGGGTCTCCGTACTCGGCGATCCAGGACGCACCGGCGAGGAGCTCGTGGAAGCGGAGCATGTCCATCAGGGGGACCTGCGCGACGATCGCTCCGAACAGTTCCGGGTAACGCGTGACCATCGCGCCCATGAGCAGCCCCCCGTTGCTGCCGCCCGCGGCACCCAGCATGGCCGGGGTGGTGATACCCCGTGCGACGAGGTCGGCGGCGACGGCAGCGAAGTCCTCGAAGGCTCGTGCCCGTTCCGCACCGAGCGCGGCGCGGTGCCAGCCCGGTCCGTACTCACCGCCGCCTCGGATGTTCGCGATCACGTAGGTGCCACCGCGCTCCAGCCAGGCCCGGCCGGTCACCGCACCGTAGAAGGGTGTGAGTGAGACCTCGAAGCCACCGTAGCCGTAGAGGAGGGCGGGGCCGGGGCCGGTGGGGGCGTGGTCGGGGCCGATCACGAAGTACGGCACCTCCGTGCCGTCCTGGGAGAGCGCGAAGAACTGCCGCACGGTCAGGCCGGCCGCGTCGAAGCGGGCCGGCGCCTCCTTGAGGATCTCCGTATCGCCCCCGATCGTCCCGTGATAGAGCGTCGACGGCTGCAGGAAGCCCGAGACGTCCAGGAAGAACTCGTCGGAGACGTCCGGATCCGTGTCCATGACGGTGACGGCGGACAGCGCCGGGACGTCCGCGAGCGATTTCCGCGCCCATCCGGAGCCGGAGGTGGGGGTGAGCACCTCGATGCGGGTGCTGACGTGGTGCATCGTCTCCAGGATCAGGTGGTGACGGGTCCACGCGTGCCCGGCAAGAGCCGTCCCGGCGTCGGGGGTGAACAGCGCCTCCGGGGTGCGGTCGCCGGCCAGGAAGGCGTCGAAGTCGAAGGCCAGCAGCGAGCCCGCCCGGTGCCCGAGCCAGTCGGACTTCAGGTGCACGATCAGATGCTCGCGATGGGCGTACGCAGTGGCGTCGTCCGGGACGTCGAGCCTCACCAGCGAGGCGTCGCCGGTGAGGAGATAGGTCTCACTGTGGTGGAAGTCCATCGACCGCACGACGAAGTCCCGTTCGAAGCCGGGTGTGGAATCGTGCCGGCCCGCGACGGCCACGTCACGCGGTTCTCCCTCGAAGACGGGGTGGGCCTCGGCCAGGGACGTACCGCGGCGCCATCTGCGGACCGTCCGCGGATAGCCGGATTCGGTGAGGGAGCCCGGCCCGAAGTCCGTACCGACGAAGACGGTGTCGGCGTCGATCCAACCGATGTGTGTCTTCGACTCCGCCACCTGGAACCCGTCCTCGACGAAGCTCCGGGCGTTGAGGTCGAACTCGCGGACCACCACGGCGTCACCGCCGTCGCGCGAGAGACGGACCAGGGCTCGGTCGCAGTCGGGACGGCGTACCCGCGCACCGGCCCACATCCACTTCACGCCCTCCTCGGCGGCGAGCGCGTCGACGTCGAGGAGGACCTCCCACCGGGGGGCGTCCGTGCGGTACTCCTCCGGTGTCGTGCGCCGCCACACACCACGCGTATGCGCGGCGTCCCGCCAGAAGTTGTAGAGGAACTCTCCGTGGCGCGAGACGTAGGCAATGCGGTCCGGCGCGTCCAGGACCTCCCGCAGGCGTTCCTTCAGGGAGGCGAATCCGGCGCCGGACGCCAGCGCGGCCTCCGTCTCGGCGTTCCGCTCGGCCACCCAGGCGAGCGCGGCTTCGCCCTCGACGTCTTCGAGCCACAGGTACGGGTCATCGTTGATCACCACAGAATTGTGCAGGGTCGCCGGGCGTGGCGGGGGACGTTCGGGCTCCCTGGGGCGGGCTGAGGCCCACGGGCCCGTTGCGGGGAGCGCGGTCGTCTGTCGTGCGTCCGCCCGCCGGCCTGCACAGTTCTGCCGGACGTTCGATCATCGGGACCATGGCTCCGATTCCTCCCGGCACCCTCTGGTCGCCGCCGTCGATCGCACCGATGCTGGCTGTGCCGGGGCCGCTCCCCGTGCCCGACTCGGACTGGGCGTTCGAGACCAAGTGGGACGGTGTCCGCTGCATCCTGAGCACGACGGGCGACGGATCGGTGCGGCTGACCTCGCGCGCGGGAAACGACATCACGGTGACCTATCCGGAGCTGCGGGCACTGGGCGGTGAGCTGCGCGGGCGGGGAGTGGTCCTGGACGGGGAACTCGTGACCCTGGATGCTCGCGGACGGTCCGACTTCGGCCGGCTCCAGAGCCGGATGGGCGTGGTCGACGCACGGCGCGCCGCCCGCCTCGCGCTGGACTGTCCTGCCCATCTGATGATCTTCGACGTCCTGTACGTCGACGGCGGGGTCCTGCTCGGTGCCTCGTACGGCGAACGCCGCGAGGCTCTGTCCGCCCTCGCGCTGACCGGGGCCCATTGGTCGGCACCCTCATACGTACACGGACGCGGGGCGCAGGTGTGGGAGGCCGTGGTCCGTGAGGGACTGGAGGGCGTGGTCGCCAAGAGACTCTCCTCCCCGTACACGCCCGGCACCCGATCGGCTCACTGGCGCAAGACCAAGCTGGTGCAGACGCTGGACGTGGTCATCGGCGGCTGGACCCAGCGCCGGGGCTCCGCCGTGGGTGTGCCGGGGGCGGTACTCGTCGGCGTCACCGGGCCCACCGGGCTGAGGTATGCGGGATCGGTCGGATCGGGTATGTCCGAGCGTGAACAGAGCGAACTCATGGCGTACTTCGCGGTCATCGCACGATCCACGTCCCCGTTCGCCGACCCGGTCGACGTGGCCGGCGCGCACTGGGTCGAACCGCGGCTGGTCGCGGAGGTCACCGCGTCGGAGTGGACCAGGGCCGGACGGTTGCGCCATCCGGTCTGGCAACGGCTGAGACCGGACCTGACCCGCCTGGACTGACCAGGGGCGCACGGCCCCGACCGGGCCGGGCGAGCCGGGCCGTACGCGGCTCCGGCAAAATCGCGCCATGGCTGAACGCGACAGGGGGTCCGGTTACCTCAGCCTCGGCCGGGATGCCATCGCTGAGGCCCCGGACGGCGGAACACCCGTGCGAAGATCGCGAGATGAACGCTCTGCGCTTCCGTCCTGCCCATGACGCCGACCTCACCGCTGTCGTGGGGCTGCGCGACGACGCCGCGCGCTGGATGCTCGCGCGGGGCGTCACGGGCCAGTGGCAGCCGGGTGAGCTGGGCGGGGATCACTTCCGCCGGATCATGGAGACCGGGGAGGTGTGGCTCGCGGAGGCTGCCGGGCGCATCGTCGGGGCCTGGGAGCTGTGGTGGGCGGACGAGGACGCCTGGGGGCCGCAGTCCTCGGCGGCCGGGTATGTGCACCGGCTAATGGTGGATCACCGCAGCGTCCCGCCCGGGACGGGCCGGCAGCTTCTGCGCGAGGCGGAACGCCGCGTGGCCGGGACGGGCCGACCGTTGGTACGTCTGGACTGCCTGGCCGGCAACGCGTCTCTCGAGGCGTATTACCTCGATGCCGGATACCGGGTTGTCGGGCACAAGGAGGGAAAGCCGCAACCGGGCGGAGCGCGCAAGGCGTTCACTCTTCTCGAGAAGCCCGTGCGGAAAGGCGGCGAGTAGCCGCGGTGGTCGAGAATCCGGCCACGGGACCGGCGGAATCGATCAGGAATCGAGAAGCGCGCGTCACAGCGGCGGATCTAGCATCGTCGTCATGGACATCAGCATTCACACCAGCTTCCTTCCGCACAGCGACCCGGACGCGTCGGTGGCCTTCTACCGTGACGTTCTCGGCTTCGAGGTCCGCACCGACGTCGGCCAGGGCAGGATGCGCTGGATCACGGTCGGTCCCGTCGGGCAGCCCAGCACGTCCATCCTGCTGGCGCCGCCGGCCGTCGACCCCGGCATCACCGAGGACGAGCGCCGCACCATCACGGAGATGATGGCCAAGGGCACCTACGGATGGATCCTGCTGGCCACCCCGGACCTCGACGGCACGTTCGAGAAGGTGCAGGCGGGCGACACCGAGGTCGTCCAGGAGCCGACCGAGCAGCCGTACGGCATCCGCGACTGCGCCTTCCGCGATCCCGCGGGCAACCTGGTGCGCATCCAGGAGCTTCGCTGAACCGTCCGGCCCACGCACTCCCGGTACGCATCGCTGTCGACGAAACGGAGCTCGTATGTGTCATCCCGCGTGGGGGCGCGCGCGCATGGCGGCGCAGCGCCTGAGTGACCTCGCCCGACTGCGCCGCGTGCGCGACCGGATCGACCGGGAGTACGCGCGGCCGCTGAACGTCGAAGCGCTCGCCCGCGGCGTGAACGTGCCGGCCGGGCATCTCAGCCGCCAGTTCCGGCTGGCCTACGGCACGAGTCCGTACGCCTATCTGACGGCCCGCCGCATCGAGCGGGCGGCGGTCCTGCTGCTCCACGGTGACCTCGGCGTCACTGAGATCCGCCGCGCGGTCGGATGCCCTTCGCCGGGTGTCTTCCGTGCGCGTTTCACCGAACTCGTCGGCGTACCGCCCCACGTCTACCGGCGCCGCGCGACGTGCGTCGTGGCGGGAACGACGCCGTGGATACCCGAGCAGGCGACGGCCCCGGTCGTCCGGGATGAGGCGGCGGCCGTCGAGCCCGGAGCCGGCCTGCGGTGATGTAGGTGAACGAGGCCGACGAGGCGCTGGACCGACGGCCGGACCCGGCGTCGGCGAACATCTCGGCCCGTCTGCTCGATGAGGTCATGCGGCTCTTCGTCCACCTCATCCGGTGGGCCGAGAGCCATTGAGCCAAGGCGTAAGGGGATACCCACCTCTCGCCACTCTTAACTTATAGCGCAGTGGGGGGCTTGCCGCAAGGCCCCCCACATGCCGCAGAATCACTCGCCGAGGCCAGAAGCTGCGGAAACGGGAGATTCACCAAGTGCATATGTTTTTGCCGGTTACCGGGGTGCGGAAATGCGCACCGACGGACTGCCCGAACGCGACCGCGGATCGGAGCCGATGACATGAATCCCCTGACCACCAGCGCGTTCGACCTTCCCGGCCGCCTCGCCCCCAAGGCCGACCCTCATCTGATCGCGGGCGACGAGCGGCACTTCGAGGCGATCGCCGAGTGCCTCGAGCAGTCCCTCACCGAACTGTCCGCGCGCCTCGACGCCGAGCGCAGGTCGCCCGGTGGTGTGGGCCGGCAGGCGATGGACCGGGACATCGAGATCCACCGGCTGACCACCCGGCTGCGCACGTTGCGCAGGTTCGGCCTCGATCTGTGCCTCGGCCACATGGTCGGCACCGAGGACGCCGAGCCCGTGTACGTCGGACGGCTCGGCCTCACGGACAGTACGGGCCGCCGACTGCTGGTCGACTGGCGCTCTCCCGCGGCCGAGCCGTTCTTCGCGGCCACCCACGCCCAGCCGATGGGGCTGGCGCGCCGTCGCCGGTACCGCTGGACCCGCGGCCGGGTCAGTGACTACTGGGACGAGGTCTTCACCCCTGACGGGGGCGCCGGCCACGCGGCGCTCGATGACCAGTCCGCCTTCATCGCCACCCTGGGCAGCAACCGGTCGCCGCGTATGCGCGATGTACTCGGCACCATCCAGGCCGATCAGGACGCCATCATCCGAGCGGGGTCCCGTGGCGCGCTCGTCGTCGACGGCGGTCCGGGCACCGGGAAAACCGTCGTCGCCCTGCACCGTTCCGCGTACCTCCTCTACTCCGATCCTCGCCTCGGCCACCGTCGCGGCGGCGTGCTGTTCGTCGGTCCGCACGAGCCCTACCTGGGTTACGTGAGCGACGTCCTGCCCAGCCTGGGCGAGGAGGGCGTGCAGACCTGCACCCTGCGCGACCTCGTCACCGAGGGAGCCGCGGCAGCGGCCGAGACCGATCCGGACGTGGCCCGTCTGAAGTCGTCCGCGGATCTGGTGAAGGCGATCGAGGCTGCCGTCGGGTTCTACGAGAAGCCTCCCGCCAAGGGGATGACGGTCACCACCCCGTGGTCCGACGTCCGGCTGCACGCGGGCGACTGGGCTGTGGCGTTCGAAGCCGCCCCGGGCACTCCGCACAACGAGGCGCGTGACCAGGTCCTGGAAGAGCTGGTCACGATCCTGGTGGACCGGCACGACGGCGACGTTCCGGACGCACTGCTGCGCACATCCCTCCTGCAGAACCGGGAGTTGCTCGCGGCCTTCGACGGTGCGTGGCCGCTGATCGAAGCCGCCGACCTCGTCGGAGACTTGTGGTCGGTACCGGCCTATCTGCGCATCTGCGCTCCCTGGCTGAGTCGCGACGACGTGTCACGGCTGCAGCGCGCGCACGCCCAGGCCTGGACGGTGCCGGACCTGCCGCTCCTGGACGCGGCACGCCGACGGCTCGGTGACCCGGAGATGTCGCTGCACAAGCGCAGGCACGACGCCGCCGTCGCGGCCGAACGCGAGCACATGTCTCACGTCATCGACACCCTGCTCGAAGCCGACGCCGACGGCGAGGGCGCGGTCACGATGCTGCGTGGACAGGACCTCAAGGAGACCCTCGTCGACGGATCGTCCGTGCCGGTCGGCGAACCGGACCTGCTCGCCGGGCCGTTCGCGCACATCGTCGTGGACGAGGCCCAGGAACTGACCGACGCGGAATGGCAGATGCTGCTGCTCCGCTGCCCCTCCCGGAGCTTCACCATCGTCGGCGATCGCGCCCAGGCCAGACACGGCTTCGCCGAATCCTGGCAGGAGCGGCTGGAGCGGGTCGGGTTCGACCGGATCAGCCAGACCTCCCTGAGCATCAACTACCGGACGCCGGAGGAGGTCATGGCGGAGGCCGAGCCGGTCATCCGGGCCGCGCTTCCCGACGCCAATGTGCCGGTCTCCGTACGCAGCAGCGGCATTCCGGTCACCCATGGTTCCGCCGGCGAGCGCGACACGGTCCTCGACACCTGGCTCACCGCGCACGCCGACGGGATCGCCTGTGTCATCGGCGATCCCACGTTCCGGGCCACGCCCCGGGTCCGTTCACTGACCCCGGCGTTGTCGAAAGGGCTGGAGTTCGACCTGGTCGTCCTCGTCGACCCGGAAGCTCTCGGCACGGGCATCGAAGGAGCGGTCGACCGCTACGTCGCGATGACCCGCGCGACCCAGCGGCTCGTCGTCCTCACGCGTGGGTGACACCGGCTCGGTGGCCACCACGGTGGTCGTGCCGGACCGACGACAGGCCACTCGGCCGCTACGGTCCTGCCCCGCCCAGGTGGACGGCCCCTCTGCGCCGCCTCTCGCCGCGGGGGCGGGGGCGGCGGGGGCGGGCCCCCCCGCCCCGCGGGGGGGGGGGGGGGGTGGGGGCGCCGGGGGGGGGGGCCGGCGGGCGGGCCCAAACCCCCGGGGTGGCTCACTCCGCCGGCACCGGGGGGGGGGGCCCGCCCCGCCCCCCGCCCCCGGGGCCGCTCGGGGCCGGCCCCCCCCGGGGGCCCGCCCCCCCCCCCCCGCCCCCCGCCGGGGGGGGGGCGGGGGGGGGGCCGCCCCCGCCCCCGCGGCGGCGTACGGCTGGGGTCTTTCGTCCGGATGCATGATCCGGACGAGAGGCCCTAACCCGCGTAGGTCTCGAACTCGGCGATCTTCGGCGTGCCGGTCGAGCCGGTGATCTGGAAGGTGATCTTGCGCAAGGACGTCTGCGCGAAGCTGATGACGCCCGCCCCGCTGCCGGAGGTCAGTACGGCTCCGGTGTCGCCGTTGAGCACCTTCCAGGTTCCGATGCTGCCGCCGGAGCCGGACGCCTCCCGGATGTTGACGGAGGAGACTGCGGTGGCGGAGCCCCACTTGACCGAGATCGATCCGGTGGCTCCGGCGGGCGACCAGTAGGTGCTCAGGTCACCGTCGCGCACGTTGCCGTAGCTCGTCCCGTCGGCCTTGCTGGACCCGTCGGAGCCGGCGCCGATGCTGAGGTTGGTACCGGTGGGGTCGGTCGGGTCCGTCGGGTCCGGAGTGGGATCGGTGGGGTCGGGCGTCGGGTCGGTCGGGTCCGGGGTCGGCGTCTGCGTCGAGCAGTTGCCGTCCGAGACCTTCAGCCCCTTGTTGGCGCCCGCCGTCTGGGCCACGATGCCGGGCACACAGGATGCCGCGTCCAGGCTGTAGGCGTAGGGGATGCTGACGGTGGTGTTGGACTTCGGGTCGGGCCCGGCCGGGTTGTTCTCGCTGCTGCGTGCGGACCACGTCACGTTGTCGAAGGTGTTGCCGCTGACCTGCCAGTACCCGGCCGCGTCCGTGTAGAAGGTGCCCAGGACGTCCTTGGAGTCCTTGAAGTAGTTGTTGTCCACCTTCGCGCGGGCCCCGGCCCGGGAGTTGATCCCGGACTTGTTGAGCTTCACGTAGTAGTTGTTGTAGATGTGGGCGATGCCTCCGCGCAGCAGCGGGGTGCGGGAGTCGACGTTCTCGTACAGGTTGTGGTGGAACGTGACGAAGCCGTTGTCGAGCTGGGTCTCGCTCGACCCGATGAGGCCGCCGCGGCCGGAGTTGCGCAGGGTGCTGTAGGACAACGTCACGTACTGCGTGTTGTCCTTCATGTCGAAGAGGCCGTCGAACCCTTCCGACTCGCCTCCCGACGCCTCCAGGCTGCTGTGATCGACCCAGACGTTGCGGACGTCGCTCTCCATGCCGATGGCGTCACCGCCGTTGGATGTGGGCGACCCCGACTTCTTGACGTTCCGGACGGTCACGTTCTGGATGATGATGTTGCTGGACTGGCGTATGTGAATGCCCAGTTGATCGAAGACGGCGCCACTGCCGACGCCGACGATCGTGACGTTGCTGATCTGCTTGAGCTCGATCACACCGGCTGCGGTGTTACAGCTGTCGCCGGACACCTTGGCGGTGTTGGCGTGGTTGATGGTCCCCTCGACCTCGATGGTGATGGGGGTGCTGCTGCTGGCCCGGCTGCACAGGGCCTGGTGGATCGCCGTGCCCGTGGTGGCCCGGACCGTCTGCCCGCCGGCGCCGCCGGTGGTCCCGCCGTTCTGCGTCGCGTAGCCGGTGGCGCCAACGGTCGCGGCCGATGCCGAGGGCATCGACACGACGGCGCCGGTCGCGGCGGCGAGAGCGGCCGTGGTGAGCGCCGCGTACAGGCGCAGTGCGACTCGTCTTTTCATGCTGTTTCTCCCTGTTCGTCTTCCGGACCGGCCAACAAAATGGCATGCCCATGTCACTCGATGACCGGCGGACCGCCGGTTTCTCGCTGGACACGCCTCGATCGGCGTGATGGTGAGTGCTCTGCTTCGGTGCGATCGACTGAGCCGCGCCCTTGCGGCCCGGAGCTGTACGTACGCAGGTGTCTGCCGCGGGATCACCGCCGCCGCCCCTGCGGGAGGCCCGTCGCCTTCGAAACCGTGAAGGAGGACGCGACGCCGCGCCGCCAAGGCGTGCGTCCTGGACGCCATGACGTGTCGGCACCGCGGTTGCGGCCCCGAACCGGATCCCCTGGCGGCTCGCCCGTGGAGACGCGGCTGACGCCGCGACTCCGCAGTCACCGGAACGGAGCCCACAAAACGGAGCTCATGAAACGGAAAGCGCTTTCTGGTCGTGAGAATAGAACTGCCTCCGTCGGGCTGGCAAGGCTCTGGACGCCCCCGCGAGGTAAACCGCTCAATGTCGTTCGCCAACTGCCCTATGTTTGCTGCATTTAGAGGTGAATAGGCGACGCGGCAGGGCGGGGTGCGGAGCCCCGGGGCCCGGCCCACACGGAGTGGAACGCAAGGAGCAAGCGCGTTCTTCACGTGCTGCCGGATGTGCGGGAGTTGGCCTCGGCGCAGTCACAACTACTGGAGCCAGGCGCGCAGTTCCTCGTGGCGCGGTGCGAGGACCACACCGGGGTCGGGGTGATCGAAGATCCTGACCGGTCGGCTCGTGTCCCAGGCCGGCCAGCCCGGGTCTCCCGAGGAGGCGAAGGCGACCCAGGCCCGGTGCATGACGCCGGCCAGCGGTTGAGGAGCGTCCGGCCCGGTGAGCCCTTTCCCGTGGACCAGGTTGTCGAAGACGAAACCGATCTCCAGCGCATGGCACGCGCCCAGCTCCAGAACGGGCGAGCGCCAGGCGAACTCGTACAGGAAGGTCCGGGCCGGCCGCGCGTCGGCGAGCCGGTTGAGCGGTCCCCGCACCAGCAGGTCCGTGGCCATCTCGCCGAGGATCACCCCGGGCTTCGCGCCCGGTCTGGCCGCCCGGTACAGCCGGGCGACCCGCCCGGGGATCCGGAGCTTCAGCAGGGCCAGACGCAGAGTGAGGCCGCTGACGCGCTCCACCATCCCGCTGGGCACGAACCACAAGCGGTACTCCTCCCGGTTGCAGCCCAGCAGGAGATCGACCACGGGCAGCGCAGGACCGTCCGGAACCACGTCACCGTCGACCACGAGGTGAAATCCCGGCCCTCCACTGATCGGGTCGGCTCCGCCGACCACATCGGTCTGTGCGTCCAGCAGCAGGGCAGGGTCCACCTGCGCGAACGCCTCAGCCGTGGCGGGCACCCGTAGCACTTTCGCCATCGCACGTACGGTCTTCGCCCCTTTGCTGCGCGGCACCGTCTGCGGCGCGCCGCTCTGCAGGATCGCCCGGTGGAACAGGCCGGCCGCGCGAGGGCTGGTCATCAGGGCGGCGGTGCTCACGGCCCCGGCGGACTCACCGCACACCGTGACGTTCTCCGGGTCCCCGCCGAAGGCGGCGATGTTCTCCCGCACCCAGGTCAGGGCTGCGATCTGGTCCAGCAGACCCCGGTTGTCGGGTGCGTCGGGGAACACCCCGAATCCCTCGACACCGAGCCGGTAGTTGACGGTGACCAGGACGACGCCATCGCGTGCGAAGGCCCGGCCGTCGTACAGCGGAACGGCTCCCGAGCCGTTCCGCAGGGATCCACCGTGGATCCACACCATCACCGGCAGCGGCCCGCCACCGGTGTCCGGCGTCCAGATGTTGAGGTTGAGGCACTCCTCCCCCGGGATGTCCACGTCAGGGAGCAACTGATCGAGAGGCGGCCGGTAGGGGCGCTGTGGCGCGGTCGGCCCGTAGTCGAGCGCGTCGCGCAGGCCCTCCCAGCGCTCGACGGGCGCAGGCGCGCGAAAGCGGTGGACGCCGAAGGGCGCGGCGGCGTAGGGAATGCCGAGGAATGCGGCGACCCCGTCTTGGACGCGGCCCCGGACCCGGCCCTGCTGTGTGGTCGCGATGGCGTCCATGTCGGTCCTTCCGCGAGGCGCCCACGTGCCCGGCTCCTACGTTGTCAGCCGCCCACCGCCGTGGTCGTGAAGCGGTCGCCGCAGATGTGGAGCAGTGAGGTGCGCAGGGTCAGGGCATCCTTGGAACCGGGTGGATAGACCCGGAGGTAGTCGGGCGGGCTCCAGCAGCCCGAGTCCTTGATGCCCTGGTTCAGGGTGTGCAGGGTGACCTCTGCCGTCCTGCCGGGGTCGATCACCGCCTGCTCCCGCATCGCGCCGTCCCGCTCGGCGGGGACGCCGATCATGCTGCCGTCGCGCTTGATCAGGGAAACACCCGGGAAGCCCCGCAACGCACACGCGGTGGACGACTTGTTCACGAAGGTGAGCCGGTAGTAGATCTGACCCGCCCCGGCGTCGGCACGGCCAAGGCGCATGGTCAGGCTGTCGGCGGTGCAGCGCCGGGCACCCGAAACGGCTCCGGAGCCGGGACTGGCACTGGCACTGGCACTGGCACTGGCGGCAGCGCTGCCGGCCTCGTCCTGGTCTGCAGGTTCACCGGCGCCGCCCGTACCCGTGGCAGGGGAAGTGGGGCCCCCTCCTGAGGGGCTTTCACTGTCCCGAGCGGAAGCGTCCGGCACCGAACCGGTCGCCCCGGACGGTCCGGCCGAAGCCGGCGTACCGCCGCAACCGCCTGCCGCCAGGGCGATCGAAGCTATCGCCACCGGGACGACCACACACCTGCGGAGTCTGCGAGCCCTTTGGGCTGCCGGCCCTCCCCACGGCCGGTGCGACGGTGCGAACGGTTCCGGGGTGGTGCGCGAGAGTGAACTCATATCCCTCACCTGCTCGATTCGGCAGCATTTGAACCCGGCCCGCTACGGAACGGCACACCTGGGGGACGGATATATGGCGGAAGGAGCAGCCGTGCCGCAGCGCACCTCTCCGTGGGGAAACCGTCCGCCCAGGCGGGTGACTCGGGCGGCCGTGGACTGCCGTACGGGCTGAACCGCGGCTAAGGGCTGTCCCGCAATTCCTGGTGGATCAGCGCGCGGCGTCAGATGCGGTGCATCGCAAGGCGGAGGAACGCCCGAATACTGGATGTATTCGGGCGTTCCGACAACGCGGCGAGGTGCCGTAGCTGTCGTCGCGCGCCCGCCAGGAATTGCGGGACAGCCCTTAGCCTGTCCTCGTGATCAATCACCTGCTACGCGCCGCTTCGACCGTCGCGTTGACCGCCCTGCCCCTCGCCCTGGCCGGTCCGGCGAACGCCGCGGAAGGCTCCATCCCGTCACAGGCGGCCCCGTGCGCCGCCGTCACCGCGCCCGTCGGCTACGTCTGTGTGCCCGCACCCAAGCAATGCATCACGACGCCGTGCCCGCAGTACGACCTTGTGGCCCTCGCACCTGAACCGTGGTCAGACGTCCGCACGTGACCGGCCTCCGCCCCTGACCGGGTCGAACGTCGCGCTTCCCACCTCAGTCGGCTGTTCGCCTGACGTCACGCGGATCGCTCTCGCCGGCGGCGGGTCGGGGGAAACCTCATTCTGGTGACCAGGCCGGGGATCGTCGTCGACACGGACGGTCTGGTGCGCGGCAGCGGCGAGATCAGGATTCGTCCCGAGTCCGGTCCGGGCGCTCCCGCCACCCTGCACGTGCAGCTGACCGGGCAGTCCCGCGGCGGTGACATCACCGCCCGGCCACCGCGGCGTACGCTCTCGGAGCTGATGCGCCGCCGCCCGCCGGGGAGCAGCACCCGCTGAGGCGCCTGCCGCGTGCGAGTCGGTTTTGGCCGTCGCGCCGGCGCGGGACAGTCGTCGCGGCCTCTCGTAGCGTGTCGCCGGTCAGGAACTGCGGGCCGGATCTCACAGTTGCGTGCCACGGCGCCCGGCCTCATTGGCCGAGGAGAGGGAATAGCCGGGTGATCGCTGCCACGGCCACCGTCCCGGCCGGACGGGTGGCGGGCCCCTGGTCCCGGTCGCGGTAGCCGGCCAACAGGCGGCGGATGGACGCGCCGAGTTCGGCCGTCTCCGCCGGGGTGAGGTGGACCACGGCGCTGAACGACTCGTCCTGCTGCCACTCGCTCGGCGCCTGTGCCCGATGGGCCAGCCAGTGCCGGTAGCTCTCGTCCTCCAGTCCGCGGGCCTGCACGGCGAACTCCTCCGCCGCTTTCGCATCCGGCCCGTCCCGCCCGTCCGACCCCACCGCGGGCGCCCATCGCAGCTGCCACGGCCGCGCCCGGCCGCCGTCGTGCGGTGCCTCCTCGATGAGGCCGTGCCGAGCGAGTTGGCGCAGATGGAACGAGCACAGGCCGGAGCTGTGGCCGAGACGGGCGGCGGCCTGGGTGGACGTGACCGTGCCGACCTCGGCGAGCAGGTCCAGGAGAGCCAGACGCACCGGGTGATCGGGGAGACGCGCGCGGGCGCGGTGCGCCAGGGGGTCCACACAGGGGAGTTGGCGGTTCTCGTCGCTCATTTTGCAAAGAGTGCTACTTTGCAAAGCATTCGGTCAAGCCGCGCCAACGCCGGCCTCGGCCGTCCGAGGAATGTGTGGAAGGCGTGAGTGCTCCATGACGGGTCGGTTCGACAACACCGCGCAGGACCGCCGGGTGCGTGTGCTGGGAGAGCCCGTGGATGCGTATCCGCGGTTCGCACCCGAGGCCGAGCGCGGTGCGGTGCGCCGCATCACCGTCGTCGGGGAGGAGATCCTGCGGCGTCGGTGCCGGGAGGTCACCCGGTTCGGCACGCCGGAACTGTCGCAGCTCATCGACGACATGTTCGCCACCAACCAGGTGGCGGAAGGTGCGGGGCTGGCCGCCAACCAGGTCGACGTGGACCTGCGGTTGTTCGTGTGGGACATCACGGACGAGTGGGGAGTACGCCACGTCGGGCACCTCGCCAACCCGGTCCTGGTGGACGTACCGGCCGGGGAGCGCCGCCTGGTCGAGGAATCCGAAGGGTGCCTGTCCGTTCCCGGTCCCTACCGGGTGGTGCCCCGCCTCGACCGTGCCGTCGTCCACGGCCGGGACAGGAACGGTGAACCGGTGGTGATCGAGGGCCGGGGGTACTTCGCGCGATGCCTTCAGCACGAGACCGACCACCTGCGCGGTCACCTGTATCTGGACCGGCTTGCCCAGCGGGAGCGAAAGGCGGCCCTGCGTGAGATGGCGGCGTCCAAGGACGAGATGTTCGCCCGGCGGGCCGCCGTCGCCGAGAAGCTGGGCAAGTAGCACCGTGCCTCGCCGAACCGGTCGGCTCACCAGGCCTCGCACCCGCTAGACGCGCTCCAGAGGCCGGTGCGGACCGCCGGGCAGGACCACACCGATCGCGTCGCCGGGTCGCACCCTGCCTCCGCGCCGGACCACACCCATGATCCCGGACCTGAAGGTGAAGTCCCCGGTCGCGACATCGATCTCGAACATCTCGTTCAGCAGACCCGGCCGGAAGGTGTTGATCTTCGAGCACGGGTTGCGCAGACCTGTGACTTCCACGATCGCTTCCTCGCCCAGGTGCAACAGCGCGCCTGTGGGCAGTCCGAGCAGGTCGATCCCCCGGGTGGAGATGTTCTCTCCCAGCTCGCCCGCGGCGACGGCATAACCCTTTCCCGCGAGTGAGTCGAAGAGCTCCTCGTGCATGAGGTGCACCTGGCGCAGATTGAGCAGCTCGGGTTCGTACGTCATGCGGAACTGGTGCCTGATGGTCTCCCCGGCATGGACGTCGTCCTCGACGCCGAGGCCCTCGACCAGCGTGATGCCCGCCCGGTTCGGCTTACTGAAGGAGTACGTCCCCTCGCTGCTCACCGCGGTCACCCGCGCCGTCGCGGCGGTCATTTCGCTCTCACTCGGAAGATCCTGTCGTCCCGGTGTCGAGAGGGCGCAGGAAGCGGCGCTCGTACCGCCGGATGCATCCCGTGCGGCGCGCCAGCTCGAACGCGGCCTGGCACTCGGGGTCGGTGGCGCTGTCGGACCGGTAGCGCTCGTACTGCGCGAAGCCGGGGAACGAGAAGAGCGCGTACGCGATGTCGCTGTCACCCTCGCTGGGCAGGAAGTAGCCGTGGTGGGTGCCGCCGAACCGGTTGACGAGGCCGACCCAGCGCCGGCCGTACTCCTCGAAGTCCTCGATGCGGTCGGGGTCGATCTCGTACTTCAGATGAATGGTGATCACCGACCACATGATGCCGCAGCGGTCGGGCGTACCTGCCGGGCGGGTTCACGCAGCGACCGCTGCGCGGCTATCCGAACTGGCCGGGCTGGTAGTCGCCCGCGGGCTGCTGGACGATGACGTTCACACGGTTGTAGGCATTGATGAGGGCGATGAGCATCACCAGGGCGGCCAGCTGGTCCTCGTCGTAGTACGTGGCCGCGTTCGCCCAGGCATCGTCGGTGACGCCTCCGGCCGCGTCCGCGATGCGGGTGCCCTGCTCGGCCAGCTCCAGTGCGGCGCGCTCGGCATCGGTGAACACCGTCGCCTCCCGCCAGGCCGCAACCAGGTGGAGACGGATCGCCGTCTCCCCGGCGTGCGCGGCGTCCTTGGTGTGCATGTCGGTGCAGAACCCGCAGCCGTTGATCTGACTCGCCCGGAGCTTCACCAGCTCCTGCGTGGCGGCCGGCAGGGTCGAACCCACGACCACCTTGTCCGCCGAGTTGATGTACCGCAAGAACTTGGCCCCTGACGCGTTGCCGAAGAAGTTCAAGCGAGCATCCATGGTGCGCTCCTGTGCCGTCGTCGATGAGTACAACCCTCTGAAGGAGCAGATCGGCACGCCGCGGCGGAAACTGAAGCGATGCGGCCGGGTTGCGCGCCGCGTCCCGTAGCGGCGCGTGACCGTTCGAGATGCAGGTGTGGGGGCACGCTGATTCGCTGGTGGGGTCGGCTCTCCCCCGAGACCCAGGAGTGATCATGAGTGTTGCGGATGAAACCGGCGGTCGCGCCGAGCGTATTCGCGCCAAGGCGGCGGAGATGAAGGAGGCGGCCGAACGTTCCTCCGATCCGCAGGAGCGGCGGCGCCTCGAGGACAAGGCGCGCCGGCTCCAGGAACGGAGCGATCAGGTGTCCACCAAGGGCGATGGCGGCACGAACCCGCTCTGACCACTGGCGGTGTCCGCCCGGCGGCAGCCCGTGGCGGCAGTACGAGGGCCGGGTCGGCGGTCTCGGGCCCTTGGGGCGCTCAGCGTGCCGCGGGAGGCGGAGCCGTCTCCCCCGGCACGGTGCTGGTGCGCCTACTGCGTGAAACGGGGCAGCCACTTCACCTGGTAGCCGGGATGGCCCGCGTGTTCCGCGGCCATCTGCCGGACCACGAAGCCCAGGCCGAAGGCCCGGCCCGAGGCGAAGTCGCGCTGGGGGCGGTCGACGTCCAGGGCGGCGACCTCCGCGTACTCGTCGAGGAGCACCCTGCTGGTCTCGATGCGCCGGAGGGTCCGCGCGGGATCCTGCAGGGCGATGTGGTGGTCGTAGCCGTGTGTCCTCAGGGTGAACGCGATGGCACCGGTCCGGTCATGGATCTCGCCGGGTACTTCGGCCGGGCATCGCCACCCGTCGCCGCCGGCCGCGCGTGCGACCTCTTCTTCCTCGTCGAGGCGCGCCCGGACGAACGCGACCAGCTCGGAGTTGTCTGTCATCTGGTTGTGCATCCTTCCGCTCGGCCCCACGCCTCAGGAGCCGTGCTGGAGAGTATCCCGTCGCCCTGCCCGCGCCCGTACGCGACCACCGGCCTGTGACCGTGATGTCCCCGTCCGCCCGCGCGGTTCGGCTCCGCGCGGGCGGACGGGCCGGCCGCAGCCGGCCCGTCCGCCCATGGCCGTGCCGCTCAGTGGCCGGCGGCCACGGGTTCCAGTACGAGGACGGGGATCTGCCGGTCGGTCTTCTCCTGGTAGTCGGCGTAGTCGGGGAACGCCTCGACGGCGCGCTCCCACCAGAGCGCCTTCTCGTCCCCGGTCACCTCACGGGCGGTCATGTCCCAGCGCTTCGCACCGTCCTGCAATTCGGCGCGCGGGTCCGCGGTGAGGTTGTGGTACCAGACGGGGTGGCTGGGAGCCCCGCCCAGTGAGGCGACCACGGCGTACGAGCCGTCGTGCTCGACCCGCATCAGGGGTGTCTTGCGGATCTTCCCGCTCTTCGCACCCAGCGTCGTCAGGATGATGACGGGCATGCCCCGCATGGTCCCGCCCTCCTTCCCGCCCGAACTCTCGTACTGCTCGACCTGTTCACGAACCTGGGCGTGGGGGCTCGGCTCGTACTCACCCTGAAGCGGCATGGCAGCTGTCCTGTCGTCGGCATCCGGCCGCGGCTCTCGTCGGCCGCGTACGCTCATCATGGCTTCCACACCGCCTGCTGCCGAAAGACCCGGCCCGCCGACGTGTCGGCTCCCACGGACGTCCCGTCACCGTCCGCGGCCCGCCTCAGGCCCCGGTGACGCCGTCCAGCCGCTCGCGCACCAGATCGGCGTGGCCGATGTGGCGTGCGTACTCGCCGATCATGTGGACGTGGACCAGGCGCAGCGAGAAGACCTCGCCGTTGTGGACGAACGTGTCGTCGAACGACGCTCGGGCGATGATCTCGTCCGCCAGGCGGCACTCCTCGATCAGCCGGGCGTAGTCCTCGGCCGCCCGGGACGGATCGAGGTCCTCGAAGTCCGCGTCCTTGCCCTTCTGCGGGTCGTACATCGGCGCGAGGTCCTCACCGGCGAACCGCTGCCGGAACCAGGTCCGTTCGACCTTGGCCATGTGGCGCAGGAGCCCGA
Organism: Streptomyces sp. NPDC005775; assembly: GCF_042871565.1. NCBI lineage: Bacteria > Bacillati > Actinomycetota > Actinomycetes > Kitasatosporales > Streptomycetaceae > Streptomyces > Streptomyces sp. NPDC005775. The sequence goes on along the minus strand of NZ_JBIAIU010000007.1, from coordinate 397,485 downwards.
GGAGCGAGAGGTTCGACGGGGGCGTGGTCCGCTCGGCGAGCTGCTCGCCCGTCAGGCCGACGCACTTCTGGAGGAGGGTGGCGCGGAACCATCCGAGGTATCCGGTGAGCATCTCCCGCTCTGCCGCGACGAGCGAACCATCGGTACGGGTGGCTTCGGGTGCTGTCCATTTCATCGGACGATCATGCCGGTCGGGTGGCGGTTCGCACGAGTCCTTTACGCGCGCATCCCGTAATCGGTGTCGTCGGACGACGAGCGGGTCACGGACGTCGTGATGCTGCCGGCGAGTCCCAGGACGAGGAAGAGGACCAGCAGCGCCTTGCCCGCGGTGCTCATGACCAGGGGCCGGGTCGCGGAGCGCCCCTGTCGTTCGGGTACGGAGAGGGCGTCCTCGCCGAAGAAGCCCTTGGGGTAGGCGGGGCTGAGCATCGTCACGTAGGCGGACACGCGCATCTCGTAGCGGAGGGTGGCCGCCGTGGCTTCGAAGAGCGGGCGGGGCATGCGTCCGAGGATCAGCGTGATGAGCCACCACACGATCGCCAGGGCCCACCAACCGGACGTGGCGAGGCTCTGTACGACGGCGGCGGGGATCACCAGGATCAGCCGGAAGAAGACGGCCGGCCGGCTGAGGCGCGTCGGACGGACGTCGATCCGGACCGGGAAGTCCGGCGGCTGGGCCAGCGTGAACGGCGGATAGCTGTCGACGAGGAGCATGCCGCTCGCGGCGACCCTCGTGCGGTAGGCCAGGGTCGCCGCGAGGAAACGGAAGACGGGTTCGGGCAGCCGTCCGAGGACGAGAGCGGCGAACCAGCCGAACACGACGGTGAAGAACGCCGCGATCTCCAGGAGGAACAGCACGACGAAGTGCGGGATCAGCAGCAGGAGACGGAACAGGATCGTGAGCCGGCGCTGTCGGACCGGCTCGACGAGGTCCAGCACGGGCAGGAATTCCTCCGCGTCCCCTGCCCTGCGCCCCGGACTCCACTGCGCGTCGGCCATGTCGCTCCCCTTCGGCGGGTGATCCGTACGCTCGCGGGACTGTGCGGCGTCACCTCACGCTGGATCCCGCCCGGGTCCCCTGCAATCGGCCACGGGCCGATCGGGTGCCCGGCCGGGGCCCGGTGGTGATCCTGGCGCCGGACCCGCAGCCGGTTCAGCCCTTGGGGGCGCGCTTGCGGGCCAGGCCCGTCCGTACCCCTTGGCGCACCCGCGTCCAGGCCGCTGTCGCCCCTTCGGTCCGCCGCTCCGTCCGGGGCCGGGCGGGCTTCGCCCGCTGGGGCGGGGCCGGCGTGGCCTCACGCTCAGGTCCGGCCGCGAGCACGTGATAGCGGTGGCTCAGGCGCCGCCCCAGCAGCAGATAACCGAGCAGCGCACCCGCCGTGTTGAGGATGACGTCATCGATGTCGAAGGCACGTCCGGGGACCAGCGCTCCCTGCACCAGTTCGACCACGACGATGACGAGGACGGTCAGCAGCACCATGCGGATCATGCGCAGCCGCCTCGGTACGAGGAAGGGCAGCAGGACACCGAACGGCATCCCCAGCACCAGGTTGCCACCGGCCTGCTTACAGGCGGCGAGGAAGGTGTAGTCCTCGGCGTACTGCCGCAGCGAGCGTCCCGGGCGGAGGTTCGACGTGACGAGGTCCCGCGAGGCGGGCGACGGTGTGAGGGTCACCTTCGCCAGCACGACGGAGAATGCGACCATGGCCAGGAAGGCCGTCACCAGGATGGCGACCTGGAGCAGTACACGGCCCCATGCCCGGTGACGTCCTTTGTCGTGCGCGTCTCTTCTCACCTCTGCGTCCATGGGCGACAGATGCCCCCGACCCGCCGCACCACACCTGGCGCCGCCGCCCCGGCGTGATGCGGCCCGGGCGGACGCGGGCCAGACTGGTCGCGACGGCCGGCGGCGAACGGCCCGGCCGGAACGCCACGACGAAACCGATGCGGAGATCTCATGAGGAGCGACCGCGGAAGCCGGCCTCCGCACTGCCTGGTCACCGGCGCCACCGGTTACATCGGGGGGCGGCTGGTCCCCGAACTGCTGGCGTCGGGACACCGGGTGCGCTGCCTGGCCCGCACCCCGGAGAAGCTGCGGGACTACCCATGGGCCGACGAGGTGGAGATCGTCCGCGGCGACGTCACCGACGCCCGGTCCCTCGCGCCCGCGATGCGGGGCATCGACGTGGCCTACTACCTGGTGCACGCCCTGACGGCCGGCGGCGGCTTCGAGGAGACGGACCGCCGGGCCGCCACCGTCTTCGGCGAGCAGGCGGGCGCCGCGGGGGTGAGCCGGATCGTGTACCTCGGCGGTCTCACCCCGTCCGACGTACCCGAACGGGAGCTGTCACCGCATCTGCGGTCGCGGGCCGAGGTCGGCAGGATCCTGCTGGCTTCCGGCGTCCCGACCACCGCGCTGAGGGCCGCCGTCATCATCGGATCCGGCTCGGCCTCCTTCGAAATGCTGCGCTATCTCACGGAGCGGCTGCCCGTCATGGTGACGCCCAGCTGGGTGTCCACACGGATCCAGCCGATCGCGGTCCGGGACGTGCTGCGCTATCTGGTGGGCAGCGCCCGGATGGAGCCGGAGGTGAACCGCACCTTCGACATCGGCGGGCCCGACGTCGTCACCTACCGCGACATGATGCAGCGGTACGCGGAGATCGCGAACCTTCCGCACCGGCTGATCCTGCCCGTTCCCATGCTGACCCCCCGGCTGTCCAGCCACTGGATCGGGCTGGTCACACCCGTGCCGCGGTCGATCGCCCGCCCGCTCGCGGAATCGCTGCGGTACGAGGTCGTGTGCCGGGAGCACGACATCGCCCAGTACGTCCCCGACGGGCCCGGGCAGCCGTTCGGCCTCGGCAAGGCGCTGCGGCTGGCGCTGCAGAGGGTCCGGGAGGCCGGGGTCACGACCAGGTGGTCGTCCGCGTCGGTACCCGGGGTGCCGAGCGACCCCCTGCCCACCGACCCCGACTGGGCCGGCGGCAGCCTGTACGCGGATGTGCGCCGGCGCGAGGCCGACGCGTCCCCCGAAGCTCTGTGGCGGGTCGTCGAGGGGATCGGAGGCGAGCACGGCTGGTATTCGTTCCCGCTCGCGTGGGCGGTGCGCGGGTGGCTCGACCGGCTGGTGGGCGGGGTGGGTCTGCGACGCGGCCGGCGGGATTCCGACCGGCTGCGGGTGGGCGATTCACTCGACTTCTGGCGGGTCGAGGAGATCGAGCCGGGCCGCCTGCTGCGGCTGCGGGCCGAGATGCGGCTGCCGGGTCTGGCGTGGCTGGAGATGTGTGTGGAGCCCGACGGCCGGGGCGGGGCGCGGTACCGTCAGCGGGCCCTGTTCCATCCGCGTGGGCTGCTCGGTCACGCGTACTGGTGGAGTGTGTGGCCCTTCCACTCCATCGTCTTCGGCGGGATGGCCCGCAACATCGCCCGTACGGCGGCAGGCTCGGCGTCACCCGAACCGGCGAGCGCCGCGGTGTCGCCCTGACCGCCCGGACCCCGGGCAGTCAGGGGACGGCTGCATGACTCGTTCCCGGCCTCTGCCCCCGTAGGAGTTGTGCCATGACCGTATCGGTCGTCCTGTTCACTGCCGACCTCCGGCTGCACGACCATCCGCCCCTGCGGGCGGCGCTTGCCTCCTCGGACGAGATCGTGCCGCTGTTCGTCCGGGACAGCGCGATCGAGGAGGCCGGATTCGGCGCCCCGAACCGGCTGGCCTTCCTCGCCGACTGCCTGCGGGATCTCGACGGCGGGCTGCGTGAGCGGGGCGGCCGCCTGGTGATCCGCTCGGGGGATGCCGTCGAGGAGGTGGGCCGGATCGTCTCGGAGACCGGCGCCTCGGACGTCCATCTCGCGGCCGGCGCCAGCGCCTTCGCCCGTCGTCGTGAGGAGCGGCTCCGCAAGGCGCTGGAGTCCGGCGGTCGGCGGCTGCACGTCCACGACGGCGTGGTCACCGCTGTCGCACCCGGTGCTGTGACTCCGGCGGCTTCGGACTACTTCGCCGTGTTCACCCCGTACTTCAGGCGCTGGTCGGAGCAGCGGGTACGGGAGGCTTTCGCCGCGCCCCGGACGGTCCGGGTCCCGCACGGCGCGGGGTCCGAGAAGGTGCCCGCCCGCGGCGCGGTGCCGGGGGTGTCGGAGGGCCTGGCCGAGGGCGGCGAGCGGCACGCCCGCAGACAGCTCACCGCGTGGCAGCGCCACGGGCTCGCCGCGTACGAGGAAGGGCACGACGACCTGGCCGGCGACGCGACGTCCCGGCTCTCGCCGCATCTGCACTTCGGCACCCTGTCCCCCGTCGAACTGGTCCACCGGGCCCGCGCCGTCGGCGGGGCCGGGGCTGAGGCCTTCGTCCGGCAGCTGTGCTGGCGCGAGTTCCATCACCAGGTCCTCGCGGCCCGGCCCGCCGCGTCCAGGCAGGACTACCGCACCCGGCACGACCACTGGCGGTCCGAGGCGGACGCGGCGCAGGACATCGAGGCCTGGCGTCAGGGGCGCACCGGCTACCCCGTGGTCGACGCGGCGATGCGCCAGCTGCGCCACGAGGGCTGGATGCACAACCGCGGGCGGCTGCTCACCGCGAGCTTCCTGGCCAAGACGCTGTACGTGGACTGGCGCATCGGCGCACAGCACTTCCTGGACCTGCTGGTCGACGGCGATGTCGCCAACAATCAGCTGAACTGGCAGTGGGTGGCCGGGACCGGCACGGACAGCCGCCCGAACCGGGTACTCAACCCCGTGACCCAGGGCAAACGGTACGACCCGGACGGCCGCTACGTACGCCGCTGGGTGCCGGAGCTGGCCGCGGTGTCCGGACCCGCCGTGCACGAGCCGTGGAAGCTCCGGGTGCCGGAGCGCGACCGCCCGGACTATCCGGAGCCGATCGTGGAACTGGCCGACGGGCTGGCACGCTTCAGGCGGGCGCGCGGCCTGGACTGAGTGCCGCGCGGTCCCGGGCGCGCGCGCCGCCTCCGCCACGCCGTACCCGGTTCGTCGCCGGACGGCCGGTCGGCGACGAGGATGCTGACGTGCCGACTCCCACCGCATCCACCGAACCGGCGGGCCGCGCCCCCTCGGACGGCCCCCGCCCCCACACGGCCCTGTTGCTGCTGTCGGCGGCCTCCGGGGCGGCGGACGCCTTCGTCTTCATCTGTGTCGGCCAGGTCTTCGCCGGTGTGATGACGGGCAATCTGGTCCTGCTGGGCGCCGCGGCCGCGGGGGCCGGTGAGGAGGGGGTCGCGCTGCGCGTGGCCACCGCGCTGATCTCGTACGGATGCGGGGTGGCGTGGGGCGCGGTGGCGGGAGAGCGGATGTGGTGGCGACTGCCCGTCATGCTGCTGACCGAGGTGGCGCTGCTCACGGGGGGTGCGGTGCTGTGGGCATGCGGTTTGATCGCGTCGGACGCCGACCGGCTGGGCCTCCTGGTGGTCATGGGGCTCGCGATGGGCATCCAGGGCCGCGTCCGGGCCACGCCGACGAACTACTTCACCGGGACGCTGACGTCCCTCGTCGGACGGCTGGCCCTGGGATCGTGGCGCCGCGGTGACGGCTGGGTGGCCGGCCGGCTGCTCGCCGTCGTGGCGGGCGCGGCCCTCGCCGCGCTGACGGTGCGTCTGTGGCCCGCGTCGGGTGCCGTGGCGGCTGCGGGACTGGCAGCCGCGGCGCTTTTCGTCGAAGCCGCGGGACGGCGGGGCGTCCAAGCACCGGCCCGGGCGTAGCGCTCGCTCTCCGCGCCCGGACAAGGGGAAGCCCCGGCCGGATCGGGGGAATCCAGCCGGGGCGGCTCGGGTGTGGGCGCTCAGCGCGTCATCCACATATAGGTGAACGATAAATCACCGTGCCGTGTTCCCGGGAATCCGCACCCCGGACTGTGATCCAGGGCACGGACGGCCGGGCCCGGAGGTGGGCCCGGGGGTGGCCGCGGCGTCACGCACCGGCGGGCGCCTCGGTGCCGTAGCGACGGTTGAACTGTTCGATCCGGCCTGCCGTGTCCAGCACCTGCTGGCGGCCCGTGTAGAACGGGTGGCTCGCCGACGAGGTCTCCACGTCGATGACGGGGTAGCTGCGGCCGTCCTGCCACGTCACCCGCTGATCGGAATCCGCGGTGGAACGGGTGAGGAAGGCAGCCCCCGCGGCGCGGTCACGGAAGACCACCGGACGGGAGACGGGGTGGATTCGGGACTTCATGGGCGTTCCTTCCCTACTACGAGAACGGGCGGACGGCTCGGGCCGCCCGGCATCGGCCGGGGCGGCGCTCAGCGCTCCTCGCGGAACGGCACGTGCAGACCGGCCACGGGGTCGTACTTGCGCAGGACCAGACGGTCGGGGTTGTTGCGACGGCTCTTGCGCGTCACATAGCTCTGACCGGTTCCGGCGGTCGAGCGGAGGGTGACGACGGGGCGGGCCTCACTGCGGGCCATGGGCACCTCCGGACTCCTGTACCGATCCCGAACCCTTGATGGGAACGGGATTCGTTTTCGTTCTGGTCATGTAACACGACCATCCCCGGGGGCATTCCCGGCCTGTCGGCACTCTCCGCACCGGGCTTCCGAGCACGCTGCGGCGCCCGTCACGCGGGGCCCCGACGCTCGTTGATCGCAGTGCCCGGCATTGCAGCCGACTTCCTGAGGAACGTGAGCCATGCGCCTGAAGAACCCCCTGACCGCCCTCGCGGCCACCGCCATGATCGCCGCCTGTTCACTGACCGCGGCCGGCCCGGCGGCCGCCGCCGGGGACACCGCACCCGCCTGCGTGGCGCGCGAGGTCATCAAGCAGAACAAGACCGCCTGGACGACCAACAACTGCGGCCGGAACATGCACATCCAGCTGGTGATCAACAACGGTCCCGACCGGAGCTGCTGGACCACCACCCCCGGCGAGACCCTCGAATGGAAGTGGAAGATGGGCTCGTACGGCCGCATCGCCCTCTGCTGAGGCCTCGGAGAGAGCCGCCCTCACGGAGCCCCGGCCCCTGGCCGGGGCTCCGCCCGCATATGCCCCGGCGCCACCCGTTCCCACCGCGCGAAAGCGGCGCGCACAGGCGCACAGCCGTCGTCGAGCGCCGGATGACTTGCATCAACGCCCGCAGACAGCAAGAGTGTTCGACGGAACCGGGCCCCGAACAGCCGCTGGCATATGCCGGATGCAAGAACGCATCGAGTGTCGCCAAACCACTTACGGGCTCCTGTCGGCTGTGCGACAGTCGTATCCGGTCCACCCTCAGACCTGGTTGTACCGCGCCTGTATCGGAGTACGACATGCCGCCCCACCCGCCTGCGGACCGCCCCGCCCCCCAGCCGCCCGAGCGCGATGCCGTCGACGCGTTGATCAACCGGACGCACCGGCTGCGCGGCGACGTGGACGCGGTGCGGCGCGACACCGTCCTCGTCGACGAGGACGACCCCCAGTCGCGCTGGCAGCGTGCGCTGTGCGACCTCGCGGTGCATCAGCTCGACGACCTCGGCGCACATCTGGGACAGCTCAGGCAGGGGCTGCCCCCGGAAGCCGCGGACCAGTCGGCTGCCGACGCGGCTGGGCTCGCCGGCCGCGACGTGCCGGCCGGGGAACAGCCGGGTTCGCTGATCGGCCGGGTGGGCAGCGCAGAGTGGAATCTGCTGACCGACGAGGTGAGCTGGTCCGACGAACTGCTGCAGATCTTCGGGCGCGCCACCGAGGCCGGCCCGCTGTCACTGGACGACCTCCCCTCCGTACTCCTGCCCGAGGACCAGCCCCTGCTCACCACGCTGGTGACCGACTGCCTGGTCGACGGCAAGCCGATAGACGGCGAGTTCCGCATCCTGCGCAAGGACGGGCAGGTTCGGACCCTGCACATGATGGGCGAACCCGTCCTCGACACGGACGGTTGCACCGCTTCCATGTGGGCGGTCCTGCGCGACGTCAGCGCGCTGCGCCGCAGCCAGCAGGCGGTAGACCGGACCCAGGACTCACTCCGCCGCCAGCAGCACATCGCCAGGACCGAACGCCGGATGGCCGTGGAACTGCAGGAGGCGGTACTTCCCCCGTGGCGGGGCTCGCTGAGCCTCCCGGACCACGGGCCCGGGTCACTCGACATCGCGGCGCACTACCTGCCGTCGGATTCGAGCGCCCTGATCGGCGGCGGCTGGTACGACGCGATGGAGCTGCCGGACGGCCGCACGCTGCTCACGGTCGGCGATCTGACCGGCCACGGGATCCAGGCGACCTCCGCCATGGCGATGATCCTGGGTGCGCTGCGCGGCATGGCGGTGGCCGGGATCGAGCCCGGCGCCCTGATGGGGCACCTCAACCAGTTACTGGAGACATCGATCCAGCCCGCCCTCGGCAGCGCGGTGTGCTGCCGGTTCGATCCCGTCGCCCGCAGACTGGAGTGGTCGCAGGCTGGACACCCGGCACCACTGCTCTTCCGCAACGGAGCCGGACGCCCGCTCCCCCCGCCGGACGGGGTTCTCCTCGGAGCGGCGTCCGGGGTCGCGTACGAGCAGGACGAAGTACCCCTGCTGCCCGGTGACGTGCTGGTACTGCACACCGACGGGCTGGCCCGGGGCACCGGGGGAACGCACGCCGGTCTCCGCCCGGGCACGGAAACGCTGCTCGGACTCGCACCGCGTTTCGCAGAGGCCCGTACGGCACAGGAATGCGTACGGATCGTCGTCGAGGAGTTCGGCGGCGCCGAGCGACTGGACGACGCGTGCGTCATGATCGCCCGTATCGGGACGTAGCCGACGGGGTGCAAGGGCCGGCGCCTTCCGCACGCGGCGCCTTTCTCGCTCCTGTTCCTGCGGCACCGCGTTCTTCTGTTCCTGCGGGCACCGCGTTCTTCGTGGGCGCCCAGGGATCAGATCTCTGAACTCCTGGGCCTCTTGATGACGGTGCTCTGCGGCAACGAGAGCTGGATCTCCTCACGCAGGTCCTCGATCTTCGCGTAACCCGCGAACTGGCCCGTCAGCCGGTACATTTCGCGCAGCCGGTCCCAGGTGCGGTGCGAGGAGGTCTCCCCCATCGTCACCAGGGCGAGCCGTGCGTAACGGTCGGCCTGCTCCGGGTCGTCGGCGATGAAGCAGGCCGAGGCGAGCGAGATGTAGTCGAAGATCTTCGACCTCTGGCGCCCGTTGACCCGCAGTTCCAGTGCCTGCTTCGCGTGGCGCTGGGCGATGACGGCCGCCGAGGGCTCGTGCTCGGCGAGCGTGCGGAACGCCAGGGCCTGCATGCCGTGGAGATCGGCCTCGTCGAACATCTGCATCCAACTGGGCGGTGGCACATCGCCCTTGTCGGAGATGAAGAGCTCCTCGGCCCGGCCGAGGGTGCGCCGCATGGCCTGCCCCCTGCCCATGGATGCCTGCGCCCAGGCCTCGATGGTGTGGAGCATCGCCTGGGTGCGCGGCAGGACCATGTCGCCCGAGCCGGACTTCGCGAGTCTCATGAGGTCGAGCGCGTCGTCGGGACGGCCCAGGTGCACCATCTGGCGCGCCGCCCGGGAGAGCGCCTCGCCCGCCCGCGGCCGGTCCCCGCCCTCGCGTGCGGCGTGCGCGGCGATGACGAAGTACTTCTGCGCCGTGGGTTCGAGGCCGATGTCGTGGGACATCCAGCCCGCGAGTACGGCGAGGTTGGCGGCAACGCCCCACAGGCGGCGCTGCAGGTGGTCGGGGTGGCGGTAGGCGAGCATGCCGCCCACCTCGTTCAGCTGGCCCACCACGGCCTTGCGCTGGAGGCCGCCGCCCCGGGAGGCGTCCCAGGCGCGGAACACCTCCACGGAGCGTTCCAGCGCCTCGATCTCCTCCGAGCCGATGGGCGCGGCCTCGTACCGGTCGTAGCCGGCCGGGTCCGCGTGCACGGGGTCGTCGATGCGTGGGGCGTCGGCCGCCAGTACGGGGTCGGTGTGCAGCCAGTCGTGCATGGGGCCGGCGATCGTGGAGCCTGCGGCAAGCGCGGCACCCGCGCTCACCAAGCCGCGTCGGTTGAGCATGAGGTCCATTCCCGTGAATTCGGTGAGGACCGCTGCCGTCCGCTCGGGCGCCCACGGGAGTTGTTCGGGATTGTGTTCCGTCCCGGTCTCTCGCCGTTTCCCCACACGCCCGCGCCGGCCGAACCCGAGGTCCTCGATGGTCACGACACGACCGAGCCGCTCGGTGAACAGGGCTGCCAGCACCTTGGGCACGGGATCGCGCGGGGACTCCCCCATGTCGATCCAGCGCCTCACACGCGAGGTGTCGGTGGCCAGTTGCGGATGGCCCATGGCCGCCGCCTGCCTGTTCACCATTCTCGCGAGTTCACCCTTGGACCAGCCGGCAAGGCCGAACAGGTCGGAAAGGCGGGTGTTGGGTTCTCCGGTCACGTCAAGCCCCCAGGTTCTCGGCTGTGTTGACAGTAACCCCCTGTCAGATGCCCTGCGACTATTCGCCAGCCTTCGCCAGGGGTCGCCACGTTCTCTGCCATGGGCATCCCGGTGTCAGGTAGGAATGCGCCACCCCGCCCGGCAGCCCTAGGTACTCCCCAGGGTGCCGATCGGCCGCCGGCCGGGGCGGCGCACGCAACTTGTCGGCGCACGAAGGGATCTGTATCGCCCATGTACACAGCATCGTCCTCCGTGTCCGCCCCGCCCCGGCCGCTGCGTCCTCTGGGCGTGGGTGGCGGACCGTACCTCGACCCCCGCGCCGCCGCCCCCGCGTCCGGCATCGGCCGGCCCCGGCGCGCGGCAGGGCCGGGCGCCCCCTCGCTCAGTGGAAGACTGGACCTGTCCGGTCCGCAGGGCGCGCAGCTGAGGATGGCGATCGCCTCGGTGCACCGGATCTGTCCGGAGTTCAATCCGGTGCAGGTCCTTCGGCGCAGCGGCCGTTCGGTACTCCTCGTCGGTTCCACCGGCCGCGCGACCGCGGTCGCCAAGTGCTTACTGGACCACTCCCCCGCGTGGTCGGAGCGGTTCCGCCACGAAATAGCGGCATACCGGGCGTTCGTCCGGCACCGCCCCCCGGTCCGCGTGCCCCGGCTCATCGCAGCGGACCCGGAGAACTGCACCCTCGTCATCGAGCGGATGCCCGGCCGGGTGGCGGCACTGACCAGGCACCCGTCGGAGGCACCCCCCCGGGCCGACCTGCGGGCGGTGCTCGGTGCGGTCAGCCGTGTCAACGCCTGGCGGCCGCCGGCCGGTCTGTTCGACGCCCCGCTGGACTACGCGGCGCGCATCGCGCGCTATCACGAGCTCGGTCTGTTCACCGACCGCGATCTCGGCGACCTGCAGAAGCTGCTGCACGGGCTCGCCCACGCCGGTGGCCGTCAGGGCATGGGACAGTTCTGTCACGGTGACGCGTTGCTCTCCAACATCCTGCTGTCGCCCACCGGTCCGGTTCTGGTCGACTGGGAGCACGCCGGCTGGTACCTGCCGGGCTACGACCTGGCGACACTCTGGGCGGTCCTGGGGGACGCGCCCGTGGCGCGGCGTCAGATCAGCCAGCTGGCCCAGGTCGCGGGTCCCGCGGCGCGGGACGCGTTCCTCGTCAATCTGATGCTCGTGCTCACACGGGAGATCCGTACGTACGAGACGGCCCTGCAGCGGGCCATGCGGGACACCACCGCACCGGCCAGGACGGGCCAGGACCGTCCGGGTGCCCTGTCGTCGGGTGAGGAGCAGCGGCTGCTGCTGCGTCGCCTGCATGACGACTGCGCCATGGCGCGGAGTGCTGTTCGAGCCGCGGTCGGCACTCGCTGACCTGACCGACGGGGGATGCGCGCTGCGGGTCCGGTGCCGACACACCGGACCGCAGCGCGCTGTCGTGCTGCCCCGCGGACACGCTCCGGCGCCGGGCCGGGCCCGGCCGGGTCAGTGTGTGCGGACGATGTCCACGTCGGATGCCTTCACGAAGGCGATGCGGTGGCCGATCTGGACCGTCACATACTTCTCCTTGCCCTGGAAGTACGCGTGGTCCAGGGGGTACGAGGCGTCGATCGTCGGCGCGTAGAAGAAGCCGGTGGGAGCCTGCCCGCCGCCGGGGTAGGACTGGCCCGCCTTGATGGTGTACTGCAGGGGCGTGCCCACTCGCTGGTCCGCGAATCCGGCGGGGTACTCGGACTTCTCCGGGTACGCCACCCCGTACACCGGCACCTCCGCCTTGCCGTCCTTCGGCCTGACGACGTAGCCGGACGTGGGGGTGGTGGTGCGGGTACGGGCCGGAGTGCTGAACCAGGCCTTCTTCCCGTACCACCAGATCGCCGTCCAGCCGGGTGCGTGGTCGGCGACGACGGCCTGCTGGGTCGCGCTGATCTTGCTGCCCCAGTCGGCGGCGCAGTTGGTGCCGGGCGATCCGTCCGTGTGCAGACCCGGGTCGGAGAAGAGCGGGGCGTCCTCGGAGGGTTCCGTGTGCAGCGGCACGGCGCTGGAGCCCTGCACGGGCAGGTCGACGCCCTTCTCGCAGTCACGGAATGCCTGCTGGTTGTCCTTGAACCGCGGGCTGACGGTGACAAGTTCGCTGCCCTTGTGGGCCGTCGGCACGGTGGGGCGGCCCAGGAGCGCCATGAAGCGGTTCCAGTCCCAGTAGGTTCCCGGATCCCAGTGCATGTTCTTGGTGCCGGCGGCGCTGGTGGGCGGCACCCCGTCATGGCCGATGATGTGCTGGCGGTCCAGCGGGATGTCGTACTTGGCGGCGAGATGACGAACGAGCTTCGCGGTGGAGCGGTACATCTCGGGGGTGTACCACGTGGCGCCCTCGGTGGCGACACCCTCCTGCTCGATGCCGATCGAGTGGGTGTTGAGGTACCAGTTTCCGGCCTGCCAGGCGACGTCCTTGTTCTTCACCATCTGCGTGACATGGCCGTCGGCGGAGCGCACCACGTAGTGGGCCGAGGTCTGCTTCAGCGGGTTCTGGAAGATCTTCAGCGTGGTGTCGAAGTCCTCCTCGGTGTCGTGGAGGACGATGAATTTGATCTTGTTGCTGTTCGGCCTGTCCGCTGTGTCGTAGTTGCCGTACGTCTCCTTGTCAGCCGGGTCGCCGGTCTGCTGGTAGGCGGCCGGGACCCAGTCGCAGTCGAGACCGCGCGGGCACTCCGGCCGCACCCCGTCCGCGCCGGCGTGTGCCGCGGGGCTGAGCAGCGCGACACTCAGCGCGCCGGCGGTGGTCAGCGCGAGTGCGCGTCCGGTCCTCTGCTTGGACGTCATGACAACCCTTCTTGGAGCTGGGCGTTTCCCGAGCCGTGCGTATCGAGACGTCTTCGCGTTCCGATCTCTGTTCGGCTGTGCGCGCACACTCTGTGACCTGAGGTGATGGCACGTCAAGGGTGTGGTGGGCACCGCGGGTCGAGCCAGTGGACCAGACCACTGGCAGGTGCTCTGACCTGCGGACGGAAAGGAGCAACGGGATTCTGGCGGTGGCGCGTTACCTGACTTTTACGCAGGGACGCGCCGGCCCGCACGACCGGCGGCATCCCTCGAACGAGCGGACTTCTTGTGTGACTAATGGCGGCTGTGCGTGCCTCGAACGGCCGAAGGGTAGTGCTGGCGCGGACACCACCGAACCGCGTGACGCTCACGCGGAGGCTCGTCGAAAGGCACGGACGCACATGGCACAGCCCTTCACCCTGCCGGACTTCTATGTTCCGTATCCGGCGCGCCTCAACCCGCACGACGAGGAGGCGCGGCAGCACACGAAGACGTGGGCGCGGACCATGGGGATGCTGGAGGGGTCCGGCATCTGGGAGGAGAAGGACCTCGACTCCCACGACTACGCGCTGCTGTGCGCCTACACACACCCCGACTGCTCGGCCGAGGCGTTGTCCCTGGTCACCGACTGGTACGTGTGGGTCTTCTTCTTCGACGACCACTTCCTGGAACTGTTCAAGCGCACCCCCGACCGCGAGGGCGGCAAGCGCTACCTGGACCGGCTGCCCGCGTTCATGCCGATGGAGCGGGGCGCTGTGACGCCTGAGCCGGAGAACCCCGTCGAGGCGGGGCTGGCCGATCTGTGGGCGCGGACGGTACCCGGCATGTCGGACGCCTGGCGCGTGCGGTTCGCCGAGGCGACGAAGAACCTGCTGAACGAGTCCTTGTGGGAACTCGCCAACATCAACGAGGGCCGCATCGCCAACCCCGTCGAGTACATCGAGATGCGCCGCAAGGTCGGCGGGGCCCCGTGGTCGGCGGGACTGGTGGAGTACGCGGCGGGCGCCGAGGTCCCCGAGGCGGTGGCCGGTGAACGGGCGCTGCGGGTGCTGCGCGACGCGTTCTCCGACGGCGTCCATCTGCGCAACGACCTGTTCTCGTACCAGCGGGAGGTCGAGGACGAGGGCGAGAACAGCAACGGCGTCCTGGTCCTTGAGCGCTTCCTCGACTGCTCGACGCAGGAGGCCGCCGAGGCGGTGAACGATCTGCTGACGTCCAGGCTTCAGCAGTTCGAGAACACCGCGCTGACCGAACTGGGCCCGCTCTGCGCGGGGAAGGGTCTGGACGCCGCGCAGACGGCGGCGGTGCTCGCGTACGTCAAGGGGCTGCAGGACTGGCAGTCCGGCGGCCATGAGTGGCACATGCGCTCCAGCCGCTACATGAACGACGGCGGTGCCGGGCAGGCCGCGCCGGGCTTCGGTATGGCCGCCGCCTCCATCCGCTTCACCCCCCGGTCGGAATCCGCCAGGCTCCGCAGCCACACCCACCTGCCCCACCAGCACGTCGGCCCGTCCCTGCTGCCCGACTTCGACCTGCCGTTCGGCACGACGCTCAGTCCGCACCTGGAGGGGGCCCGGGAGCGGCTGGTCGTGTGGGCCGACCGGATGGGGATCCTCCAGGCCCAGCCGGGGGTGCCGGGCTCGCACATCTGGGACGAGGAACGGCTGCGGGCGATCGATCTGCCGCTCTGCGCGGCCGGGATCCATCCGGACGCCACCCCGGACGGGCTGGACCTGTCCTCACGGTGGCTGGCATGGGGGACCTACGGCGACGACTGGTTCCCGGTGGTGCACGGGCGGACCCGTGACCTGGCGGGGGCCCGCCTGGCCAACGAGCGTCTGTCGCTCTTCATGCCGCTGGACGGGAGCGCGACGCCCGAGCCCGTCAACGCGCTGGAGCGCGGGCTGGGCGATCTCTGGGAGCTCACCTCCGCGCCGATGGACGACGCCGGCAGGCGTGCGTTCCGCAAGGCCGTCGAGGACATGACGGCGAGCTGGCTCTGGGAGCTGGCGAACCAGGCGCAGAACAGGATTCCGGACCCGGTGGACTACGTCGAGATGCGGCGCATGACGTTCGGCTCGGACCTGACGATGAGCCTGTGCCGACTGGGGCACGGCAGGAAGGTGCCGCCGGAGATCTACGAGAGCGGCCCGCTGCGCTCCCTGGAGAACGCGGCCGCCGACTACGCCGCGCTGCTCAACGACCTGTTCTCGTACCAGAAGGAGATCGAGTACGAGGGTGAGGTGCACAACGGTGTCCTGGTCGTACAGAACTTCTTCGGAGTGGACTATCCGACCGCGATGGAGATCCTGTACGACTTGATGAAGTCCCGTCTGCGCCAGTTCCTGCATGTCGCCGAGCACGAACTTCCGGTGCTCTATGACGACTTCGACCTGGACGCCGAGGCGAGGGAGACCCTCGCCGGCTACGTCCAGGAGCTGAAGCACTGGATCGCGGGCATTCTGATCTGGCACCGGGGCTGCCGGCGCTACCGCGAGGAGGACCTGCGGCGGGGCACCGCGGCCCCGTGGCACCTGGGCGGTCCCACGGGGCGCGGCACATCTGCGGCGCAGGTGACCTCGTTGTTCGCTCAGCTCTCGGGGGTCAGCGTGTAGCGCCGTCCCGCGCGGGCCCTGATGACCTTCTCGCCGCTCGTGAACAGCGAGCCGCGTACGGTCACTTCACGGGTGCGGCCCGCCGTGAGCACGACACGGCGGGCCTTCCCGGCGGCCCATGCGATGTCGACGGTGAATCCGCCGCGAGCGCGCAGTCCGCGCACGGATCCGTCCGGCCAGGCGGCGGGGAGGGCGGGAAGGATCTCGACGGCGTCGTGCTGGCTCTGCAGGAGCATCTCCGCGATTCCCGAGGCGGCGCCGAAGTTCCCGTCGATCTGGAACGGCGGGTGGGTGTCCCAGAGGTTGGGGAGGGTGGAGTTCTTCAGTTGTTCCGCGAGCATCTTGTGGGCGTGGCTGCCGTCCCGCAGTCGCGCCCAGAAGTTGATCTTCCATGCCTTGGACCAGCCGGTGCCGCCGTCGCCACGGGCCTCCAGAGAGACCTCGGCGGCCTCGGCCCAGGTGCTCCCCGCCTCGATCTGCCGGCCGGGGTGGAGGCCGAAGAGGTGCGAGACGTGGCGATGCGTGTCGGCCGGGTCGTCCCGGTCGGTCTTCCACTCCTGGAGCTGCCCCCAGGACCCGACGCGCAGCCCGGGGTCCAGGCCGTCGAGAGCCTTTTCGAGACGGCTGCGGAAAGCCGGTGCGTCGCCGAGGGTGCGGGCGGCCTCCAGGGTGCTCGTGAGCAGGTCGTGGACGATCTGCTGGGACATCGCGGCCCCGGCGGTGAAGTCTCCGTGCTCGGGCGAGTAACTGGGGGTGACGACGAGCAGTCCGTCGCGCGGGTCGGTGCGCAGGTTGGCCAGCCAGAATTCGGCGGCCTCCTTCATCGCCGGGTAGGCGGTGGAGCGCAGGTAGCCGGTGGAGCCGCTGAAGCGGTAGTGCTCGTACATCTGCTGGGTGAGCCAGGCGGCGGCCTCGGGGAACCAGAAGGCGGTGGACCAGTCGTGGACACCGGTGAAGCCGTACGGGTTCGTCTCGTTGTGCACGACCCAGCCCGCGGTCCCGAACATCTCCTTCGCCGTCCTGCGGCCGGGCTCGCGCATCGACTCGATGTAGCGGTCGTACGGGGCGGTGGTCTCGGCGAGGTTGGTGACCTCGGCCAGCCAGTAGTTCATCTGGAGGTTGATGTTGCTGTGGTAGTCGGCGGACCACGGCGGGTTGGTCGAGTTGTTCCACACGCCCTGGAGGTTGGCCGGCAGCGAGCCGGCCCGTGAGGAGGCGATGAGCAGGTAGCGGCCGTACTGGAAGAACAGCGCCTCCAGAGCCCGGTCCGCTGCGCTCGCGCCGCCGGTGTAGGCGCTCAGCAGCTGGTCGGTGGGCAGGTCGGGGAGCTCCTGGCCGATGTCGAGCGCGACCCGGTCGAAGAGGGCGCGGTGGTCCTTCACGTGGGCCTCGCGGACGCTCTCGTACGACCTGGCCGCAGCGGCGTCCACGGCGGCCGCGACCTTCCGGTGCGGGTCCTCGCCCCGGTAGGCGGGGTAGGTGTCCGCGTAGTCGGTACCCGCCGCGAGGAAGAACCAGGCGCGGTCGGCGCCGGTGACGGTGAGACTGCCGTCGGCCCCGGCGGTGACCTTGCCACCTGAGGTCCGTACGCGGATCTGGGCCTCGAAGCGCAGGCCGTTGTCCTTGAGGGCGCCCCGGACGGTGAGCCGGTCCGCGGTGGCGGCGGCGGTGAAGTCGTTGCGCGGCGAGGTGTACCGCAGGGTGAAGGACACCTGCCCCGGGCGGTCCGCCGTCAGCCGTCCCGCGATGACGGATCCGGGGTGGGAGACGAAGAACTCCCTGGCGTGGGCAACCCCTTCATGCGTGTAGGCCACGGACGCGAGGGCGGTACGCAGGTCCAGGGCGCGCCGGTAGGAGGCGTCGGGCGCGGGAGGGGCGCCGGGGACGTCCAGGTGAAGTTCCCCGAAGACCTGGTAGGCGCCGTAGCCGCGGCGCGCCTGTCCGAGTTCGGCGGCCACGGCGTCGGCGCCGAGGGTTTCTTCGCTGTCGAGGCGGTTCTGCACCGCGGCGAGCGCGCCGGGCCTGGGGGTGGTCCAGTTGCCGAAGTCATACCCCTGGGCCGAGCCGGGGCCGCCCGTCCACAGCGTCTTCTCGTTGAGGGTGAGGAGTTCGGAGGCGAGCGTTCCATGGACACTCGCGCCCAGGGCCCCGCCGCCGATGGGCAGCGACTCACGCTCCCAGCCGGCGGCGGGCGCACGGTAGTGGAGCTCCGGGTTCGGCAGCTCCGCCCTCCGCTTGCCCTTCCCTGATTCATCGGAGGTGCCGGTGGCGGCTGCCGTGCCGGAAAGGACGGGAACTCCCCACGCAAGGGCCCCCGTTGCACCGATCGCCGTCTTCACAGTGGTACGTCGCGTCATCCCGGATGTCATGCCGGACGACGCTAGAGGTCCGACGACTGCCCGGACAAGACGCATGACAAAGCGGCCTCTTGGACAGAGACAGCGTGTACTTGGACGGAAGTGGCGCAGCCGTACGGCGGCCGGGGCCGGCTCAGCCCTGCTGGAAGAGCTCGGCGGGCAGCGGCTTCAGGAGGGTGTACAGATCGTCGGTGATCGGCCGGTCCCAGCTGGCGATGGTGACGAGGACACCGTCGCTGCGGTCGAACTGCACGCAGGAGATACGGCTCTCGGAGAGCTTCACACGGCGGACGATCAGCAGGTTGTCCCCCTGCATCACGGGCATGTCCTCGGTTCCGGTGACCTCGACCGGCTCGTCGTTCTCCAGCGCGAGCAGCAGCTGGGCCACCTCGAAGGGGACCTGGCCCTCCTCGGTCTCGCGGGCGGGCGAGCCCTCCGGGAGGTTGCCGATGATCATCGCGGGGCCGCGGCCGCCGAACAGGTCGTAGCGCAGGAACACACCCTGGCAGCTGCCGTCGGGGGCGGGCAGCAGGCCGGCGCCGAGGTTTCCGGGCCAGTCGCCCGGGTCCATGGCCAGGACGTCGAAGTCGGGGCCCGCGGGTGTGGCGGCGCTACGGCGGCGGAGGAAGGACATGGAGACATGTTACGTGTCCGGGCCCGCCTCGCCGAGCCGGGCCCGGGCAGGTCATCGCGGCTCCGCCCCGTCGCAGCGCCCCCGGTCACCCCGTACCCGACTCCGCCGCCAGCGTCTCCAGCACGGCGACGGCCTCGGCAGCCCGGTCGTACGGGACGAAGAGGTGGTCGTGGTGGAACCCGGCCACCACGTTGCAGCTGATCCCCGCATCGGTGAGGGCGAGCGAGACTGCGGCGGTCAGACCGACGGCCTCCAGGGCCGAATGCACACGGAGAGTGATCCAGCCGGCCACGTAGGAGTACGGCAGCCCGGCCGCCGCGGCTTCGGCCTGCGGGAGCACCAGCGTGAGACCTTCGGCCTCACGGACCGTGACGACGGGGCGGGCACTGTCGGGTACGGCCCCGTCGGACGTGGTCACGTAGACGTAGCGCCCCGGGTTCAGCTCGGGGCGCAGGCCGCTCAGCAGGACGCGAAGATCGCTCTCACCTGTCACACCCACCACGCTACCCACCGACCGCGCGTTGCCGCTCGTCATGTGACACCAGCTTTTGACCGTGGCCGGCCTGCGGGAAATCACCGGAGAAGGCCGCTGCGGTGATTTCCTCATCGGTCGTGGGTCGCAGGCCGACCGTTCCGTCGGCGCCGAGCGGCTTTCGTACGCAGACGTCGGTGCGGGCCGGTCGAGGAGGTTCAGGTGCAGGCGTCCTCGACGACGACTCGTCGCACTGTGCGCAGCGTCGAACGGAGACTGTCCAGATCGGTCGAGCCCAGAGCGAGGCGGATCGCCTGCGGTGTGTGCGTCGAGGTGGTGAACGGCTCCGCCGTGGTGACCGAGACGTTCCGGCGCGCAAGGGTCGCGGTCAGGCGATCGGCGCGTGCGTCGTCGGGCAGTGGCAGCCATGTGAAGTAGGACGAGGGGTGGCCGATGAGTGGCAGGCCCGTCAGCTCTTGTCCGGCGAGTGACTGGCGGGCCTTGGCGTCGTCCCGTTTCCGCGCTTCCAGGTGGTCCACCGTGCCGTCGTCGAGCCAGCGACAGGCGATCGCGGTGGTGAGGGCGGGGGTGTTCCAAGTGGTCGCACGGATCGCGCGTTCGAGCGAGGGCACCACGGAGGGCGGGGCGACGACGAAGCCGACCCGCAGGCCGGTGGCGATGCTCTTGGACAGCCCTGAGACGTAGACGGTGATGTCCGGCGCGGTTGCGGCCAGAGGCGGAGGAGGGTCCTCGACCAGGAAGGCGTAGGAGGCGTCTTCGATGATGAGGGGGCCGTACTGTCGGGCGATCTTGATCAGGCGGTTCCGGTCGGTTGCCGGCATGACCCAGCCCAGCGGGTTGTGCAAGGTGGGCATGGTGTAGATCGCGCGCACAGGACGGGTCGCGCACAGCTTCTCGAGGGCATCGAGATTTGGTCCGTCGGCGGTCGCCGGTATGGGCGCGAGGTCGAGGTGAAAGGCGTGCGCGAGCACCTTGAAACCGGGATAGGTCAGTGCGTCGACCGCGACGACGTCGCCGGCGTCGAGCGCGGCCATGACGGTGATGGCCAGGCCGTGCTGGGCGCCGTTGGCGATGAGAACCCGATCCGCGTCAGTGGTGATTCCCCGGCGCCTCAGGTGACGTGCGACCGAGGCTCTGTCCTGGGGACGCCCTCGGTGTGGCTGGTAGCGCAGCAGCGTGTCGAGGTCCCCCGAGGTGGCCACCTCTCGCAGGGCCTGCCGCAGGAGGTCGGCTTGGCCGGGCAGCGACGGATAGTTGAAGTTGAGGTCCACGGCATCCGTGGCGACGACCTGCTGATCGATGCCGTGACCGGCGGGCACCGCGATGTCACGTACGAACGTGCCACGGCCCTGTTCCCGGCTCACCAGGCCCATCGTCTCCAATTCGGCGTACACCCGGGTTGCGGTCACCACGGCGATGCCCTCACGAGCGGCGAGCCCGCGGTGTGTCGGCAGCCGCGCGCCCGCGGCGAGCCGCCCCGTCCGGATGTCGGATGCGAGCACGTCGACCAGTTCCTTGTACCGCGAGGGTGCCATGCATCGAAGTGTATCCATGACAATTCTTTGACTGTCCTGTTCGCGGGTCCTTACCGTCTGGACCCACGCCCGTTCATACGGAAGGACAGCCGCCGTGCACATCGCCATCCTCACCTTCGAGGGCTACAACGAGCTCGACTCCCTGATCGCGTTCGGTGTACTCAACCGGATCAAGTCCGACGACTGGCGCGTCACCATCGCCACCCCCGGCCCCAAGGTGACGTCGATGAACGGGGCGGTCATCGAACAGATGGCCACTCTTGAGGAGGCGTGCGCCGCTGACGCCGTCATCATCGGCAGTGGCATCGCTACCCGCGAGGTCGTCGAAGACCCGGCGATCATGAACATCCTGAGCGGCCTGGACCCCTCGCGCCAGCTCATCGCGGCGCAGTGCTCCGGCGCGCTCGTGCTGGCCAAGCTCGGCCTGCTCGACCACATCCCCGCCTGCACCGACCTGATCACCAAGCCCTGGGTGGTCGCCGCCGGCGTCGAGGTGCTCAACCAGCCCTTCTACGCCAAGGACAACATCGCCACAGCAGGTGGCTGCCTGGCCTCGCACTACCTTGCCGCCTGGATCATCGCCCGCCTCGAGGGCAACGACGCCGCCGAAAGTGCACTGCACTATGTCGCCCCGGTCGGCGAGAAGGAGGCTTACATCGAACGTGCCTGGCGCAACATCGTTCCCTACCTGCCCGCTCCCGCACCGGCGCTCGTCTGACAAGACGGCGACCCCCGCACCGCTCCCGGCGACCGGTCCGGCCGGGCTGCCGCGATCCGGTGGGCGGCCGTCAGCTCGGGTCGAACTTTCCGTGCTGGGCGTTCACGACGAACGTGCGCCATTGCGCAGGGGCGAAGACCAGCGGCGGGTTGCCCGGGCGCCCGGCGTTGCGCATCGCGATGAACCCCTCGACGAAGGCGATCTGGACGTCGCCGACGCCCTGGCTGCCGGACCGCCACCGAGCGTTGCCGAGGTCGAGTTCCGGCCTGTCCCAGCGGGCGAAGGGCGGCTGGGGTCTCATTCTGCGCGCCACGTACGCTCCTTGCGCTCGTCATTGCGGCCGGGACTGAGCCTAGCCATCGCGGGCGTTCCCGAACAGGTCGCGGTACACGGCCGGTGGTGCGGCCTGTCCGGGGGACTCGCGGGTCAGCCCGTGGGCGGTTCGGAACCGACGAGCCACATGGAGAAGAACTGCGCCCCGCCGCCGTAGGCGTGGCCGAGCGCCCGCCGGGCCCCGTCCACCTGGTGTTCGCCCGCCCGTCCCCGCACCTGGAGGGCGGCCTCGGCGAAACGGATCATTCCTGAGGCGCCGATGGGATTGGTGGAGAGCACGCCGCCCGAGGGGTTCACGGGCAGGTCACCGTCGAGTTCGGTGACTCCGGCCTCGGTCAGTTTCCAGCCCTCGCCCTCGTCCGCGAAGCCGAGGTTCTCCAGCCACATGGGTTCGTACCAGGAGAACGGCACGTACATCTCGACGGCGTCGATCTCCCGGCGCGGGTCACTGATCCCGGCCTGCCGGTACACGTCGGCGGCGCAGTCCTTGCCGGCCTGCGGCGAGACGAAGTCCTTGCCGGCGAAGAGGGTCGGTTCGCTGCGCATCGCTCCGCCGTGCACCCAGGCGGGCGGATGCGGTGAACGGTCGGCTCCCGTGCGGTCGGTGAGGATCATCGCGCAGGCCCCGTCGGAGGACGGGCACGTCTCCGAGTAGCGGATGGGATCCCAGAGCATGGGCGCGGCCTGGATCTTCTCCAGGGTGATGTCCCGGTCGTGGATGTGGGCGTACGGGTTCTTGAGCGCGTTGCGCCGGTCCTTGTACGCGACGAGCGAGCCGACGGTGTCCGGCGCCCCGGTCCGGCGCATGTAGGCGCGCACGTGCGGAGCGAAGAAGCCGCCCGCGCCGGCCAGCAGCGGCTGCTGGAACGGGATGGGGAGCGAGAGGCCCCACATCGCGTTGGACTCCGACTGCTTCTCGAAGGCGAGGGTGAGGACGGTCCGGTGCACGCGGGCCGCGACGAGGTTCGCGGCGACGAGCGCGGTGGAGCCGCCGACCGAACCGGCGGTGTGGACCCGGAGCATCGGTTTTCCGACCGCGCCCAGGGCGTCGGCGAGGTAGAGCTCCGGCATCATCACGCCCTCGAAGAAGTCGGGCGCCTTGCCGATGACGACGGCGTCGATGTCCGCCCAGGTCAGGCCGGCGTCCTGGAGGGCGGCCACGGCGGCTTCGCGGACGAGGCCGGCGAGGGAGACGTCGCGGCGGGCGGAGACGTGCTTGGTCTGGCCGATGCCGACGACGGCCACGGGCTCCTTAGGCATGGGCGCTCTCCCCTTCGAGTACGGCGACGAGGTTCTGCTGGAGGCAGGGCCCTGACGTGGCATGGGCGAGTGCCCGGTCGGACTCGCCGCGGTGGATGCGGGCGGCGGCCTCACCGAGGCGGATCAGCCCGGCGGCCATGAGCGGATTGGCGGCCAGTGCGCCGCCGGACGGGTTGACCCGGACGTCGTCGCCGAGACCGAGGGCCTTGCGCAGCACCACTTCCTGCGAGGTGAACGGTGCGTGCAGTTCGGCGGTGTCGACGGGGCGTTCGAAGACCCCGGCCCGTTCGGCGGCGAGCCGGGTCGACGGCGATTCGGTCAGCTCGCGCACTCCGAGACCGTGGGCCTCGATGCGGTGGTCGATGCCCCGGATCCAGGCGGGCCGTGCGCACAGGGCCCGCGCGGTGTCGCCTGCGGCGAGGATCACGGCGGCGGCGCCGTCGCCGATGGGCGGGCAGTCGCCGGTCCGCAGCGGCTGGACGAGGTAGTCACCGGCAGGGACCGCGCCGTCGAGCTGCGCGTGCGGGTTGTCGGACGCGTCCGCGCGGCTGCGGGCGGCGACGGCCGCGAGCGCGGTCTCGTCGGTATCGCCCGCGTCGATGAGCGCCTGGGCCTGGAGTGCGGCGAGCGCGACGGAGTCGGGCCACAGCGGTGCGGTGTAGTACGGGTCGAGCTGCCGGGTGAGGACGTCACGCACCTGGCCGGGCGAGGACTTCCCGTACGCGTAGACGAGCGCGGTGTCCGCCTCACCGGTCTGGATCTTCACCCAGGCCTCGTACAGGGCCCAGGCACCGTCCATCTCGACATGGGACTCGGAGATCGGCGGGTGCGCGCCCACCCCGTCCAGCGCCATGGTGAAGGAGAAGGCGCGGCCGGCGAGGTAGTCGCTGGAGCCGGAGCAGGTGAAGCCGATGTCGCTGGTCCTGAGGCCGGTGGCGTCGAGGACCTGGTGCAGGACGGGCATCAGCATCTCGACTTCGGACAGTTCGTCGGTGCGCCGCAGGTGGTCGGTCTGCGCGAAGGCGACGATCGCTACGTCTCGCATCTAGACCAGCTCCTTGTACGCGTCGTAGTCGGCGTCCGGCTCGCCGGTGGGCCGGTAGTGGTCGGGGTGGCGGCTGCCCTCGGCCCATACGGGCTCGACGCGCAGTCCCATCCGCACCTGGTCGTAGGGGATGCCGCCGATCCGGGCGTGCAGGGCGAGGTCGGCGCCGTCGAGGGCGATGTGCGCGTAGACGTAGGGCACCTCGATGTCGAGGTTCTTCGCCTTGATGTTGACGACGCAGAAGGTGGTGACCGTGCCGCGGGGCCCGACCTCGACCCGTTCGTCGGTGGCGACGCCGCAGGTGGGGCAGGCGCCGCGGGGCGGGACGTACACCTTGCGGCAGGACGGGCAGCGTTCCCCGACGACTCGCCGGCCGGCGAGCGCTTCGAGGTAGGCGCTCTGCGCGCGGCCCGGCGAGTAGGTGTAGTCCAGGCGTGCGGGGGTGACGATGCCGGTCACCGGGTCCGCGAACTCGCCTTCGTGCGGGGCGCATCCGCCCGGTTCACCCTCGTACGGTTCGAAGCAGGCGATGTCCGTGATGGCACCGGTTCGGGCCTCGGCCCAGCGGACGCGGACGCGCATGCCGGTGCTGACGGCTTCGGGGCCCGGTGCGTCGAGGACGTGCAGGAGCGCGGTGTCGGCGCCGTCGAGACGGACGAGCACCCAGGCGAAGGGGGTGTCGAGCGGCTGGTCGCGGCGGGGGTGCGGGTTCCAGGCCCAGGTGGTGACCGTTCCGGTGGCCGCGACCTCGACCAGGTCGCCGATCTCCTCGGCGGTGACGGGGTCGTACTCGACGGGCGGGACCAGGACCTTGCCGTCGCCCGTCCGGACGCCGAGGACGGTGCGTTCGCGCAGTCCGGTGAGGAAGGCGCTCTGTACGGGGCCGAGGGAGCGGGTGAAGGGGAATTCGACCACCAGCGGTGCGCTGAGGACGTCGGGCACGGTTGCCTCCTTGGTTGGGCAGTGTCTCGTCGGTCAGGCCCGCCGGTAGACGGGAGGGCGCTTCTCGGCGAAGGCGCGGGCGCCCTCCTTGGCGTCGGCGGTGGCGAAGACGGGCCAGCCGCGCTTCAGTTCGGCGGCGAGGCCGTCGGTCTCGGTCATCTCCGCGGTCTCGTACACGGACGCCTTGACCTCCTCGACGGCGAGCGGGCCGCAGGCGTTGATCTGCTCGGCGACGGCGAGCGCCGCGTCCAGTGCGGCGCCGTCGGGCACGACCCGGCCGATCAGCCCGATCCGGGCGGCTTCGCCGGCGGTGTAGGGGCGGCCGGTGAGCAGCATCTCGAGTGCGTGCGTGCGGGCGATCTGGCGCGGCAGCCGTACGGTGGAGCCGCCGATGGGGAAGAGGCCGCGGCGGACCTCGAAGAGTCCGAAGGTGGCGCTCTCGCCGGCGATGCGGATGTCGGTGCCCTGCAGGATCTCGGTGCCGCCCGCCACGCAGTGACCCTCGACGGCGGCGATGACCGGCTTCCGGGGCCGGTGGTGGCGGAGCATGGCCTTCCAGTGCAGGTCGGGGTCGGCCGTCATCCGGTCCCGGTACCGCTCGCCCTCCATTCCCTTGCCGGCCAGGGCCTTGAGGTCCATGCCGGCGCAGAAGCAGCCGCCTGCTCCGGTGAGGACGACGGAGCGGATCTCCTCGTCCTCGTCGGCGGCCAGCCAGCCGTCGTACAGGCCGACCAGCATCGGCAGCGAGAGCGCGTTCTTGCTCTCGGGCCGGTTCAGGGTGAGCACCAGTGTGGCGCCTTCGCGCTGCACGGTGAGGTGTTCCGTACCGCCCATGGTCTGTCTCCCGTCTCAAGGCTAGAACAGGTTGCAGTAAGCGGGGAGGCAGTTCAATAGTTTTCTGACAGTCAGTCAGTTTTCCTCCCGGGCCCCCTTCCCACTTGTGCCGGTCGGCGCTCTAATGACCGCCGGGCCACTCAGCAACCGGGGTCAGGAGGAACGGTGGAGTACAACCTTGCCGACCTGTTCGAATCGGTGGTCGACGCCGTCCCGGAACGGGAGGCGCTCGTCTACCTCGACCATCCCGGAACAGGGGCCGAGCGCAGGCTCACGTACGCGGAGCTCGACACCGCGGCCAACCGTATCGCGCACCACCTCATCGAGGCGGGCATCGGCCCCGGCGAGCACCTCGGCCTGCACCTCTACAACGGCGTCGAGTACCTCCAGACCGTGCTGGCCTGCGTGAAGGCGCGCATCGTCCCGGTCAACGTCAACTACCGCTACGTGGAGGAGGAGTTGGTCTACCTCTACCGTGACGCGGATCTGACGGCTCTGGTCTTCGACGCGGAGTTCGACGAGCGTGTCGCGGCCGCCGCCCCCCGGGCGCCGAAGCTCCGCCATCTCGTGCGGGTGGGGCCGCCGGCGGACGGCACACCCGGCCCGGACGCCGTCGCGTTCGCCTCGGCGGAGGCGGCCGGGGACCCGGGGCGCGGTTTCGCGCCCCGCTCGGCCGACGACCAGTTCATCATCTACACGGGCGGCACCACGGGCATGCCCAAAGGGGTGATGTGGCGCCAGGAGGACCTGTTCTTCTCCGGCCTGGGCGGCGGAGCGCCGACGGGCGAGGCGGTGAAGACCCCGCAGGAGCTGGCCGAGCGGGTGGCGGCCGGTGGGGAGGGCATCACCTTCTTCCCCACTCCCCCGCTGATGCACGGCACCTCGACGCTGACCGCGTTCATCGGCTTCAACTTCGGACAGCGAGTCGTCGTCCATCGCAAGTACGTGCCGCACGAGGTGCTCCGCACCATCGAGAAGGAGAAGGTCACGAGCGTGTCGCTGGTGGGCGACGCGATGCTGCGGCCGCTGATCGACGCGCTGAACGGGCCGCTGAAGGGCACCGACTGTTCGTCGATGTTCTCCGTCTCCAGCTCGGGCGCGATCATGTCCGACTCGGTGCGGGCGGAGTTCCAGGCACTGGTGCCCCATGTGATGCTGCTGAACAACTTCGGCTCCTCCGAGTCCGGCTTCAACGGCACCGCGACCGCCGACTCCGGCCCGCGGAACGGCTTCCGGCTGCGGGTCAACGCCCGTACGGCGGTCGTCGACCCGGCGACGTACGAACCGGTGGCGCCGGGCGAGCCGGGCCGGATCGCCCAGCGCGGTCACGTACCGCTCGGCTACTACAACGACGCGGCCAAGACCGCCGAAACGTTCTTCCGCAAGGGCGACGAGCGCTGGGTGCTGCTCGGCGACATGGCGACGGTGGACGACGAGGGCATCGTCACGGTGCTGGGCCGGGGCTCGCAGTGCATCAACACCGGCGGCGAGAAGGTGTACCCGGAGGAGGTCGAGCAGGCGCTCAAGTCCCATCCGGACGTGTACGACGCACTGGTCGCGGGCACTCCCGACGAGCGCTGGGGCAACCGGGTCGCCGCCGTGGTGCAGGTGCGCGAGGGCGCCGACGCTCCCTCGCTCGACGACGTCCAGGCACACTGCCGCACCCGGCTCGCCGGCTACAAGATCCCGCGGCACCTGGTGATCGCCCCGGAGATCCAGCGCTCCCCCAGCGGCAAGGCCGACTACCGGTGGGCCCGCTCCGTCGTCGCCCCCCGCCCGGCCGCCGACTGACACGGGCCGGCCCGGGGCGAATCACCCGAGTGCACGGCCCCGCGTCCGCGGCGGACGCGGGGCCTCCACGACGGCGTGCGCCATTCGGGCACGGCCCGTGTCCAACCGGGCACCATGCGTGGCATCGAGGTGTGATCGCCCATAGCTTCGGCTCATGAGGAAACGACACATCAAATGCCTCGTGAGCATCGCAGCCGCCTCGGCCGCCGGACTGGGCGTCGTCGCGCCGTCCGTCCCGGCCGCCGCCGCGGGCGGCCACGTGGTGCGTCCGGGCCAGTCGATCCAGGCAGCGGTGGACGCCGCGCAGCCCGGTGACACCATCGTCGTCCGGCCCGGCACCTACCGCGAGAGCGTGCTGATCACCACGCCCGGACTGACCCTGCGCGGCTTCGGGGACCGTACCGTCATCAAGCCGGGCGCGAGCGGGGACCGCACGGAGAACGCCTGCGCGAAGGCCGGCAACGGGATCTGCGTACTGGGCACGGCCCAAAACACCGTGGACGCCGTGTCCATCAGGTCCCTGACCGTGTCCGGCTTCACCCGGAGCGGCGTCTGGGCGTCCTGGACGGACGGACTGGAGGTCCGCTCCGTGACGTCCCGGTCCAACGGCGTCTGGGGCATCGCGGAGCAGCGGTCCACCCGCTCCGACATCCGCCACAACACCGCCCGTTCCAACGGTGACGCGGGCATCTTCGTCGCCAACAGCGTCGACGAGGAGGGCGGCGCCACCGACACCGGCGGCACCCGGGTCCGCGGCAACACCCTCACCGACAACCGGATCGGCTTCACCGCCCGGCGCGTACGGAACCTGACGGTGAACAACAACACCTTCACCGCCAACTGCAGCGGTGTGTTCGTCGTGGGCGACGAGGGCAAGCCGCAGGCCGGTGCCATGACCATCCGGTCCAACAGGATCACCGAGAACAACAAGTTCTGCGCCGCGACCGAGCGGCTGCCCGCGATCCAGGGTTCCGGGATCGTCCTCACCGGCACCGAGTCCACCGAGGTGCGGTCCAACGTGATCCGCGACAACGTGGGCGCCACCCCGCTCTCGGGCGGCGTCGTGCTCTTCAAGAGCTTCGTAGGGGCGAAGAACACCGACAACACCGTCAGCGACAACACGGTCCTGGGCAACCAGCCGGCGGACCTGGCCAACCAGGACACCGGCACGGGCAACCGCTTCACCGGCAATGTCTGCACCACCTCCGCACCGGCCGGGATGTGCTGACCGGTGTTCCCCCGCACGAGGAGAAGCGAGACGGTATGACCACCGTGAGCACCACCCCCTCCCCCACTCCCGTCCAGCCCGTTCCGACTCCTCAGCCGGCCATGCGGCTGCGCGAGATCGTGTTCGGAGCGGCCCGTTCCGCGGCCGTGCGCGCCGCCGCCCGGCTCGGAGTCGCCGACGCACTGGGTGAGACGCCTGCCACCGCGGAGGAACTCGCCGCTGTGGTGAAGACCGAACCGGGGCCGCTGCGACGGCTGCTGCGCGCCCTGTCCTGCTACGGCATCTTCACCGAGACCGCCGACGGCGCCTTCGCCCACACCGACATGTCGCGGCTGCTGCGCGAGGACGACCCGAACAGCCTGCGGGACATCTCGCTGTGGTGCACGGAGCCGTGGACGTGGGAGGTCTGGCCCCGTCTGGACGACGCGGTGCGTTCGGGCGGCAACGTCTTCGAGGACGTGTTCGGCAAGGAGTTCTTCGACTACCTCCACCAGGACGCCCACGAGTCGGCCCAGGTGTTCAACCGGGCCATGACGACGTCCAGCACGCAGTCCGCACTGGATGTCGCCGCCCTGCTCGACCTGACCGGGGTGTCGGTCGTCGCCGACATCGGCGGCGGTCAGGGACACGTACTGGCGAGCCTGCTGGACAAGCACCCGTCGGTCAGCGGCACCCTGATGGACCTGCCCGGTGTGGTGGCACGGGCCGACGAACGGCTGCGGGACGGCGGTTCGCTCGCCGGCCGGGCGAGCATCGTGGCCGGTGACTGCCGTGAGGGCATTCCGGTGGCGGCCGACCTCTACATCATCAAGAACATCCTGGAGTGGGACGACGACAGCACCCGCCGGGCGCTGGGGGCCGTCATCGCGGCGGCCCGTCCCGGGGCCCGGGTCGTCGTCATCGAGAACCTCGTCGACGACACCCCGTCGATGCGGTTCACCACCGCCATGGACCTGCTGCTGCTCCTGAACGTCGGCGGTGCCAAGCACACCCGGCAGAGCCTGGTCGACCGCCTGACCGACGCCGGGCTGACCATCGGTGAGATCCGGCCGGTCAACCCGTACCTCCACGCGTTCGAGTGCGTGATCCCCGGCTGACACGTCCGTACATGACGGGGTCCCGGGCCCCGCCCCCCGGCCGGGGGCCGGGCCCCCGCCAGTAACGACGGGGCACCCGGGGCGACCCCCCCAGAACCGGGGGGGGGGCCCGTATTA